>JBGSQC010000253.1:0-13966 GCA_041738295.1 Zhengella sp. | reverse complement strand
GAGGCGCTGGCGCGCGTCACTTCGCGGCAAGTTCAGGGTGCGCCGCTTTTTGACCTCCAGATGGTTCAGGGCCATATTGCGGACATGGCGCTCGACGTGGATGCGGCAGCTCTGCTGGTCTACCGCGCGGCCTGGGCCAAGGACATGGGTGCGCCGCGCGTGACCCGCGAGGCGGCCATGGCCAAGCTGTTTTCGACCGACCAGGCCCAGAAAGTGATTGACCGCGCCGTCCAGCTTCACGGTGGCGATGGTGTGCGGTCCGGCCAGAAGGTCGAGAGCCTTTACCGCGAGATCCGCGCACTGCGCATTTACGAAGGCGCATCAGACGTCCAGCGCGTGGTGATCGCCCGCCAGACCCTTGCCGAATTTGCGGGAGGACAGTGATGCTTGGACCTTCAGGGCATGTGGACACTTTCTCGCGCAACGGCTTGCCGCCGGAAAACCTCTGGCCGGAATTCAGGCTGGAGGGATTTGACTATCCCGACCATCTCAACGCGGCTGTGGAACTGACCGATGCCATGGTCGCCAAGGGGTTTGGTGACCACACCGCGCTCATCGGCAATGGACGGCAGCGCACCTACAAGGAGCTGGCGGACTGGTCCAACCGGCTCGCCCACGTGCTGGTCGAAGATCTGGGCGTGGTTCCGGGAAACCGGGTGCTGATCCGTTCTGCCAACAATCCGGCCATGGTCGCCTGCTGGTTGGCTGCCACCAAGGCTGGTGCGGTCGTCGTCAACACCATGCCGATGCTCCGGGCCGGTGAACTCACGAAGATCATCGACAAGGCCGAGATCAGCCATGCGCTTTGCGATTCCCGCCTGGTGGACGAGTTGCGGGCCTGTGTGGCTTCCTCGCGCTTTCTGAAGCACGTTGTCGCCTTTGACGGCACGTCCAATCATGATGCGGAGCTTGACCGGCTGGCGCTTCAAAAGCCGGTGCGCTTCGAGGCGGTGAAGACCGGACGCGATGATGTCGCCCTTCTCGGGTTCACGTCCGGCACGACTGGCGAACCCAAGGCGACAATGCATTTCCACCGTGACCTGCTGATCATCGCCGATGGCTATGCACGCGAAGTCCTCAACGTGACGCCGGACGACGTGTTCGTTGGGTCGCCGCCACTTGCCTTCACCTTCGGCCTTGGCGGGTTGGCGGTGTTTCCGCTTCGCTTCGGGGCGGCGGCAACGCTGCTTGAGAATGCGTCTCCCTCCAACATGGTCGAGATCATCCAGAATCACCGCGCCACCATCTGTTTCACCGCGCCCACGGCATACCGCGTGATGATGAAGGCGATGGACGAGGGTGCGGACCTTTCCAGCCTGCGGGCGGCTGTTTCGGCGGGCGAGACGCTTCCGGCACCAGTCTATGAGGAATGGAAGGCCAAGACCGGCAAGCCGATGCTGGACGGGATCGGTGCGACCGAACTGCTGCACATCTTCATCTCCAACCGGTTTGACGACAACCGGCCCGGCTGCACAGGCAAGCCGGTCGGCGGATATCAGGCCCGCATTGTCGACCAGGACATGAAGGATGTGCCTCAAGGCGAAGTGGGCCGGCTTGCTGTGCGCGGCCCGACCGGCTGCCGTTACCTCAATGATGACCGGCAAAAGGACTATGTCCGCGACGGGTGGAACCTGACCGGCGACAGTTTCAGCATCGACCGCGAGGGCCATTTCCATTTTGCCGCGCGCAATGACGACATGATCATCTCGGCCGGATACAACATTGCCGGGCCGGAGGTGGAAGCGGCCCTGCTGAAACATCACGCGGTTCTTGAATGCGCAGTCATTGGCATTCCGGATGCCGAGCGCGGCCAGATCGTTCAGGCCCATATCGTGCTGGCAGAAGGCCATGACGCCAGTGATGCGCTGTGCCGCACGCTGCAGGAGCACGTCAAGGCGGTCATCGCACCCTACAAATATCCGCGCTCCATCCTGTTTCATGACGCACTGCCCAAGACGGCAACCGGCAAGATCCAGCGCTTTGTGCTGAGGGAGAGGGCGCAATGATAAATCCCGGATCGGCAAGAGGGATTTCGCGTCAGGGCGTTTCACAGGAGCGGCGTTCCGCAGCGTTTTGGCTTGATCAATCCAACGGAGCGGCTATTCGTGGGTGGCGCCTTCAATCAGCTGCTCACGCCACCAGTTCCGGCTCACTTTGTGCGGAACGGAGCGGATACCAGGGGAAGTCCGGTCAAGAAGGCAACGGGTAACAGCAAAATCGCCGGAACAGGCGACCATCAGAGGAAACCAATGGGATGAAAAACATGAAACTCAAGTCAATGATGCTCGCAGCTTCCATTGCTGCGCTCTCCACCGGGGTATTTTCCACCAGCGCCTGGGCCGAAGGCATCAAGGTCGGCATGATCACCACGACATCCGGCGGTGGAGCAGGCCTCGGCATCGATGTGCGCGACGGTTTCCAGCTTGCCGTCAAGCTGTCCGGCCGCACCGATATCGAGGTGATCGTCGAGGACGACCAGCAGAAGCCCGATGTGGCCGTGCAGCTGGCCGACAAGATGATCCAGTCCGAAAAAGTCGACATCCTGACCGGCATAATCTGGTCGAACCTTGCCATGGCCGTTGTGCCGGGCGTGGTGGCGCAGGACAAGATCTACCTGTCGCCCAATGCCGGCCCCTCCGCGCTTGCCGGCAAGGGCTGCAACAAGAACTATTTCAATGTCGCCTGGCAGAACGACAATTTGCATGAGGCAGCTGGTGCCTATGCCACCAAGGCTGGGTTCAAGAAAAGCTTCATCCTTGCCCCGAACTATCCGGCCGGCACCGATGCGCTGACCGGCTACAAGCGCTTCTACAAGGGTGAACTGGCGGGCGAACTCTACACCAAGCTCGGCCAGACCGACTATGCCGCCGAAATCGCGCAGATCCGCGCATCAGGCGCAGACAGCGTGTTCTTCTTCCTGCCCGGCGGCATGGGCATTTCCTTCCTCAAGCAGTATGCCGACAGTGGCGTCGGCCTGCCGGTCGTCGGTCCTGCCTTCTCCTTTGACCAGGGCATCCTGCAGGCAGTTGGCGCTGCGGCACTTGGCGTGAAGAACACCTCGCAATGGTCCAAGGACCTCGACAACGAGGCCAACAAGACCTTCGTCAAGGCGTTCCAGGAAGCCTATGGCCGCCTGCCGTCGCTTTATGCCTCGCAGGGCTATGACACCGCCAACCTTATGATCTCGGCAATGGCCAAGGCCGACGTGAAGGACGCAGAAGCCTTCCGCGCCGCCCTCAAGGCAGCCGACTTCAAGAGCACGCGCGGCAAGTTCTCCTTCGGACCGAACAACCATCCGATCCAGGACATTTATGTCCGCGAAGTGGTGAAGGAAGGTGAGGTTTTCACCAACAAGCTGGTGGGCGTCGCGCTTGAAAATCACGGCGATGCCTATTCCGCAGAGTGCAAGATGTAACTTGCACTAGACCGGAACCGCCCGGAGCTTTGGCTCCGGGCGGTTGCCCGGCCTGACGCCTCAATCCCAAGGCACCCATTCATGTCGCTCATCCTTTTCATCGAGCAGGCGCTCAACGGCCTGCAGCTGGGAGTCATGCTGTTCCTGATGGCAGCAGGGCTGACCCTGATTTTCGGTGTGATGGGCCTCATCAATCTCGCCCACGGGTCGCTCTACATGGTCGGTGCCTTTGCTGCTGCTGCCGTTGCGGCGGCAACCGGCTCCTTCCTTCTGGCCCTTGCCGCCAGCATGGCAGCCGCAGCGATTGCCGGCGTGATCGTGGAAACCACGGTGATCCGCCGCCTCTATGATCGCGACCATCTGGATCAGGTGCTGGCCACCTTCGCGCTCATCCTGATCTTCTCGGAAGGAACGCGCTGGGTGTTCGGCTCGCTGCCGCTCTATCTCGACCGGCCTGCCTGGCTTGGTGGCACGGTGGCGCTTCCATTTGGCATCAACTATTCGGTTTACCGCCTTGCGCTGATCGGTGCCGGCTTTGCCATTGCCGGCGGCCTGTTCTGGATGATCGCCAAAACCCGCATCGGCATCCGCATCCGCGCAGGCGAGAACGACCGCGAGATGATCGGCGCGCTCGGCGTCAACATTTCGCAACTCTACACGCTGGTCTTTGCGCTTGGCGCGGCGCTCGCCGGTCTTGCAGGCGCGCTGATCGGGGCCATCCAGTCGGTGCAGGTCGGAATGGGCGAGCCGGTGCTGATCCTTGCCTTTGTGGTCATCGTGATTGGCGGCATCGGCTCCATCAAGGGGGCGCTGGTTGGCGCAATCCTGGTCGGGCTCACCGATACTCTCGGCCGCGCCATGCTGCCGCAATTCTTCGGGCTGTTCATGGAGGCCTCTGCCGCCACATCCGTCGGCTCGTCGCTCGCCTCCATGGCCATCTACCTGCTGATGGCCGCTGTCCTGCTGTTCAGGCCCAAGGGCCTTTTCGGAGCGGCATGACATGAAGCGCGAAACCGTTCTCACCGCTGTGCTGCTTGTCGGACTTCTGGTCGCGCCGATCCTGGCGTCACTGGCCGATGAACCATTTCTCATCACGTTGCTGACAAGGGCGATCATCTTTGCGATTGCCGGCATAGGGCTCAATGTCGCGCTCGGCCTTGGCGGTCTGGTCAGCTTCGGGCATGCGGCCTTCTTCGGGCTGGGCGGCTATGCGATGGGTGTCCTGGCCTTCCATGCGCAGACCTACACGCCGCTTGCCGAATGGCCCTTTGTCATCGAGGGCAGCCAGTCGATGATCACCGGCTGGATTGTAGCCATTCTCGTCAGCACGGTGGCGGCGCTGGCGATCGGTGCGCTTTCGCTTCGCACGTCGGGCGTCTACTTCATCATGATCACGCTCGCCTTTGCACAGATGATCTACTATTTTGCCATTTCCTTCCCGGCCTATGGCGGCGAAGACGGCCTTTCGATCTATGTGAGAAACCGTTTTCCCGGTCTCAACACCATGGATCCGCTGCAGTTTTTCGCGGTCTGCTATGGGCTGCTCCTCATTGTGCTGGCAAGCGTCTGGCGGATCTCGAAGTCGCGCTATGGCCTCATGCTGGGCGCGGCGCGGCAGAATACCGATCGCGTGCAGGCGGTTGGCCAGGTCCCTTACGGCCTTTTCCTGACAGCCTTCACCATTTCGGGCGCAATCACCGGGCTGGCGGGCGCGCTGTTTGCTGATCTCAACCGCTTCGTCAGCCCGTCCATGCTGTCCTGGCAGACATCCGGTGAGATCATGGTGTTCGTGATCCTTGGCGGGGTGGGGCGGCTTGGCGGGCCGCTCGCGGGAGCGGTCCTTTTCATCCTGCTGGAGCATGTGCTGGGCGGCATGAGCGACTACTGGCACATCTATCTTGGTGCCATCCTGCTGGGCGTGGTTCTGTTTGCGCGCGGCGGCCTCTATGGCCTCATCGCCGGACGGGAGGCTGCCAATGACTGAGCCGGTCCTTTCCCTGTCTGGCATCTCAAAGTCCTTTGGCGGACTGAAGGCCAGCGACAATGTGAACCTCGACCTGCGTCCGGGCGAAATCCATGCCCTTATCGGGCCGAATGGCGCCGGCAAGTCCACGCTGATCAAGCAGATAGCCGGCGGGCTGCGGCCGGACAGCGGAACCGTCATGTTTGACGAGCGCGATGTCACGGGTCTTTCAACGGCGCAGCGCGCCCGCCTCGGCATGGGGCGTACCTTCCAGGTGTCGTCTCTGGTCATGGACTATACGGTTCTCCAGAATGCCGTCATCGGGGCGCTTGGGCACCGGGGCGATGTGTTCGGCTTCTTCCGTCAGGCCATGAAGGACCAAGCCTTGCTCGATGTCGCAAGCGAGGCGCTGGAACAGGTCGGTCTTGCGGATTTCCGAAATTTCCGTACGGCAGAGCTTTCCCACGGCCAACGCCGCCAGTTGGAAGTGGCCGTGGCGCTGACGTTGTCGCCGCGCATTTTCCTGATGGACGAGCCCATGGCCGGGCTTGGCGTGGAAGGCTCGCACCGTCTTATCGGCTTTCTTGACGGCTTGCGCCACAAGGCGCCGATCCTGCTGGTGGAGCATGACATGGATGCGGTGTTCTCGCTGGCCGACCGGATCAGCGTGCTTGTCTACGGCAAGATCATAGCCACCGGCACGGTCGCCGAAATCCGCGCCAGCCGCGAAGTGCGCGTTGCCTATCTCGGCGAGGAGGACGCATGACCCTTCTCAAGCTTGCCCATGTTTCGGCTTTCTATGGCGCGTCGCAGGCCCTGTTCGATGTCCATCTGTCGCTGGACGACGGCGAGGTTTTGGCGTTGCTCGGGCGCAACGGCATGGGCAAGTCGACGACCATCAAGGTGATCTGCCGGCTGTTGCGCAACAAGGGCGGCTCGGTGCTCTTCAATGGCCAGGATCTGGCCAACCAGCCCCCCTACAAGGCAGCGCGCGCCGGCATCGGCCTTGTTCCGGAAGGCCGCCGCTGCTTTGGCGGCCTGACGGTTGAGGAAAACCTCATTGCAGCTGCCCGCCCAGGCGCCTGGGATCTGGCGCGCATCAACGCGTTTTTCCCGAGGCTTGGCGAGAGGCGGATGCAGCTTGCAGCATCGCTGTCGGGCGGCGAACAGCAGATGCTGGCCATCGGCCGCGCGCTGATGACCAATCCGCGCCTGCTGATCCTCGATGAGGCGACCGAGGGGCTCGCTCCCGTGGTTCGCCAGGAAATCTGGGCGGCCATCGGCAAGGTCAAAGCCGAGACAGGAATGTCGCTGATCGTTGTCGACAAGTCTTTGAAGGAACTCGGCAAAGTGGCCGACAAGGCGGTGATTCTTGAAAAGGGAACTTCCGTCTGGTCCGGCAAGTTCAGCACTCTGACCCCGGAACTGACTGATCGCCATCTTGGGGTCTAAACAAAAGGATGTCCGCCATGCACACGCTCATTCAGCCGGACGGCTGGCTTCCCGCAAAGGGTTATGCGAACGGCGTCCTCGTGTCCAACGGCTCTCTCTATGTCGGGGGGCAGATCGGCTGGGATGGAGATCAGGTGTTCCGCACCCATGATTTTGTCGGCCAGATGGAGCAGGCGCTCCTCAACATCAAGTCGATCGTCGAAAAGGCAGGCGGAACGGTGGAAAGCATCGTCCGGCTGACCTGGTATGTCACCGACAAGAAGGAATACCTTGCCCGCCAGGGGGAGGTGGGAGAGGCCTATCGCCGCGTGTTCGGCCGCCACTTCCCGTCCATGACCATGATCGTCGTCAAGGATCTGATCGAAGACGAGGCGCTGGTGGAGATTGAGGCTACAGCGGTTCTTGACGCGCCGGGCGCTTGAGCGCGCGGGCCGGTCTTGCCGTTGAGTTAAATCAGTCCGGCCGGATGAGTTGACCGGCAATCACGTCCTGGCAGGCTTGCCGCAATTGGCGGATGAAACGGTTTTCGCTCAGGAAGGCGATGTGGGTGAACCAGATGTTCATCGGTTCCACCTCATCCAGTACGATCTTCTCGATGGCCGGATCATCATCGGCCACGCACCATTCCGGCACCACCGAATAGCCAAGGCCGTGGCCGACAAGGGCAGTCAGTGACGTGCTGCCGGAAGCGCAAACAGTGAGGCGCGGCGGCACGCCGAAGGCGGCGGCGAGATAGTCGGTCGAGCGGGTGCGGATGTTCTGCGACTGCTCATAGGTCATGAAGGCGCGGTCGCGAAAGAAGTCCAGCCCGTCAGCGGGCTTTGCTTCCGCTGACCAGGCCCTCGGATAGATCAGCGCCACCCTGTAGGAGGCGATCAACTGCTGGGCGATGATGGGTGAGGAGAGCGAGCGTTCGGACACGACGGCATCCAGCGCACCGTCAATCATCATGCGCTCCAGCGTCGCGTCGCGCTCATAGAATTCAAGGCGGATGTTTTCTTCCGTCGCACTGAAGCGCTCAAGGATTTGCGGAAAGAAGTGATGGAACAGCGCCTGCGGCACGCCGACCCGCAGCACTGAGCCGACATCACGCAGCAGCACCGAGATGCGCGACAGGATCGTGTCCAGCTCGTCGCCGAGCGAAGCGTGCAAGGCCTGGCCTTGCGGCGTCAGCGTGATCTGGCGCGAGCCCTTTTGAGGCAGCACGAGCTGGATGCGATAGATCTGCTCCAACCGCCTGATGTGGTTGGCCGCCGTCTGGTAGGAAATGTTGAGGCGCTTGGCGGCCGCTGAAAAAGACCCCATGCGCGCAACAAGGTGAAAGGTCTGGAGCAGGGCAATGTCAGTCCTGAACTGGTCGTTCGACTGCTCTCCTGACGGCAATTTCATCCGGGTTCCGCTGCGTGCGCTTTCGCCCTGCCGCTTCATCAAAGGTCAAACAGCGGGCTGGATTGAAGGGTTTCGAGCTCAATCCTATCACCGGCATGGTGGCCTTGTCCCGGCCCGTTTCCGCTGCACACGACATCAAGGACAGCGCAGGCATGAACAGCTGAAACCCGGCTGGAGGCTGAAATCCAGCCGCCGCTCCCGTCTGGCACTGAGGCGAATTCCTTCAGCAGCTCCTCCGGTTCTGCGCCGCTCTTCCTGCGGTGGCTGATATGGATGATCGCCCGGTCGCGCTCTGCATGGGGCAGGGCATTCATGAGCAGGCTTTTCAGCGCATAGATGCGGGTCGACAGGCCCATGTCGTCGAGCAGGAACTGCATGTAATCGAGATGGCCTGGATAGCGCAGCGTCTTGAAGGTCATGGACTTCACCTGGCCCGCCGTTTCCCGCATCAGCCCGTCCAGAGTTCCGGCGGTAGTGAAGGTCTCGAAGGCTTCGCCTTCAAGGGTGAGCGTCTCATGCTCGCTCAGCGGCGGCAGGGAGACCGTTTCCCCGTTGCGAATGGCAAGGCAGGGTTTTGTGTATTCTGCAATCAGGCCGTCAATGCCCCAGAGATTGGCATATCCGAGCCGGCCACTGCGCTCTGCAGGCAAAATTCCGACCTGCATCAGGATTTCGGATTGCGGGGTTGCCGTGCGCAACACCTGGCGCAGCAGAGCATTGGCATAGCCCGGCGCAAGGCCGCAGGAGGTGATGAAGCTGGTGGCGGCACCTTCTGCAATGGCTGCGATGGCGTGGGCCTGTGACGTGTCGTCTGCTAGGTCGACATAGTGGCAGCCGGTGAGGCGCGCAGCTTCGGCGACCTGCGCGCCGCCGGATGGCGCAGCAGACAGAACGGCCACGCTTCCCGGGAGCACCCGGTGCAGGAAGTCGCCCATGGAATAGCCGATTTCCAGCGTCTCGACCCCATCAGGAGCCGCGGCAAGCGCATCAGGGCTGATGTCGGCAAGCACCGGCTCATAGCGTCTGCTGGCGGCAAGGATACCCGCGGCGGCGCGTCCGACACGGCCGGCTCCGATGATCATAACCCGCTTTGAACTGGCATTCGTCATGTGGTCATGGGTCCCGTCAGGCGTGGAAGCGCGAAAGGAAGGCCTTCAGGCGGTCGGACTTCGGATTGCGCAGGATGTCTTCCGGCGATCCTTCCTCTGCAATGCGGCCGCTCTCCATGAAGATGATGCGGCTGGCCACATCGGCAGCAAACGCCATTTCGTGGGTGACGAGCAGCATGGTCATACCATCATGGGCAAGCTTGCGGATCACCTGAAGCACTTCGCCGACCAGTTCTGGGTCAAGCGCGCTCGTCACTTCGTCAAGAAGCAGCACTTCCGGCTTCATCGCCAGCGCACGCGCAATGGCGACACGCTGCTTCTGCCCGCCGGAGAGATGCGACGGAAAGGCGTCACGCTTGTCGGACAGGCCGACCTGGCCCAGCAGCACCATCGCTTCGGCCTCGACCTCTGCCTTTGGCCGCTTCAACACACGCAGCGGCCCCTGGATGACATTCTCGATCACGGTCAGATGCGGGAAGAGGTTGAAATGCTGAAAGACCATGCCGACATGGCGGCGCAATTCGCCGGTACCAACCAGATCGCCCTTGCTTCTGAAGCCGCCGCCCACCGTGCGCCCCTGGAACCGGACTGTGCCGGATGACGGCATCTCCATCTGGTTGAGGCAGCGGATCAGCGTGGACTTGCCCGAACCGGACGGGCCGATGATGCCGACGACTTCGCCCGACTTGACGTCAAGATCAATGTCCTGGAGGCAGTGCAGCGTTCCGAAATACTTGTTCAGTCCGCGAACGGACATGACCGGCGTGGCGTCATTGTTCATGGGAAATCTCCTGACCCTAGTCGCTGCGCCGCATCCGGCGTTCGTACATGTCGGCGAATTGGGTGAGCGGAAACAGCAGGACGAAATACATGATGCCTGCCAGCGTGTAGGCTTCCAGCGGGCGATAGGTCTCGCTGTTGACGACCGATGTCATGTAGGTCAGCTCGGCAATCGAGATGGCATAGAGCAACGATGTGTTCTTCACCTGGATAACCGACTGGTTGATGAAGGCCGGCATCATCTTTTTCACCGCCTGCGGCAGCACGATGTAGCGCATGGATTGCAGGCCGGACATGCCGACGGCCATGGCCGCCTCGCTTTGTCCCTTGTCGATGGCGTTGATGCCGCCCCGGAAGATCTCGCCATAGAAGGACCCGACATAAAGCGAAAGCACCAGCAGGCCGGCTATGGTGTTGGAAATGGTGAAGCCCAGCAGCAGCGGCAGGGCGTAATAGGCCCAGAGGATCTGCATCAGCAGCGGCGTGCAGCGGAATATCTCCTGGTAGCTGCGCGCGGCGATACGGAGCGCCGCAAAGCGCGACAGGCGGGCAAAGGCCACCAGCAGTCCGATCACGCCACCAATCAGGATGGAGCCGACCGTGTAGAGAAAAGTTGTCCAGATGCCGAGGAGGAACAGGTCAAAGGATTGCAGGACGGTGAAGAAATCCCATTTGTACATGCCGTGCCTCCGGGCTTTTCAGAAAAATGGCGCGGACAGGAGGTTCCGTCCGCGCCTGTTTGTTGAGGGGAACAATCAGCCGTTGATGTCGAAACCGGCGGGCAGGTCTTCCAGCGTGATGCCGAAAGGCTCCAGACCCTTGAGGATCCAGGTCTGGTTGTTGCCGACGCGGCGGTTGTAGTCGGCCCAGGCCGAGACGAACTTCTTGAACACTTCGTCAGCGGCATAATTGATGCCGACAACCGACGGCGAAGACAGGATGGGTTGCGGCACATAAACCTTGCCGATCTGGTCGTTCTTCTTGGTCATCACCATGCCGTTGAAGACGGTGTTGATGATGGCGTCAGCCTTGCCGGTGGCAACCGCAATGACAGCCTCATCGCGCGTCTTGAAGCGCAGGATGTTGGCCTTGGGAAGATAGGCCTTAGTGATCTGGTCCTGCGAGGAGCCGAGGTCGACGGCAATGGTGACGGCCGGATCATTGAGTTCAGCCCAGGTCTTGGTAGCGAGTTCCGGCTTCGGCGAAATGATCACGAAGCTGTTGTAGTAGGTCGGAGCGGAAAAATTCACCGAAAGGGCGCGCTTGGGCAGGGCGGTCAGCGCAAAGGCGACATCAACCTTGCCCGACTGCACGTCGAGGATCGAGTTGGCCCAGCTTGATTCCACCACTTCGAGCTTCACGCCCAGCTCATTGGCCATGTCGCGGCCCATCTCCACTGCAAAGCCGCGCCATTCATTGGTGCGCGGATCCTTGGAGAAATAGGGGTCCTCATTGAGGATGCCTGCCATGCGCAGCACACCACGCGCCCGGATTTCATCAATGGTGGCCTGCTGCGCCATGGCAGCAGCCGTGGAAAAGGCAAGCGCGACGAGCGCGCCAAACGCCAGAATGTACTTTTTCAGCATCGACATGAGGACCTCCAGTTTGTCCAGCGCGACTGTGTGGTCGCCGTTTTCTCCGCATGGGCGGACGCAATGAGGAGCAAGCCAGAGACGGCCAAGGCGAACAATGGAAAAGAATGCGAACATATACAAGAAATATTGTACCTCAGACCCATTGCCTCCTGCGTCAACATCGACCCGGCCCATGCTGCGCTGCAAAGTCACCGGATCGCTGCTGTCTGATGTAAAAAATATTGTAATTCGGCGCTTTCTTTTATGTGGCAGGCAGCGACTTGCGCCCTTACCGTTTGGCTCACTCGTCGGGAATGCCGGTGGGGGAAGGCAATTTTGCGTGCCGGACAAGGACAAACATGCCTGCTGGAGCCCGATATGATGTGATTGTTGCCGGCGCCGGCATTGTCGGCGCTTCGGCGGCCTGGCATTTGGCAAAGGCCGGGTTGCGGGTTCTGGTGCTTGACGCCACAGGCCCGGCGGCTGGTGCCTCCGGCGCTGCGGATGGTTCGGTCTCGGTTGCTTCCAAAAAGCCCGGACCAGCGGCGCGCCTGGCCGTTGAATCGCTTCTTCACACGGCAGCCCTTGCCAAGAATGGCGGACCGCTCGCCGGATTGTTTCACACCCGACCATCCTATTTCTTTTCCACTTGCGCCGAGGAGGACGAAGCGCTCGATGCGCTCGCGCTCAAGCTGAAGTCGCTGGACGGACCGGTCAGGGTTGCTTCCGATGGTTTCGGACCGTCGATCCTTCCGGGTACTGCGCCTTTGGCCCGGCGCATGCTGGCGCTGGAAGGCGAAGGCCACATGCTGGGCTATCAGGCTGTTACCGCCTATTTGCGCCACGCAGGCGAAGGGCTGGAAACGCTCTGGCCCGCGCGCATCATGTCCGCTTCCCCGGAGAATGATGAAGTGACGGTGACGGCGGAACTCGCCAACGGAACCCTGGCTGATTTCCGGGAATCGACGCTGCTGGTTGCCGGAGGCCTAGGGTCGGCCACCCTGCTTCCGCAATTGCCGCTGCGGCCGCGCGCCGGACAGTTGATCGTAACGGATTCCGGAACCGGGTCCCGGCTTCCCGGAATTCTCACTGCCGCCTCCTATCTGGTGCAAAAAACCACATCGATGAGCGAAAGCCCGCGCCAACCCTCGGTAATTGATCCGCTGGCGACCGGCCAGTTCCTTATTGGCTCAAGCCGCGAAGACCATGGCGATCCGGCCCGAACCGACTTTGCCACCTTGCGCCGCCTGCTGCAGAGCGCGGCAGATGTCTGGCCATCGCTTCGCGAGCGTCGCGTGCTCAGGGTTTTTGCCGGTGTGCGCGCGGCCACTGAAGACGGCCTGCCCCTGTTCGGGACGCTTTCCGGGCTGCCGGGCATTGTGGCGGCGACCGGATTTGAGGGCGATGGCATCTGCCTTTCGGCGTTGATGGGCCGCGAAGTGGCCAATCTTGTCACCGGAAAGGCTCCCGCCGCATCGCTTGGCGTCGATCTGGACGCGCTGTCGCCGGACCGTTTCCTTGCGCGCAGCAAGGCTACCGCCAGAGGCGTGTCATGACTGACGCTTCGTTGCACGGAACCTTTTTCTGGAATGGCGACGCCATTTCCTTCCGGCCCGGTGAAACGGTGGCCAGCGCGCTTGATCGCGCCGGTATCCGCAGCTTTGGCACGGGGGCGAACCAGCAGGAGAGGGCGCTGTTTTGCGGCATCGGCCAATGCCAGTCCTGCCTTGTGATGCTGAACGGAAGTTTGACCGAGGCCTGCCTGCTGGAAGCGCGAACCGGACTGCGCCTGGAAGCAGGTGGAAGGCAGCACCGCCATGACTGACAAGCCGGTTCTCATTGTCGGGGCAGGCATTGCCGGATTGTCTGCAGCCATAGAGCTTGCCCGCACCGGCATCGCCTGCATCGTTGCCGACCAGGCCATGCGCATCGGCGGGATGATCCACCGCCAGCCGGTTCCTGGCACGAAGCCAGTGTCGCTTTCCTGGTCTCATCGCCGAAGGTGGGCGGCTCTGACGGCGGGTCTCGAAGCCCATCGGGACCTCATTTCGATCCGCCTGCAAAGCCGCTTTGCCGGAATTGACCATGGCGGCGAGGTGCTGGTTACCGGTTCCCCCGGTTTCTACCTGCGGCCTTCGGCGCTGATCCTTGCGACCGGCGCCAGCGAACGGGTGCTGCCGCGACCGGGCTGGACGCTAGCCAATGTGCGAACCGCTGGCGCCATCCAGATCGGCCTCAAGACCAGTGGCGTTGCGCCATCCGGGCGCATCGTGCTTGCCGGGGC
>JBGSQC010000243.1:0-8322 GCA_041738295.1 Zhengella sp. | reverse complement strand
CGAACTGGAAGAACTGGTCTGGCTGACCTTCGAGGACGCCAAGCAGGTCGATCTGCCGCTCATTACCAAAACTGTCATAGAAGAGTTGCAAGAACGGTTAAAAAGCGATCCTGGTCTTGATCCGGGCGGCGCGGTTCCCTTCTTCCGCATGCATCGCGGAACCTTCCTTCGCGACATGCTTTGAGGGCATTGCGGTTGCGCCCTTTCAGGCGCAAGGAGGGTTCATGACGCAGCAGGCAGAGACTATGAGGGATACCGGCAGCCAACCCAACTGGCGGGCCTTGGCAGCGGCCATCGCCACTATTTCCGTGGTCGGCATGGCGATCGGCCTCGGCATCCCCCTGCTCTCCTTCATTCTGGACAATCGCGGCGTATCCGCCGGCATGATCGGCATGAACACGGCCGTGGCGGGCCTTGCCTCACTGGCGGCAGCCCCCTTTGCCACGCCGCTCGCCGTGCGGTTCGGCATCGTGCCGGTGATCCTTGTGATGCTGGGCGTGAGTGCCACCTCGTTTACCGGCTTTTACGTGTTCCCCAGCCTTGAAGCCTGGTTCATGCTGCGCGCCATCCTGCATTTTGCGCTGACCGTGCTGTTCATCCTGTCGGAAGCCTGGGTCAACCATTCCGCCCCACCGGAGCGTCGCGGCTTCGTGCTGGGCATCTATGCCACCGTCCTGTCGCTCGGCTTTGCAGCGGGGCCATGGCTGTTCTCGCAGATCGGATCGCAAGGCTTCACGCCTTTCGGCACCATCCTCGTGCTGATTGTCGGGGCCTGCATTCCTGTGCTGCTTGCCCGCAGTGAAAGCCCGGATCTCGGCAAGGAGGGTGACGGCAGGCCGGGTGCAGGCCTCTTCAGCTACATCCTGCTGGTCCCGACGGCGACAGCAGCCGTTCTGGTCTATGGTGCGGTCGAAACCGGCGGCTTTGCCTTGTTCCCGGTTTTTGGTGTGAAATATGGCCACTCGGAAGCCGATGCGGCGCTCCTTCTGACGATGATCGGGCTCGGCAATGTGCTGCTGCAGATCCCGCTCGGCTTTCTGAGCGACAAGATCGGTGACAGGCGCATCCTGCTCGCCATCTGCGCGGCTGTCGGGCTGGCCGGAATGCTGGTGCTTCCCTCGGTTGCCGATGACTGGACGCTGACGGCAGCCGTGCTGTTCGTCTGGGGTGGCGTGGTGTCCGGGCTCTACACGGTCGGCCTTGCACATCTGGGATCGCAGTTGCAGGGGCGCGACCTGGTGGCCGCCAATGCGGCCTTCGTCTTCTGTTATGCGCTTGGCATGCTGGCTGGCCCCTGGGCGATCGGCATCGGCATGGACAAGGCCGGACCTGCCGGCTTTGCCCATGTTCTCAGCGGATTTTTCGTTCCCTATCTGGCGCTTGTGGTCTGGCGCATCCTGGCGGCACCGCGCCGCTGAACTCCCTTGTCAGCGGCGGCGATGCAGTCGATCGCCGATCATTCCTTGATCGTGCAGATGCCGTTTGCGCCATGCTGGCCTGTCCAGCTTGCCAGGACCGACCCGTCCAGGTTGATGGTGATCGAGATCACGTCATGGCCGTGCTTTGCTTCATAGGCATTGCTGTTGAAGGTCTTCAATTCAGCCTGCTTGCCGTTGATCCAGACATAGCCGCCGTCTTCGGCATGGACTTCAATGCCGTTTCCGCAGGTCGCATTGAAGAAGGGAACCTTGGCTTGGGCAGCCGGTACGGCGCAGAGGAGCAGCACGGCAGAGAGAGCAGAAATCTTGCGCATCGGAATTGTCCGTGATTTGGGGGTTAAAGCGACTTTTCCGGCCTGGGCGGGATGATCCGATTATGCGCCGCAACCCGGAAGTGCAAGGATTAGCACAATGGCGGATTTTTCGAAGAGGCATTGAGGCGACCCACCGGAAGCTGGTCAGAGATCGATCAACCGGGCTTTCCCGGCCTGACCGCGCTTGAGCCAGGCACAAGGGAGCAGCCTTTTCTGAAAGTCAAACAGGCCGGGGTTGACTTTCCCGGCACGATCAGTATCTGTCGCGCCAGATCACACCCCGTGCCGAGGCCCTGTTGTCCTGTGGCTGGCGGTTCTCACATCAGGAAACGGACAAGACCATGGCCAAGGCTACCACCATCAAGATCAAGCTGCTTTCGACCGCCGACACCGGCTCCTTCTACGTGACGACCAAGAACTCCCGCACGATGACGGAGAAGATGGTCAAGCGGAAGTATGACCCGGTGGCCCGCAAGCACGTAGAATTCAAGGAAACCAAGATCAAGTAATCCTTGATCTCTGGTTGACCATCAGACGCCGTCCTTCGGGGCGGCGTTTTTGTTTGTCGGGATAGCGCGAGCGCCTGGACTGGAAACGGGGCCGGCCGGTATCTGGCAGCGGTACGAGGAGGCCACTGGCGCCAGACCGGCCGGCTACCCCAAAATGTCCGGGAAATGCGGCGGCCCGGGCATCATGGGGTGTGATCGGGATGGTTTGCCCCTCGTGACCTGGAATGCTTGCGCACTCCGCCCATCCGTCTTGCGGCAGAAGCTGTGCTTGCGGGCACAAAAAATCAACAGTTTCTTTACCTTGACGTCAGTCCATGCTGATTCATGGTTAAGTGGCGCCCTACCCGCAAAGTGGCAAAAAGCAGACAGCCGCGCAGATCCAGTGGATGAAAGACCCGGCTCAGCGACTCAGGCAGCCTTCGAAACGACCCTGTTGCGGCCTGAATTCTTGGCCTCATAGAGCGCGTTGTCTGCCCGCTTCAGGATGGCCGAAGCGTGGGTGTCAGCGCCGGTAATCGTTGCCACGCCGATCGAGACCGTCACGTCAAGAAAGCGTCCGTCCCCGGCATCGAAGCGCTCGCCCTCGATCTGTGCGCGCAGCCGCTCGGCCACCTTGCCGGCGATTTCGGCCGGCGTATCGGGCATGATGATGGCGAATTCCTCGCCGCCGTAGCGGCAGGCAAGATCGGCACCGCGAACATGGCGGCGCACGCGGCGGGCAAATTCGCGGATCACCTCGTCCCCGGCATCATGGCCGTGGGTGTCGTTGACCAGCTTGAAGCGGTCGAGATCGGTCATCATCACCGACAGCGGGCGGCCACGTGAACGGGCGCGCTCAAACAGGCGCTCCAGATGGCTGTCGAGATAGCGGCGGTTGTGCATGCCGGTCAGCGGATCGGTGACCGCCATTTCGATGGTCTGGGCAACGGAGGCGCGCAGGCCGTCATTGTAGCGCTTGCGGCGCACCTGCGTGGCCAGGCGGGCCTTGAATTCCTGCGGCTCGACCGGACGGGTCACGTAATCGTTGACGCCCAGTTCCAGGCCACGGGTGACCAGTTCCTCCTGGTCGGACTCGGCGACAAGGATGATCGGCGTAAAGCGCGTCGCATCGACCGAGCGCAGATGCGAGCAAAGGCGCAGCGGATCGAACTCGGCAAAGCCGGTGGAAACAATGATGCCGTCAAAGACCTTGTTGACCGCCTCGAAGAAGCCCTGCTGCGGATCGGCGACATGGGTCACCTCGCCCACTTCGCCCAGCACCTTGGAAAGGCGCGAGGCTGAGGCCTCGCGCTCGTCAATCAGCAGGAAGGAAGGAGCTTTTGCATCCTGCTCGGCAGCGCGGCTGTTCAGCAATTCCTCGATGCCGATGTTGCGCGTGGTGGCAGCGCGCAAGCGCAACTCGTCCGACAGGCTTTTCAAGCGGACAAGGCTTTTGACACGCGTCATCAACTGCAAATCGTTGACCGGCTTGGTGAGGAAATCATCGGCGCCCACCTGCAGGCCCTTCACGCGGTCCGCCGGCTGGTCAAGCGCCGTCACCATAACAACGGGAATGTGGGAAGTCTGCGGATCGGCCTTCAGGCGGCGGCAGACCTCGAAACCGTCAATGCCGGGCATCATGATGTCGAGCAGGATGACATCGACGCGCTCGGCTTCGCAGATGGCCAGCGCCTGCTCGCCATTTGATGCGGTCAGCACCTCGAAATATTCCGCCAACAAGCGCGCCTCGAGGAGGCGAACATTGGCCGGAATGTCATCGACTACCAGAATACGTGCCGTCATGTCCGTGTCCGCTCCGCCTGTTCAGGCATCCCCGAGATAGGATTTGATGGTCTGCACAAATCCCGCAACCGAGATCGGCTTTGAAATATAGGCCTCGCAACCGCCCTGGCGGATGCGCTCCTCATCGCCCTTCATGGCAAAGGCGGTGACCGCAATGACCGGGATGACATGCAGCTCGTCATCGGCTTTCAGCCATTTGGTGACTTCCAGGCCGGAAACTTCCGGCAGCTGAATGTCCATCAAAATGAGATCGGGCTTGGTGGAGCGCGCAAGGTCCAGCGCTTCGAGCCCGTTGCGGGTGCGAACCGTCTCATAGCCCGACGCTTCGATCAGGTCGCGGAAGAGCTTCATGTTCAGCTCATTGTCTTCCACGATCATGACTTTCTTGGTCATATCCGGTCCCCGTGGGCTTCGATCTTCCGTTCAGCACCAGACTGGCACCAAGGCGGATGTCCCCATATCCAAACTCTACGCTAGAACAATTTGATTTACGAAACGCAAACCGGATACCAACAAGGCGAACAGTCCGGCGGATTCGCCGCTGGCCTGAACCCGTGAGGACCAAGCCATGGCCACCGCTCCACAGGACGAAGAGGCTGAAGGCATAGCCATCGCCGCGCTCGGCTTCATTGCTGGCGATCCGGTGCTGCTGCCGCGTTTCCTGTCGCTGACCGGCATCGAGGTCGGGCAGATCCGGGCGGCGGCGCGCTCGCGCGGGTTTTTGGCTGGCGTGCTGGACTTCATCTGCGCCCATGAGCCGACGCTGATCGCCTTTGCGGAAGCCTCGGATATCGATCCTGCCAAGGTTGCACGCGCACGGCTTCGCCTGCCCGGCGGCGACAACCGCTTCGAGGCCTCGACATGAGCGATGATCCGGAAACCGTTCGCCAGATTGCCGAATTGGCGCGCGACACGCGGCCGCTTCTGGTGCTGGACGTGGACGAGGTGGTGCTGGAATTCGTCACGCCCTTCATTGCCTTTCTCGATCATCAAGGACTTTCCTTCAGCACCAAGAGCTTTCGCCTGCACGGCAATGTGATGGACAAGCAGAGCGGCCTGCCCATCGAGGACGCCCGTGTCAGCGCTATGCTGGAGGCCTTCTTCGTGGCGCAGGAAGACTGGCAGACCCCGGCAGCGGGCGTCGCAGATGCGCTGGCCCGCCTGTCGCCTGGCGCAGAGATCGTGATGCTGACCGCCATGCCGCATGCCCATCATGCGCGCCGGCGCGCGCTGCTGGACAGGCTCGGCATTCCCTTCCCTCTGGTCACCACGGAAAAGGCCAAGGGACCGGCTGTTGCCCTGCTGGCGGGCGCGCGAACCGCCCCTGTCGCCTTTGTCGATGACATTCCGCACAATCATGTTTCAGTGCAGAAGCATTTTTCGCAGGCTCATTTGTTACACCTGATGGCGCATGCGCCCTTGCGTTCCCTCATCCCCGAGATGCCGGAAGGCATCATCATCACCGAGGATTGGGCTGATGCTGCCAACAAGCTGGAAACCGCCCTGTTTGGCTGACCGGTAAAGGGTCACAAGACAAGGCGCATGAGCGGGCGGCCCGGCTTGCGCAGGGCTACCTCGCTGAAACCTGCCTTGCGGAACACGCTGGACGATCCGACAAACATGCCAACCGATTTCGACTGCTTTGCCTGATCCATCGGGCAGGCTTCCAGCAATCGTGCCCCTGCCTCGCGGGCATATTCCACACCTTTGGCAAGAATGGCATGGGAAAGCCCCTGGCCACGGGCTGACGATTTGAAGAAAAAGCAGGAAACCGCCCAGACGGCTTGGTCACTAGCTGCGCCGTCTTCCAATGGTGCAGACCCGCGCCCCTTGTTGTTCCATTGGGGCACGTCGTGACGCGGTCCGATCTGCATCCAGGCCACCGGTTCGCCATCCAGATAACCAACAAGGCCCGGTGGAGCTCCGGCTCCGACCCGCGTCTGCATCGCATCACGGCGTTGATCACGCGAAAGCGCGTCACGGTCTTTCGGAGCCAACCGGAAATAGCTGCACCAGCATCCGTAACAGGCGCCCTGAGGCCCGAAAAGCTTGGCAAAATCATTCCAGCGAGCCGGCGTCAAGGGATGAATTTCCAGCATGGAAGCGCTCCTTGCCCAGCCTGCGTGTCAGCTTGCGGTCACGCGCCAGACCGATGTATCATACGATTTGTTCTTATTATGTTCACATGCAACATGCCCAGTGTCAATGATCCGCTTGCCGGTTTCTGCCGCGATTGCCTGACCCTTCAGGCAAGCGCCGCACGGCGCTGCCTGGCCTGCGGATCGCCGCGCATTGCGCGCCACGCGGAGCTTTATGACCTGCCGATTGCCCATATTGACTGCGACGCCTTCTATGCCTCGGTTGAAAAGCGCGACCGGCCGGAAATCCGCGACAAGCCGGTGATTATCGGCGGCGGCAAAAGGGGAGTCGTTTCAACGGCCTGCTACATTGCCCGCATCCGCGGCGTGAAGTCGGCCATGCCGATGTACAAGGCGCTCGACATTTGCCCGGATGCTGTCGTCATCAAGCCCGACATGGAAAAATATGCCGCGGCCGGAAAACAAGTGCGCGAGCGCATGCAGGCGCTGACGCCGCTGGTGGAACCCATCTCGATTGACGAAGCGTTCCTTGACCTCACCGGCACAGAGAAGCTCCATGGCGAGCCGCCTTCCCGCGTGCTGGCGCGGTTCGCCCGCGACGTGGAGCGAGAGCTTGGCATCACCGTGTCGGTCGGCCTTTCCTATTGCAAGTTTCTCGCCAAGGTCGCTTCCGATCTCGACAAGCCGCGCGGCTTTGCGGTGATCGGCAAGGCCGAGGCCCTCACCTTTCTTGCCACCCGTCCTGTCTCCACCATCTGGGGCGTCGGCCCGGCCTTTGCGGAGAAGTTGAAAGGCGACGGCATCACACTGATCGGGCAATTCCAGACCATGGACAAGGGCACGCTGATGAAGCGCTACCAGTCGATGGGCGAGCGGCTCTACCATTTGTCGCGCGGCGAAGACACGCGGCGCGTCGAGGCCGATCACGAGATGAAGACGATTTCAGCCGAAACGACCTTCAATGACGATCTTGCCTCGCTCGACGACCTTGTGCCGGTGCTGCGCGTGCTTTCTGAAAAGGTCTCGGCGCGGATGAAAGCCGGCAACCATGCCGGCCACACGGTGGTGCTGAAGCTCAAGACCGCGGACTTCAAGGGCCGCACGCGAAACCGGCATCTGGCCGACCCGACGCAACTTGCCGACCGCATCTTTTCGACCGGGTTCGACCTTTTGAAGCGCGAGGTGGACGGCACGCGGTTCCGCCTGATCGGCATCGGCGTGGCCGACCTCACTTCTCCCGAGCGCGCCGACCCGCAGGATCTCGTCGACGTCACCGCCGGAAAGCGCGCCAAGGCTGAAGGCGCCATTGATGCGCTCCGGGCCAAGTTCGGCGGCAAGGCGGTGGAAACCGGCTACACCTTCGGCCGGGACAAGCGCGCCCGGCCGCAGCGCGACCAGGACGGCAGCGATAAGGGCTGAACGGCCTTTTGGCTGCAAACCCTTGGCTGGCAGGGGTCCGATTGCAGTTTAGGCATGGCGTTCATTTAGTTTTAGACCTTTGTAATTAGCATACATCCGATTGGCTTGCGGGAGCCTTGTCGGGAAAACACAGATGATCCGTTTATCTTTGGTTGGAATGCAGAAATTCTGGCGGGAAGAAAGCGGCCAGTTTGCCATTTATTTCGGAGCCTTGCTGGTTCCGCTCGGGATGGCGATGTCAGTGGCGCTGGACTATTCGACACAAATAGCCGAGCAAACGCGCCTGCAACAGCGCGTTGACGCGGCGGTTCTGGCCGGTGCACGAGAAGACAAGAACCAAACGGACAAGGCGCAGGCCTATCTGACTGCCGAACTCGAAGGCGCCGGGTACGACGTGACCACTTTTGAAATGAGCTTCTCGCTTCAAGACGGCGTTCTGGCCGGACAAGCCAATTCCACCATCCCGATGTCGTTTGGCGGCGCATTCCTCAAGGGTCCGATGGAAATCGGGGTCATCTCGAAGGCTGCAATCGCGAAGACGGAGGCCCAGAAGCCCTGCATTACGGTTTTGTCGAATACACCGCAGGCTGCGCTTTTCAATTCAGGGGCTGGTATCAATGTGCGTATTCCGGACTATCCGGCCGGTCATTCCAGCGACATCCGGCCACCTAAACCGGGGTATCCGGCCACCCTTGTTTAGCGGCTGCGAGGCCTGAGGTTTGGTTATCAGGATTGGGTGCTTTCGTCACCTGTTCCGAGT
>JBGSQC010000216.1:0-2123 GCA_041738295.1 Zhengella sp. | reverse complement strand
GCTCGGACCCTCCCCTCAAGGGGGAGGGTGCCGACACTCCCGCCGCCCTCGCCGCCTCCCGCGCCGAGGCCGCCGTGGCGTCGAAAATCGATACAACAGCCTACGAGACCATCACCGATCTTGCCCGGCTGAAGGACTGGATTGCGCGTGCGCGTGAACAGGGCCTGGTTGCCTTTGACACCGAGACGACCTCGCTGGACCCGATGCAGGCGGAGCTCTGCGGTTTTTCACTGGCGCTGGCACCCGGCACAGCCTGCTATGTTCCGCTTGCCCACAAGGCGGGCGCGGGCGACCTGCTGGGCGGCGGGCTGGTGGACGGGCAGATCCCCGTTCGCGCGGCGCTGGCCGAACTCAAGGGCCTGCTGGAGGATGCCTCTGTTCTCAAGATCGCGCAGAACCTGAAATATGATCTCGTCGTCATGCACCGCCACGGCATCGACGTGGTGAGCCATGATGACACGATGCTGATGTCCTATGCGCTGGATGCCGGAAAAGGCACCCATGGCATGGACGCGCTGTCGGAGCGCTGGCTCGGCCACACGCCGATTGCCTACAAGGAGGTGACCGGCACCGGCAAGGCCTCTGTCACTTTCGACCATGTGCCCCTCGACAAGGCCACCGCCTATGCGGCCCAAGATGCCGATGTGACGCTGCGGCTCTGGCTGGTGCTGAAACCGCGCCTGATCGCCGAGGGCATGATCACTGTCTACGAGCGGCTGGAGCGCCCGCTGGTGCCGGTGCTGGCGCGCATGGAAGAGCGCGGCGTCTCGGTGGACCGGCAGATCCTGTCGCGCCTCTCGGGTGAACTGGCGCAGGCGGCCGCCGCGCTGGAGGATGACATCTCGAAGCTGGCAGGCGAGGATTTCAACCCCGGCTCGCCCAAGCAGCTGGGCGACATCCTGTTCGGCAAGATGGGCCTGCCGGGTGGCTCCAAGACCAAGACCGGCCAATGGTCGACCACCGCGCAGGTGCTGGAGGATCTCGCGGCGGAAGGCCACGAACTGCCGCGCCGCATCGTCGACTGGCGCCAGCTGACCAAGCTGAAATCCACCTATACCGACGCGCTGCCGGGCTTCATCCACCCCGAGACCAAGCGCGTGCACACCTCCTACGCGCTGGCTGCGACGACGACGGGCCGCCTCTCCTCGTCTGATCCGAACCTGCAGAACATTCCGGTGCGCACCACCGAAGGCCGCAAGATCCGCACCGCCTTCGTGCCGGAAAAGGGCAATGTTCTGATCTCGGCCGACTACAGCCAGATCGAACTGCGCGTGCTCGCCCATGTGGCCGACATTTCGCAACTGAAGCAGGCCTTTGCCGACGGCACCGACATTCATGCCATGACGGCATCCGAAATGTTCGGCGTGCCGGTGGAAGGCATGCCAGCGGAAGTGCGCCGCCGCGCCAAGGCGATCAATTTCGGCATCATCTATGGCATCTCGGCCTTTGGGCTGGCCAACCAGCTTTCCATCCCGCGCGAGGAGGCAGGCCTTTACATCAAGACCTATTTTGCCCGCTTCCCCGGCATCAAGGATTACATGGAGGCGACCAAGGA
Source organism: Zhengella sp. (assembly GCA_041738295.1). Taxonomy (GTDB): domain Bacteria; phylum Pseudomonadota; class Alphaproteobacteria; order Rhizobiales; family Rhizobiaceae; genus Zhengella. The sequence goes on along the minus strand of JBGSQC010000216.1, from coordinate 568 downwards.
GACGGCGCGCGCCAAGGGCTATGTGGAGACGATCTTCGGGCGGCGCATCCACTACCCGGAGATCAAGGCGCCCAATCCATCCGTGCGCGCCTTCAACGAGCGCGCCGCGATCAATGCGCCGATCCAGGGCTCTGCCGCCGACATCATCCGCCGTGCCATGGTGCGCATGGAGGATGCGCTGGCCAAGGCCGGATCACCGGCGAAGATGCTGCTGCAGGTGCATGACGAGCTAATCTTCGAGGTGGAAGAGGAACAGGCCGAAATGTCGATCCCGGTCATCCGCGAAACCATGGAGAACGCCGCCTTCCCGGCAGTCGATCTCTCGGTGCCGCTGGCAGTGGATGCGCGGGCCGCAAAGAACTGGGACGAGGCGCATTGAGCCCCGATATCGGCTCACTTGCCGCCTTCGCACTCGCGTCCTTCCTGATCGAGCTGACGCCCGGCCCGAACATGACCTATCTGGCGATCGTGACCGTGGCGCAGGGGCGGCGCGCAGGGTTTGCCACCGTGGCCGGCGTGGCGCTGGGGCTGGCGGTCATCGGCCTGGCCGGTGCACTTGGCGCGACTG
>JBGSQC010000214.1:0-5317 GCA_041738295.1 Zhengella sp. | reverse complement strand
CTCGTCCACCGTGCCCTTGAGCTTTCCGATCATGTGCTGGTCTTTCTCATGGATGCGTATCGGGCGCGACGATGGCGAGCCCCGGAAAATAGGCGCGGTATCCGGCAGGATCGCGGGTGAGCAGGCGGTATCCGCGAATGGCCGCATGGGCGCCGATCAGGAAATCGGGCAGCACGCGCTCGCGCTTTCCGCCGCCCGCCCGATAGATGCGGAAGGCCTGCGCCGCCGCAAAGCCTGCCTCCCAGGGCAGGTGCTCGCGCCGGAAGGTCTCACTGTCCAGCGCCTGGTCCACCGCCTCGATCCGGTCAAACCGGTAGGAAAACTCGCTGTAGATCACCGCATTGATGAGCAGCGCGCCATCGCCTGCGGCCTGCCGAAGCTGCCGCGACGACCACGCCATCCACGCCGGGTCGCGGTAGGCGATGTCGATCAGCACGTTGGAATCAACCAGTGTGGCCATCGCTCAGCGGTCCCGCGTCGCGGCCATCACATCGTCAGCGCTGACGGACGGATCGCCGGTGCCTTCCAGCCGCTTCAGCGCCGCCAGCAACCCTTCCAGCCTTTGCCGGTCGGCAGCTTTTCCGGCACTGTGACGCGGCTCCAGGATGATCCGCGATCCTTCGATCGAAAAGATCACCTCGCCGTTCGGCTCGATGCCGGCCAGCTCACGCAGGTCCTTGGGAATGGTCACCTGACCCTTGGCCGACACGCGCATGGGATGCACCTCGCAAGATTTTTTCCAACTTATTCCGACCAACGGAACAAGTCAAGAACATACCTCACACCGCCTTCAGCAGCGCCCGACGCTGCGCCTCGCCCACCCGGTTGTGCGCATGGCAGATGGCAATGGCCAGCGCATCCGCCGCATCATCGGTGCCATATTCCGCGCGCGGCATCAGCACCTTCAGCATCATCTGGATCTGCTTCTTGTCGCCATGGCCGACACCGATCACCGATTTTTTGACCGCGTTGGGCGCATATTCGGAAACGCGCAGGCCCGCCCGCGCCGGCACCAGCATGGCAATGCCGCGCGCCTGGCCAAGCTTCAGCGTGGCGGTGGCATCCTTGTTGACGAAGGTGATTTCCACGGCCGCCTCATGCGGCTGGTACTGGTGCAGCACATCGGCCAGCCCGTCATGCAACTGGCAGAGCCGCGAGGCGAGATCCGCCTTGCCGTCGGACGTGACCGTGCCTGACGCCACGAAACGCAAGGAATTGCCGAGCGTCTCGATGACGCCCCAGCCCATGTTTCTCAGGCCCGGATCAATGCCGAGGATGCGAATCGCTTCTGCCATGGGTCCACCTTGTCTTACTCACCGCAGTGATGCCAGCCAAATGTGAACAAACAGGAAACATATAGTGTGGAACGCCAGACGCAGCCGGCCCTCAATTGCCGCCGAAGGCGGTCTTCAGCAGGTTGATCTGGTCATCCACCGGATTGGCGTTCTGCGCCTGCAATTGGCTGCCGTCGCCATAAAGATCCTCGTCCATGCGCTTGACGAGGCGCTGCATGTCGAGCGAGCGGGCCACGAGTTCACGGAAGGATTGCGGCAGCCCGTCCCAGCCCTCGGCATCCACGGCTGACACCGTGTCGAGCTTCACCTTGGATTTTTCCGCCGCCACCTGCTCGCGCGTCATCTCGCCGGAATTGGCGGCGCGCTGCAACAGCAGCCAGGAGGCAATCTGCATCAGCCGCGTGGTGAGCCGCATGGATTCGGCTGCATATAGCGTGGCGGTGACACGGCTCAGCCCCTTGGCGGAAGCCCGGCCGTCGCCATCGAGATAGGTCGCGGCCTCTTCCACAAGCTGCATGCCCTGGGCGTAAAGCGGCTTGAAGCGCTGCGAAAACACGAGCCTCTCTGAAAGCCGGATCGTCTTTCCGCTCCTGCCTGCTTCATTCCCCATCATGGCCTGCCTTAATCACTTTGAACTTGGCCAAACGGCCCCACGCGCCAACCCTATAGGGAAGGCCGTCCCAAATTGCGCCCAACATCTGGCCAAGGCAAGCTTATGTTTAACAGAAGGTTAATGGCCCGGCCCAAGCCCGGATTCCGGGCAAAAAAAGAGCCGCTGAAAAGCGGCTCAGGAAGTTTTACAGGGAGGCGTCAAACAGAATGGCTCAAAGCCACTCAGTCCAAATCCGGTAAAAACCGAATGACCAAAGTAATAGCTCGTGAGGGTTAAGGGAGGGTTAACGGCGAGGCGGCGGATGGAATGCGGCGCCGTTCAGATGATTCAGCGCGCCTTTTGGGGAATCGGTCCTAAAGAGCCGCGGTAATTCAACTCCTGCTATTCATAATTAAATCCGGCCTGCACCCGTGAGAGTTCACCGGATTGCGTTGTACTGACAGAAATGAACAGTCCTGCAGCGAATGCTCGCTTGTACCAGTTGTACCAACGCCCGAGCGGACCTTCGATTTCGCTTGGCTTCTTCGTTGACTGGATTGAAAGGCCCGGCTCGTTGAACCCTCGATGGCGCATCACGACCAGGCTGATCGGAATGGTTCGCGAAACTTTCAGGCCGGAATTCTTCAGATAGGTCCTGATCAGGGTTTCGTCCCGAAGCGACCTTGCGGCGCGTTCCAGATGCCCTTCAAGGTCCTCAAGCGAGTGGATGTCCTGCCACGGCAGCCCTTCCTCCAACTTGACCCCATCGCCCGTCTGTTCTGCTTTCGTAGCATCCTGCGAGCCTGCCTGCGCGGCGCCGGCAGGTACGGAACACACGATTGCTCCCGCAAGCAGCCAGGCCAGGATCCCGGCCAGAATGACATGGCTGCGGGGAATTGCAGCAACCTTCGCCGGTTGCTTCTTCCACCACACCCTGGCCTGCCTGCCCTGTGAATCCGCCATCTCTTCCTCCGGTTGCATCATTTCTGCCCCCCCAATCGGTCGTGTCAACCGGCATTTCGCGCCAAAAGCGAGAAATGCGCAAGACAGGTTGCAAAGATTGCAGGGGGGATGGTGAAGGGAGGGTAACGAAAAGGGCCGCACTTTGGCGGCCCTTCACGGAAAGTGAGCGGTGGCGTCAGCCTGTTACAACCCCTTCGCCTAGTCCCGCAGCTTGAACTTCTGGATCTTGCCGGTCGAGGTTTTGGGGATTTCGGCAAAGATGATCTGCTTGGGGCATTTGAAGCGAGCTAGAAGAGTGCGGCAATGCTCCATCAGTTCGGCTTCGCTGGCCGCCCTGCCGGGCTTCAGCTCCACATAGGCCACGGGTGTCTCGCCCCATTTTTCATCCGGTTTCGCCACCACGGCGCAGGCGGCGACCGAGGCATGTTTGTAGAGCGCATCCTCCACCTCGATGGAGGAAATGTTCTCGCCACCGGAAATGATGATGTCCTTGGAGCGGTCCTTCAACTGGATATAGCCATCGGGATGCATGACGCCGAGATCGCCGGAATGGAACCAGCCGCCGGCAAAGGCCTCGTCGCTGGCCGCGCGGTTCTTGAGATAGCCCTTCATCACGATGTTGCCGCGGAACATCACCTCGCCAATGGTCTCGCCATCATGCGGCACTTCGGCCAGCGTTTCGGGATCGCGCACGGTGAGCGCTTCCAGCGCCGCATAGCGCACGCCCTGGCGCGCCTTCTTGGCGGTGCGCGGGCCCTTGTCCAGCGCGTCCCACTCGCCCTTCCACTCGTTCACCACCGCCGGGCCATAGGTCTCGGTCAGGCCGTAGAGATGGGTGACGGCAAAGCCCGCATCCGCCATGCCCGACAGCACGGCTTCCGGCGGCGGCGCGGCAGCCGTGTTGAAGGTGACGGTCTGCGGGAAGGTGCGCTTGTGGCCCTCCGGCGCGTTGAGCAGCAGCGACATGACGATGGGCGCACCGCAGAGCGTGGTGACGCCCTCATCGGCAATCGCCTCATACATCTGCTTGGCGCGCACCCAGCGAAGGCACACATGGGTGGAGGCCGTCACGGCGAGTGTCCACGGGAAGCACCATCCATTGCAGTGGAACATCGGCAGCGTCCACAGATAGACCGAATGCTGGCGCAGGCCGGAATGGATGGTGTTGGAAGTCGCCATCAGCGCCGCGCCGCGATGATGATAGACCACGCCCTTCGGGTTGCCCGTGGTGCCCGACGTGTAGTTGAGCGAGATCGCGTCCCACTCATCATCCGGCATCGACCAGGCAAAGCCCTCATCGCCCGATGCCACGAAATCCTCGTAATCAATCGAGCCGATGCGCGCGCCTTTCGGATAGGGCGCATCATCGGGATAGTCCGGATCGTCATAATCGATCACCAGCGGCTTGACGGTGGCCATGGCCAGCGCTTCGGCCATCACGCCGGAAAATTCGCGGTCGACGATGACGATCTTCGATTCCGCATGATCGAGCTGGAAGGCGAGGATCGCCGCATCAAGGCGCGTGTTCAGCGAATGCAGCACCGCCTTCACCATCGGCACGCCGAAATGGGCCTCCAGCATGGGCGGCGTGTTCGACAGCATCACCGACACCGTGTCGCCCTTGCCGATGCCCTTCTTCGCCAGCGCTGATGCGAGGCGCAGCGAACGGTCCCAGAACTCGCCATAGGTCACGCGCTGGCTGCCATGCACGATGGCCGTGTGGCCGGGGAAGGTCTTGGCCGCGCGCTCCAGATAGGTGATCGGCGTCAGCGGCTGGTAATTGGCGGCGTTCTTGTCGAGATCGCGCTCATAGGCTGTGGTCATCGGGTCCTCCTCCTCGGCCGGGAGAACGTGCGAAACACGTGCACCCGGTCCCGCACCTTAATCAGCCTGTGCCTTGCGCCACAAGGCGGCAGTGGTTTCGACATTGGTTGGAGGATGGGGAGCATCACCCCATTCCCGACAGCCCGTCCCAGATCAGCTTGGCGGCCACGATGATCACCATTGTATAGGTGAAGGGGTAGAAGACGTCCGGCCTCATCCGCTTGATGATCCAGGCTCCAGCCAGCGTTGCCAGCGGCGCCACCGGCATCAGCACGGCGGACGCCATCAGATTGGCGCTGTCAAACTGGCCGAGGAGGAAATAGGGCACCACCTTCACCGCGTTCACCACGGCAAAATAGAGCACGCTGGTGCCGGTATAGACGCGCGGCGCCAGCCCGAGTGGCAGCGCATACATCTGGAAGGGCGGCCCGCCGGCATGGGCGACAAAGCTGGTATAGCCCGACACCACGCCCCAGAAAGTGCCCTTCACCGGGTTGGGGCTGGCATGGTGCTCGGTCTTGCGGAATTTCAGCCACACCCAGCGCGCGGCAAAGAGGGCGGCAATCACGCCGACGATCAGCTTGACCGTCGAGGGCGAGGAGGACGCCGCCAGCCACCAGCCGATGCCGATGCCGATCATCGC
>JBGSQC010000187.1:0-2079 GCA_041738295.1 Zhengella sp. | reverse complement strand
AGCGCAGCGTTGATCTCGTCGGCGGTCATGGCGAAACCGGACATGAGTGCGCCCCAAGCCAGCGCGCGACCGGACGAATTGCCAAAACGAAAAGAGGAAGAGGCCTTCAGGCGCAGTGCATCATAGACGATGTTGCCGATGGCCGAGCGGTCGCCAGATCCGGCATAGCGGTGGGAAACACCCCAATCCTTCAGCGCCTCGGCGGCTGGCCTGTGGCGCGTTTCCATGTCGTCAAGGATCTCTATGGCTGCTTCCAGCCGTCCGCCAAGGCGCATGGGAAGTCTCCGGTTATCCGCAATGCCTCGTCTCTAGGGGCTGACCCGCCCCATGGCAAGCGGATTGCGGAAAGAGACTTTTGCAGATCAGTAGGGCGAGCCATCCTTGTGGAGGAACTGCCATTTGCCGGCCTCGTCCTGTACAGCCTGCAAATCATCCACCGGATAGATGCCGGCATCGCCCGGCGAGCGGTCGCCGATCTCCAGATAAGTCACATCAGACGAAGAGCGGTTGACCAGCTGGTGCGCCACGCCACCCTTGGCAAAGCCAGCGCACATGCCGGGTGTCAATTCCACCTCACCCCGGTCGGTCACCAGCGTTGCCGTGCCTTCCAGGACAAAGACGAACTCGTCCTGCGTCTTGTGGCGGTGCAGGAGCGAGCTTTCAGCGCCGGGTTTCAGCGTCGTCCGGTTCACACCGAAATTGGTGAGGCCGAAGGGGGTGCCTAGTGCGCGCTTTTCCCGGCCGGAAACACGGGCGGCGAAGGGCTCGGGATAGCCGGAACCGGTGCGCGCGGCGACGGCGGCAGACTCAAGGGCGAGCGGAAGATCGTCTGCCATGCACCCTCACAAGAGACCAAGGAGATGGGCGGCAAAGGCCAGCCACATGCCGCCAAGGATGAAGAAGCCGAGGATGAACAGCATGCGCCGGTGGCGGACGCGATTGGTCGTCACATGCACATAGGCATGGGCATAGCGCGTGGCGACGAAGAGCCAGGCAAGCAGGACTGTCAGCAGGTTGGCACCGCCCGTGACGTAGAGTGCAATCACGCAGGCATAGAACAGCACCGGCAGTTCATACTGGTTGGCGAGATTGTTGCGAACGAAGAGGCTCTTCTGCGGCTCGTTGTGGATCTGGTTGTCGCGGAACTGGTCCACCTTTACCTGACCGGCCTTGACCGCCTCGATGCGGCGCTTGGAGACCAGAAAGTAGATGACATAGACCAGCGCGACCTGCGCCAGCATGGGCCAGAAGATTGCCGTCGCGTTCATTGAAAATCCCCGCACTTGCCAGATGACCGCTTCCGGTCCATGCCCGATTTAGGCATGGACGAGACGAAGCGGCAAGGCCGCCTTACATGCCGCCGGGATAGTTCGGGCTTTCGCGCGTGATCGACACGTCATGGGTGTGGCTTTCACGCAGGCCTGCCGTCGAGATGCGCACGAAGGTGGCGCGCACGCGGAAATCATCCAGCGACGCCCCGCCGACATAGCCCAGGGCCGCCATGAGGCCGCCAGCCAGCTGGTGCAGCACGCCCGACACCGGCCCCTTGTAGGGGACCTGGCCTTCGATGCCTTCCGGCACCAGCTTCAGCGTGTCGCGCACTTCGGCCTGGAAGTAGCGGTCAGCCGATCCGCGCGCCATGGCACCCACCGAGCCCATGCCGCGATAGGCCTTGAAGGAGCGGCCCTGGTGCAAATAGACCTCGCCGGGGCTTTCATCCGTTCCCGCCAGCAGCGATCCGATCATCGCCGCATTGGCACCGGCGGCCAGCGCCTTGGCGAGATCGCCGGAGAACTTGATGCCGCCATCGGCAATGATCGAGATGCCTGCCTTGTGGGACACTTCCACCGCGCTCATGATGGCCGAAAGCTGCGGCACGCCGACACCGGCAACGATACGCGTGGTGCAGATGGAGCCCGGCCCGATGCCGACCTTGACGGCGTCCGCACCCGCATCAATCAGCGCCTGCGTGCCGCCGGCAGTCGCCACGTTTCCGGCGAGGATGCGCACCGAGTTTGACAGTTTCTTGGCGCGCGTCACGGCATCCAGCACGCGCTGCGAATGGCCGTGGGCGGTGTC
>JBGSQC010000168.1:0-5082 GCA_041738295.1 Zhengella sp. | reverse complement strand
GAACTTGGCGTTCAGCGAGGTGCCGAGCGCGCCAGCGCCTGCCATGATGGCAACGGCGATGAGGGCGGCGATCAGGCCGTATTCAATGACGGTGGCGCCGGATTCGTCCTTGGCAAAACGTGCAACGATCTTCGACATTTGAGAGCTCCTTTGTTGACAGCAGGCCGTCGGTTTCTTTTGCACCGATCGGATGAGCCAAACCTAGCGCCGGGGTCTTTCATCCAGGTTACGAAACAGGGTTTTCAAAACCTTACAGGCCCCAAAGGCGAGCCATGGTAAACAAGGGATGAGCCTTTCCGACCCCAAGTCTCCTCGCGCGTGCACCCGCGATTTCCTTTCATCGGGGGTTCAGCCCGAAACGTGCTCCCCGGTGACTGGACGGGATACCCGAAGCGGCAGACAGGGCAGCTTAACCCGCCATTTACCATTGCGATGCAATCTTGCGAGGCAACCATCGCGACGGAGAACACCGATGACCCGAACCACTGCACTTGCCGCCTTCTTCGGCTTGGCCGTCCTGGCCCAGGCCCCCGAAGCCGGGGCAACAGACAAGGGCATCGAAATCTCGATGAACCAGGCCAAGATCGTCAAGCTGGCCCGGCCGGCCGATACGGTTGTGGTTGGGGAACCGAAGATTGCCGATGTCTCGGTCAAGGATTCCACGACCATCGTGCTCACCGGCAAGGGGTTCGGCGTCACCAACCTCGTTATTCTCGATGCGCAGGGCAGCCCGATCGTTGACGAGCAAATCCATGTGCGCAGGACGCTGACCAACTCCGTTCGCGTCTATCGCCGGTCTGACGTGCAAACACTGTCCTGCTCGCCTTTTTGCGAAGCAGAATACCAGAACGACGCAGTCAAGGCTTCCGACCAGTCAATGGCATCGCAGTAAGATCAACGACCCAACCTTGCCTTCATTCGCCTGATCGCCCCGAAACACGGTGTTTCAGGAAAAATTTACCGACCTCGGGAACGGGTTCTAAACGCCTCCTGCATAAAGTCTGTCCGATACCACAGACGCAGCAAGGGGTGTGGACATGTGCGATGTTAAAAAAGAGGCGCTGAACGAGCGCCCCGACATGACGGAAAAGCGCGCCAAAGGCGGCATTTTCCGGCGCTTTGCAAGAAACCGCAAGGGCAGCACGGCGATCGAATTCACCGCGCTGGCCATTCCGTTCTCTTTCCTGGTTTTTGCAATCCTGGAAAGCAGCATTTCGTTTGCCAGCCAGCAGATCATGGCCAATGCCGGCGACGCCGTTGCGCGCCAGCTCAGGACGGGTCAGCTGCGTCCGGCAGATGTGACCGAAACGTCGCTGAAAGCGCTTGTCTGCGGGAAGCTTTCGGTCATCGTGGCCGATGGGTGCCCCGGCCTCGAAGTGGATCTTCGCGAATTCCCGACCTTTGATGCCGCCTCCAAGGTGCGCATCAAGTTCACAACGGATAACGACATCGACACCACCGATTTCGATGTCGATCCCGGCCCGTCGCTCTCCATCAACATGCTGCGCGTCTTCTACCGCTGGCCGGTCATGACCGACCTGATGCGCTCGTCCATGTCCAACCTGAAGGACGGAAACACGCTGTTGTTCTCGACCATCGCCTGGCGCAACGAGCCGTTTGACGATTGATCCGGCCAGAAACACTGCAGGGAAACGAAACCATGACATCCATTCGTGAGACAGAGACAGGCTTTCGCGCCTTCGCGTCCCGGGTCGCGCGGTTCCACCGCGACAACAAGGGCGTTGCTGCCCTTGAATTCGCGTTCATCGCGCCGGTTCTGCTGGTCATGTATTTCATGACGATGGAAATCGGCCTTGGCATTGAAGCCAACAAGAAGGTCGGCAGGACCGCCAGCATCGTCGCTGACCTCGTGACGCAAAACCAGACGATCACGAAAGGCGATCTGGACGCCATCATGCGGCTCGGCGAAGGAACGCTCCAGCCCTACAACCGCTCGGCCCCGGAAATCCGCATCACCGCTGTGCAGATCACCAATGATCCGACCAATCCGCGCGCCATCGTGGTCTGGGCACGCAAGGCCATCGGCACAACCGCTTCGGCCCATACCCCGGCCAACACCGATATCACTGGAGCCATTCCGGTCAAGCTGCTCATCCCGGACACTTTCCTGATCCGCGTGGAAACCATGCTTGAGTACAAACCGGTGGTCACCTGGACTTCAGAACAGAAAACGGCGACCGGCATGACCTCGGCGTTCGACAACATCTCGATGGACGAGACCTATCATCTGCGCCCGCGCATGAGCGTCACGATCCCCTGCACGGACTGCTGAGCGATCTGACAGGCACGAGCCAACCCAATGGCCCGCCGGCAACCCCGGCGGGTCATTCCGTTTTGGCTAGCGTTTCAAGCAAGGTGGAGGCAGGGGCATAGTCGATGGCCTGGACCGGCCGCAACGCCTTGTGACGAAGCGGCGAGATGGCCTCCAGCACATCGGGCATGGTGTCCGCCATTGAAACCGTCAGGCTGCGCAAAATCCCCTTGGCTTCAGGATCGAGCGTCTTGCGGATTGCATGGGGGCCAAAGGGCAGCGCGGCACCGCGCCACGACACTTCCAGATCATCGGTGCCCAGGCCCCGCTCTGCCAGCCGCGCCATTGTGCCGCCTGCGTCCATGTCGCCTTCGGCGCCAACTGGGATCCAGCCAAGCATTCCATCGGCATCGCCGCCCGCCAGCATGGCTTCGGCCACTTCCAGGCTGGCAGCACTGACGCGCTCCATGGCCGGCATCAGACTGTCTGACAGGCCTCCGATCACCGGGCCTGCTGTTTCAAGCTGCACCGCCGGAATTGCGACACGGGGCGGCGTGCCGGCACCGCGCGCCTTGCGCAGGATCAGGACGGATCTGGCCGCGAGTGCGCCATCAGCCCCAACGGGGGCTGCCAGCGGTTCCACGCAATCACACAGCCTTGCTGCCACGGCAAAGGACAAGGCCGTGTGAACCGCATATTCCACCCGGCCGGATGCCTGCGCATCAACCAGCGCCGGATAATCCTGCGCCAGGAAGATTTCGACCGGCATGGCCAGCGCTTTCGCCCAGGCATCGCGGACCAGCACCATGGACGGGTCCGCCGGGCTGGTGCCCGGAGCAACCAGACCGATACGAAAGGTGCCAATCGTGACGCGCCAATCAGCCGCCAAGGCAGTTGCCGGAACGAGCAGCAGCATCAGGGCCGCACAAGCCAGGAAGCGTTGACGGAGATGAGCAGTCATTTCGGGCAATTTCCCATCACACTATTCGCCGGAACAGGTCCGGACCGGACCTTCCAGACACTCCCACCGGTTTCCGATTTGCCATCGGCAGTTCCGGCGCTTACATCTTGATCCGACATCAGGTGCAGGATCAAGACCAGCATGGCACGCGCATTTCTCTTTGTGATGGATTCGGTGGGGATCGGCGGATCGGCGGATGCCGCCCGCTTTGGCGACGAAGGGTCCGATACGGTCGGGCATATTGCACAGGCCTGTGCTGCGGGCAAGGCGGACCGGGAGGGTCTGCGGTCCGGCCCGCTTGACGTTCCGGTCATGGTCTCGCTCGGGCTGGGCGAGGCATGCCGCCTTGCCACCGGCCATGTGCCGCCCGGCCTTGAAGGCCCGGTCACAGGCTTCCACGCTGCCGCCCAGGAGATTTCGTCGGGCAAGGACACGCCATCGGGCCACTGGGAAATGGCCGGAGTGCCGGTGCTGTTTGAATGGGGCTATTTCCGGGATGAGACCAACTCCATTCCCGAAGAGCTGCTGGCACCTGCCTTTGCCGAGGCCGGTGTTGATGGCTGGCTGTGCAATGCCCATTATTCCGGGACGGCGGTGCTGGAGGATTTCGGGGCCGAGCATATCCGCACCGGCAAGCCGATCGTCTACACCTCGGTCGATTCAGTCATCCAGATCGCCGCCCATGAGGGCCATTTCGGGCTGGAGCGCCTGTACGACCTTTGCAAGACAGTGCGCCGCCATGCCGACCGCTGGAATGTCGGACGGGTGATCGCCAGGCCCTTTGTCGGCGAAACGGCAGAAACCTTTGTTCGCACCGCGGGCAACCGCAAGGATTTCTCCGTTCCCCCGCATGAGCCCACCCTGCCCGATCGCGTTGTGGCGTCCGGTCGCAGTTGTATCGCGGTCGGCAAGATCGGGGACATCTTTGCCCATCGCGGCATTTCTGACCTGCGCAAGGCATCCGGCAACATGGCGATGTTTGATACCGCGCTTGGTGCCATGCGGGACGCGGGCGACGGCGATTTCGTCTTTGCCAATTTTGTCGACTTCGATTCCGAATATGGCCACCGGCGCGATGTGCCGGGCTATGCGGCAGCGCTCGAAGCCTTTGACCGGCGCCTGCCGGAGGCGTTGGCCCTGCTGAAGCCCGGTGATCTCTTCATGCTGACCGCCGACCATGGCAATGATCCGACCTGGCGGGGGACCGATCACACCCGCGAGCGCGTGCCGGTGATCGGCACCGGTCCCGGCTTCAAGGCAGCCAATGCCGGGGTAAGGCCGACGTTCTCCGATATCGGTGAGACGATTGCGGCCCATCTGGGGCTGGCGCCCGGGCCGCACGGCACATCCTTCCTTGATGCGTTGACGGGCGATGCCTGAACTTCCCGAGGTTGAAACCGTCCGGCGCGGGCTGGAACCGGCCATGGATGGTGCCCGCATCCTCCGGCTGGAGCTGCGCCGGCCTGACCTGCGCTTTCCCTTTGCACCCGGTTTTTCGGACGCCTTGCAGGGAGCGCGGATCATTGCGCTGGGGCGGCGGGCTAAATACCTCCTGATCCATCTCGACACCGGCATGGCGGTGATTGCCCATCTCGGCATGTCCGGATCCTTCAGGATTGAATCCGAAGGTGACAGCACCCTGCCCGGCGTCTTCCACCATGACCGGTCCAAGGACGAGCGGCACGACCATGTGGTGTTCCATCTGGAGCGACCGGACGGAACCCTTTTGAGCGTCACCTATAATGACCCGCGGCGCTTCGGCTTCATGCTGCTGGCAGAAGAAGCAGGGCTCGCCACCCATCCGTCGCTGGCCAGTCTCGGCCTGGAGCCGACCGGCAATGCGCTGGAC
>JBGSQC010000147.1:0-14748 GCA_041738295.1 Zhengella sp. | reverse complement strand
CGCTGCCGCCGTTGCCGCCGGAAGGATCGCAGCCATGCCGCCCTCACGGGCCGTTGCGGCACGTTTGGCCAGAAGCGATCGCGCGGGCTCCTCAATCCGGTGGCCTGGGTTGGACAGCACGAGCGCAGATGCAAGGCCCGGATGACGGGCCGCGAAAATTGCGGTGGCCATGGCTCCCACCGCGCAGCCAATTGCGACGACCGGACCAAGGCTTTCCCGTTTGCAAAATGCGGCGAGGTCTTCTGCATGGTCGGCGGGAGAAAGAGGCTCGGGCGATGCCGGTGACAGCCCGGCACCGCGCTGGTCAATCGCGACGCAGTCCACCCGCGGTTCCCAGATGGCCCGGCAGGCTTTCCAGAAGGAGAGATCTGCGCCCATGGCATGGACCAGCAGCAAAGTGGCACCGGAGCGATTGCCGGCGCGTTCGAAATGCAGGTTGCCGTCCAAAATCATCATTTGTCTCTAATACAGATAGGGCCGGTAGGTGGCAGCCAGTGTAACCGGCAGACCAAGGGACGCCAGGTCGAGTTGCAGGACCGAATTGGTCGAGCATTCGATCACCGCGAGGGCCATGCCGGTACTCGCTTCCACGCCTGCAAAAAGCCGCCAGCGGATGATGCCGGGCTTGCCGTCGAGCAAGGCGGGCAGCGCCTTGCCCAGACGGTCGGTCTCTTCGGGTGATCCGACAGCAAATTTCAGCACCATCACGCGAACGCAGTTGGAAGTCGGCTCTGGCGTTCCGGTGTGAAGCCTTGCGGCGATCCGCTGCAAGGGAATGCGCGACATGATGCGCTTAGACCAGGGGCTGTACCGGGTGCCGCTGATGGCCTGGTAGGCCGGTTCGTCGAGCACCCCAAGGCTGGAAAGGTCGTAGAGTGCCATGTGGCGCGGGCCGTCGCCGAGGCCGACATAGCGCCGCGCGGTGCGGAAGCCGTCAATGCAAGCCCGTTCAGGCAGGTGCTCGGTGTCATACCAGGCGTTGAACTCTTCCTCATAGGCTGCGGGCGGTTCCCACAGCACCATCAGCATGGCTTCGTCTTTCATGGGTTCTCCCTCCTCCATGTGAAGACCGGAGCATAGAGGCCGCGCCGCACTTCGTCCGGCCCTTCTGGCGCATAGCTGATTTGCCGATGATTGAGGCAAGCTCTGCGCGCGGGTGCGCGATGCCATGGTAGTTTTCCTGAATGCGCCAGCGGTGCATCCACTGGTTTCCAAAGCGTGCAGGGAGGAGAGACGGTCATGAAACTGTCGATTGCCGAAGCCAACAGCCTCGCAGAAGCTGTCATGATCAAGATCGGGTATCGCGAGGACGAAGCAAGGATTGCGGTCGGCCACCTGATGGACTGCGAATTGCGCGGGCTCGACTATGCGGGTTTTGCGCGCATGCTTTCCATTGCCGACCGCATCGCCCGGACCGGGCACTCGGGCCGCGAAATATCCATCATGAGGGAGACACCGGTTTCAGCCGCCATCGATGGTGCCGACAAGGTCGGCTATCTGGTCGGGCAGCGTGCGACTGAGATTGCCATTGAAAAGGCACTGGCGAGCGGCATCGCCATCGTCGGCGCCAACGACACCTGGTACACCGGCATGCTCTCCTATTATGCCGAGCAGGCGACGGCCAAGGATCTCGTGATCATGATCGCGTCCAATGCCTCGGCCTGGGTCGCCCCCTATGGCGGCACTGAGGGTCGGTTTGGCACCAACCTAATCTGCTTCGGATTTCCGAGCAGCAGCGATCCGGTGATCTGGGATATCGGAACGTCCGACATCATCCATGCGCAGGTGGTGCTCGCCAAACGGCTGGGCCAGCTGATCCCGGAAGGGGTTGCCTACGGGGCGGACGGCAAGGTGACACGTGATCCAGACACCGCACTTGGCGGGGCCTTCCGGGCCTGGGGCGGGCCGCGCGGATCAGGGCTTGCCATTGTCGTGCAGCTCTTCGGCATGATGGCGGGATCGCCGATGATCCCGGGCGATGTCCAGTCTTTCGGAATGGTCGTCATGGCCGTGCGTCCAGACCTGCTCACCTCGCTTGACGACTTCAAGACGGAGGTTGCCGCCTATTCCGACGCCATCCGCTCCACGCGCCCGATTGAAGGCCAGGGTCCCGTGCGCATGCCGTTTGACCGGTCCCGCGCTCTTCGCGAGCAACGGATGAATGAAGGGTTCATCGAGGTTCCTGACACGATCCACCAGCAGATCCTCAAGGTCGCCGGTCGCGCCTGAACGCACGGGTGCATAGGTTCCACCGGAAAGACAGAGGCCGCCATCAGGGCGGCCTTTCCATTGGACGATGGGTGAAACGAAAAGCGGCGCCCGGAGGCGCCGCAATCGAAGTCCGGTATCAAGTTCCGGTCAGTTGGTGGGCCAGATCGGCTTTGCCTGTGCGGTTTCAGGCGGGAAGACGCTGTAGGGAACGCCTCCCTGCCACTGCACGATCACGAGGCTGGCGCCGACATTGAGACCGGCTTCGTTGAACTTGATCTTGCCACCCGGATAGAAGGCTGCGGGGCCATCGGTGATGTCGAGCGTGCGCAGGGTTTCTGCCACTGCCGCGCGGTCAGCCTTGCCGGACTTGCCCAGCGCATGGGCCATCAGCTGGATGTCACCATAGGTCGAGATGGAGTCCTGCGTCATCCAGGGTTCGCCGGAAGCCGCCTTGAAGCGGGTGACCAGCTCTTCCTGTCCCTTGCCGGGCCAGTTGCCGACAACCGTCATGACGCCCTCGACGAGATCAGCACCGACGTTCTTGAGCAGCTCGGGTGTGCCAAGATGGGCGCCGGAGCCGATGATCGGCATGCGTCCGCCGCCGAGATTGAACTCGTTGACCTTTTCGAGCAGCAGCTTGTTGTCCGGCACAGCCGTCGACGCCATGATCATGAAATCAGGCTTGGTGGAGCGGGCGCGCTGGATCAGTGCCGTGGCGTCGGCAAGCGGCGGCGTCCAGGTTTCATCGAACATGATCTCGATGCCGAGATCCTTCAACAGGCCCTCACGCAACGGCTTCACGAAGCTCACAGAGGAGGCCGTGTTGTCGCCGATCATGCCGGCCTTTGTCGGCTTCTTGCCGGTGGTCTGTTCCGCCAGCGCCATCAGCGAGGGAACGGCCTCGCGGGCCTGTGCGCCGCCGGTCTTGGGCATCTGGAAGATATACTTGAACCCGCGGCCGGTGATCTGGTCGGAATAGGACAGCGTGATCATCGGCAGTTCGGCGCGTTCGGTCACTTCCGATACGGCCAGCGTGAAGGACGACAGCCAGGATCCGGTCACTGCAACGAGGTTGGGATGCTGGGAAACCATGCGCTGCGCGGCGTTCTTTGCGGTTTCCACCGATTCGCCGGCATCGAAGACGACCAGTTCAAGCTTGCGGCCGCCAAGAGCGGCAATGCCGCCGGCATCGTTGATGTCCTTGATCGCCAGGTTGGCGCCCTTGAGCATCAGTTCGCCCTGGCGTGCCCACGGACCTGACATCGGTCCGATGAGGCCGACCTGGATGGGGCCGTCCTGCGCCATTGCGGGCAGGCCGGATGCGGCGATCATGGCCGCGGTACCGGCCGCGGCTGTCGCCATCAGAATGGATCTGCGCGTAAACATGCTGTTCCTCCCTAGAACTGGTTGATCGAATGGTCCCGGCTAGGCGCCGAGATAGGCCTGGCGGACACGATCGTCCGACAGGAGTTCTGTTGGCGTGCCTTCGAGCACGACACGTCCGGTTTCGAGCACATATCCTCGCTCACAGGATTCAAGCGCTTCCATCGCCCTCTGCTCGACAAGAAGAACGGTGAGGTTTTTCTGGCGGCGGATCTCGACGATCGCTTCGAAGATCGAATCGGCCACCGCCGGGGCAAGTCCCATCGAAGGTTCGTCCAGCATGATGAGCTTCGGCGAGGAGGCGATGCCTCTGGCAATGGCCACCATCTGCTGCTGTCCGCCGGACAGCGTCCCGGCCATCTGCTCGGCGCGTTCCTTCAGGATGGGGAAAAGCCCGTAGATGAAATCGAGGTTCTCGTTCCATTGCTTCTGCCCGGCATCGGTGAAGGCCCCCATCTCGAGATTTTCAAGCACCGACATGTTCGGAAACACCTGCCTGCCCTCGGGGATGTGGGCGATGCCGAGATGCGCGCGCTCGAAGGCCGAGGTCGACAGCAGGTCCTTGCCTTCGAAGCTGATGGTTCCCGACTGGGCAGGAACGGTTCCGGCAATGACCTTGAACAGGGTCGTCTTGCCTGCGCCGTTCGGACCGACAATGGAAACGAACTGGCCTTTCTCCACCGTCAGCGAAACGTGGTCGAGTGCGGTAACGCCGCCATAGGCCGCATGAAGGTTCCTGATCTCAAGCACGATTGCGCCACCTCTTGCCAAGATATGCCTCGATGACTGCATCCTGGCGCACGACTTCCCTCGGCTTGCCTTCGGTCAGCAGTGCACCATGGTCGAGAACGATGAAGTGGTCGGCGAGCCGGAGCATTGCCTGCATCGTGTGTTCAATGATCACGATCGTGACCCCGGTTTCGGAAAGGCGGCGGATGACCGTGATCATCTCGTTGACCTCGACCCCGCCCAGGCCCGCGAGTGTTTCGTCGAGGAACAGCATCTTGGGCTTGCCGGCCAAGGCGCGGGCAAGTTCCATCAGGCGCTGTTCCATCGAGGTCAGCCCGCCGGCAAGACGGTCTGCGTTCTTGTCGAGGCCGACGAGCGCCAGTGCTTCGCGGGCATGCTTGAGGGCGATGTCATCGGTGGCGGCGCCGACATAGGCACCGATCAGGACGTTGTCGAGGATCGACAGGCGCTTGAAGGGCCGGGCGACCTGGAATGTCCGTCCGATGCCACGCTTGCAAACGCCTGACGGTGTCAGCCCGACAAGGCTTTCCCCCTCGAAGATGATCTCGCCCTGGTTTGGAGTCTGGAAGCCGTTGAGAAGATTGAAAAGCGTTGTCTTGCCGGCCCCATTGGGTCCGATGATGCCGATGACGGCGCCTTCTGGAACCGTGAAGGACACGTCCTGGACCGCCCTGAGGCCGCCGAATGATTTCGACAGGTTTCGCACCTCGAGCATGATGCGGCCGGACATCGCATTGGGGCGATCGGGCAGCGGACCCGGATTGGCAACCACTTCCGCAACCGCGATCTCTGCCGGGGGTTCACCGGCGGCGCGGCGCGCCTGCATGATGTCGCGCACTTTCCACATCAGGCCTTCGGGTGCCACGAGGATGATGATGATGATGGCAACGCCGTAGACCACGCCCTGGATGCCATGCAGCAGATGGCCGACCTCGGCATGAAGGGTTTCCGCCAGCGGGATCAGGACAGCGGCGCCTATGATCGGGCCCCAGACTGTTCCGACGCCACCGAACAGGGTGACAATCAGCGCTTGGGCCGAGGTCAGCATGCCGAACACGGTGTCCGGCGTGATCACCAGCAGGACGATGGCATAGAAACCGCCGATCGTTCCGGCAATCGCACCGGAAACAGCAATTGCCCGCAGCTTCCACTTGCGCGTCTCGATGCCTGCGGCCTCGGCTGCCAGCTCGTTCTGCTTGATGGCAAGCAAGGACATGCCGAAGCGGGAGGTTTCGATCAGGCGCGAAACGATGATCGCAATGATCAGGAGACCAAGCCCAATCATCCCGTAGATGCGCTGGTCGGAGAACTGCATCCAGGCGACGGGATTTTCCCGCTCCATCGGAATGGCGACTTCCTGGTAGCCCAGCCATTCAAAGACGTAGAGGAGGGCCAGCGGATAGGCCAGCATGGCGAGCGCGAAATAGTGCCCGCGCAGGCGGAATGTCGGCAGGCCGACTAGGATGCCTGCGACCGCGCCGACCACTCCGGCCAGCGGGATGCCGATCCAGGGTGTGATGCCGAAGTAAATTTGGCCAAGCACCACGGTGAAGGCACCAAGACCGAAGAAGGCGGCATGGCCGAACGAGATCAGGCCGGAATAGCCCGACAGCACGTTCCACGAAATGCCCATCACGGCCCAGACCGAGACGAGGATCAGCATCAGCTGGTAGTATTGCGACTGAAGGGTGAACAGCAGCACGAGATAGACCGCGCAGAAGCCGGCAAGCGGCAGCAACGAGGAAAAGAAGCCGGTTCGCTTTCCCATCACACGCGCTCCACGTTGCGGCCGAACAGGCCTTGCGGACGGAAGAGCACGACCAGCAGGAAGACCACGAAGATGGCGGTGTTCTGGAGCTGGAAGGGCAGGATGAGTGTCGACAACTGCTGGACGAGGCCGATGACCAGCCCGCCCCAGAAGGCGCCGATGATCGATCCGAAGCCGCCCAGCACAACGCCAGCATACATGATGATGACGAACTCAATGCCGACATAGGGCTGGAAGGGATAGTAGGTTGCCACCAGTCCACCGGCGATGGCGGTCACGCCGGTGCCGATGCCGAAGGCAATGCGGTGCGCCTTGTCGACGTTGATGCCCATGTAAAGGGCCGCTTCGGCATTGTCAGCGGAAGCGCGCATGGACTTGCCCAGCCTCGACCGGCTGACGAACAGGAAGAGGGCAATGGCCACGCAGATCGAGACGACCATGCCCATGGCACGGGCCTGGTTGATGAAGATCGAGACATAGTGTCCCCAGAAAGGTCCGATTTCCCAAGCGCGCGACGACATGGGCGTGCGCACCGAAATCGGCTCGGATCCGAAAATGATCAGCCCGCCATTGGTGAGCACAAGGGCGACACCGAGCGTGAGGATCAACTGGGCATAGTGGCCTTCGCCTTCTGCGTTGACCATCTTGAAGCCGGTGACCCGCGAGATCAGCACCTTGTGGACATAGTATCCGACAACAAAGAGGATCGGTCCGGCGAGCAGGGCGGCTGCGATCGGACCGGCATAGCCCTCCATGAAGGAGAGGAGACCAAAGCCGGTGAAGAGGTACCATGCGGCGTACATGACGAGCATCATCATGTCGCCCTGGGCGAAATTGATGACCCGCATGATGCCGAAGATCATTCCGAGGCCGACGCACATCAATCCATAAAGACAGCCGACCATGATTCCGGCCGCCAATGCCTGAAGGAAGTTCTCAAGGAGCATCATTCCTGGTGTCATGGTCTTGCCACCCGTTTCGTGAAGGCAAGGACAGCTGTCGATGACAGCATCCGGTGCCGTGGCCGGCGAACCGCGCGATAAATGGTCATTGCTCCTCCAAGGCATGAACTCATCGCCAGGACCTGCTTGCAAAGGCACAGGGAACCCGGCGTCTTGTCCGAGCGCTATTGGCCAGCGATACGGCCTTCAGGTCAATTCCGCAGGGTGCATAGCTGCTATAGTCCCGGCCTCGAAGGCTTCACGGATAGTCTGGCGATCAGCGGGTCAGCAATCACAGGGAGGGCTATGCGCCATGATCGTCCGTCTTTCAGAGCCACGTCTTGTCTTGCAGACCGAGGATGTGATCGGCGAGGTCCCGCTCTGGGATGCCGCATCTGCCAGACTGAGCTGGATCGACATCTTCAAGCCTGCCATGCATGTCCATGATCCCGTAACCGGAACGCTTGAGAGCTACACGCCGCCGGAGAAGCTGGGGTCCTACGGCCTTGCGGGCAGCGGACGCTACATCGTTGCGGGGCGCGGTGGAATTTCCGTATGGGAGCCCGCAACCGGCAAGTTCGACCGGCTTTCAACGCCGGAAGCCGATCGTCCCGACAATATCCTGAATGATGGGCGCGTCGATGCTTCCGGGCGCTTTGTTGTCGGCAGCATGGAAAAGACCCTCACCCGCCCCGACGGCCGCCTATGGCAGGTTACGCAGGGGAAAACCCGCCTGTTGCAGGGCAAGGACGTGATGCTCCCCAATTCGGTTTGCTGGAGTCCCGACGGCACAACCTTCTACTTCGGGGACAGCCGGTCCAACCTGATCTTTGCCTATGATTATGACCAGGCAACAGGCGACATCTCGAACCGCCGTCTCTTTACTGACACCAGCGCCATGCCGGGCGAATGCGACGGGTCGAGCGTTGATGTCGATGGCTATGTGTGGAATGCGCGCTACGGCGGGGGCTGCATCCTGCGCTTTGCCCCGGATGGCTCTCTCGACCGCAAGATCGACCTTCCGGTTTCGCGGATCGCACATCTGGCCTTCGGCGGGCCTGACCTCAAGACCATCTATGTGACAACCGGACGCTTCCGCATGAAGCCGGAAGAATTGGAGGCCGAGCCGTGGTCAGGCGGATTGCTGGCTATGGACGCTGACATCGCCGGCCTGCCGGAAGCGACCTATCGCGAGCGCTGAAGCACTGCGCCCGTTCAGGCGGGTGTGAAGCAGGGCAAGGTCAGGTCATCGTCCACGCGTTCGAAAGCGATTGTCACGGGCAGGCCGACCCTGAGCACCGAATGGTCTGCCCCGACCATCTTGGCAGTCAGGCGCGGACCTTCCTCAAGTTCCACCTGCACCACGTTGTAAGGCACATCCTTGGCGAAGGCCGGGAACCATGCCTTGTGCACGACGACCCAGGTGGAGATTGTCCCGCGACCGCTGGCTTCGCGCCAGACCAGGCGATCCGACAGGCAGAACGGGCAGACCGGACCGGGCACCAGATGCGGCTTGCCGCATTCCTCGCACCACGGCAGCATCAGGCGTTGATCCTTGCAGCCCTTCCAGAAGGGCGCGCTGTCTGGACTGATGCGCGGGCGCGGACGTGATGTGATCCCCTGGTGGCTCATCCCGCTCTCCTCAATCGGCCGTCATGATCACGGAATCGCCCCAGACCGTGCCCCACTGGAGCACGTCGGCTCCGGGGATCTGGCGCTCGCTGGCGGTTCCGCGCAACTGGCGGGCCATTTCACGAATATGGTTCCAGCCTGCCACATGGGCCTCGGACAGAAGGCCGCCATTGGTGTTGACGGGCAGCGAGCCTCCCGGCGCGATGGCGCCTGACTGGACGAAATCGGCGGCCTCGCCGGTGCCACAAAAGCCGAAGCGCTCCAGCGTGAAAAGCGG
This sequence comes from Zhengella sp., assembly GCA_041738295.1. Lineage (GTDB taxonomy): Bacteria > Pseudomonadota > Alphaproteobacteria > Rhizobiales > Rhizobiaceae > Zhengella. Next base: position 5,786 of record JBGSQC010000147.1, on the reverse strand, counting down.
CAGCGGGGCAAAGGCATCATAGGTGTAGAGGCCTTTCACGTCGCTGCGCTCAATTCCGGCCACGCGGTAGACCTCCTGGTCTTTTGCCCGCGCATGATTGCCATCGGATGGTTGCTGCGAAATGCCGAGGCCGGGAGGGGCAAAGATGAACTCTTCGCGACCCGAGCGTATGCCCTGCATGCCGGCAATGCGCACGGGCTTCTGCCTCATGTCGCGGGCGCGCTCCATCGTGGTCACGAAGGTGACGACGGCACCGTCGGTGATCAGGCAGCAATCAAACAGCCGGAGCGGATCGACCACCATGCGCGAGGCCTGGTGGGCTTCCAGCGTGAGTTCGTGCTTCATGATGGCGTCGGGATTGCGCAGGGCGTGTTGCCGGATGGACATGGGAACGGCAGCCAGCTTCTCGCTGGTCACGCCATAAAGGGCCATGTAGCGCTGCATGGAAAGGGCTGCGCCCCCGGCGGGCGCCGTCAGGCCGTATGGCGGGCTTTCGCCATGCGTGCCGCCTTCCTCGCGATTGCCCTCGACATCTCCCGGTCCGCCGAGAATGTCGCGTTCGCGGGTGAACGAGATGCCGGTGACGCAGGCAACCACATTGGCAAGTCCGGCTGAGACCGCGAGTGCCGCGTGCTGGAGCGCGTTGGTCACGAAACGGCCATGCAGCCAAGACTGGTTCACATAGCGGATGTCGAGGCCGAGGCCTTCGGCTACCCGGTCATAATCCAGCCCGACGGGTGATCCCATGTGGATCGACAGGCCATCAATGTCCTCGCGCTTCAACCCTGAATCGGCAAGCGCCGCCTTGAAGGCCTTTGCGACCAGCCCCAACTGGCTGTCCGGCAGGAAGCGTCCGAACTCTGACGCGCCTACTCCGGCAATGGCGGCGTTGATCTTCATCGTCACAATCCCGGCTGCAGAAGGATGCGGCCCGATACGGCTCCCGCTTCGACCAGTTCATGGGCAAGGCGGGCCTCAGAAAGCGGAATGCGCTGCGACACGATGGGGCGGATGTCACCGCGCGCCACCATGTCGAGGCACTGGCGAAGCTGGTCGCGCGTGGTCGATGTGGCCGCCAGCATGGAGATGTTCTTCAGGAACAGCTGGGCGGGATTGAAAGGCACAAAATCACCGGTGAGCTGGCCGATCATCAGCCAGCGTCCGCCAACGGCAATGGACTTGCGGATCGGGTTGAAGAGCAGGTTGCCGACATTGTCCACGGCCACGTCCACCCCGCGCCCTCTGGTCAGGCGCCGGACCTCGGCTGAAAAATCCTCGCCGCGTCCATGGGCGACCACTTCGTCGGCACCGAGTTCTCGCAACTGTTCGGACTTGCCGGGCGATGTGGTCTGCGCGATGACGCGCGCGCCTTGCGCCTTGGCAAACTGCACGGCGGCCATTCCCAACTCGCCGCCCGACCCGGTGATCAGGACCGTTTCACCGGCCCGGACATTTCCAACGTCGCGCATGGCATTGAAGATGGTGCCGATGGTGCAGGCGACGATGGAGGCTTCATCCAGCGCAACCCCTTCGGGAACAAGCGCCACATTGTCGTGTTCGACGGCAACATATTCGGCATAGCCGCCGACCATGCCGAAATCGCCGAGAAACTTGCGATCCTCGCACAGCGGCTCGTGCCCGCCCCGGCAATGCGAACAATGCCCGCAAATGTGATAGCGCTGGGCGGTTGCCACGCGGTCACCGGGCTTGAAATCCGTAACGTCCTCGCCAACCTCGACAACCGTACCGGAAATCTCGTGGCCGAGGATCAGCGGCATTTTCACGCCCTGCTTCAGGGTGCCGTTGCGCGTCACGATGTCGTGGTAGCAGACGCCGCAGGAATTGACCTTGATGATGACATCCTTCCGGTTGGCCACCGGATCGGCGACATCGCGGTAGTGCAGAACGTCGACGCCACCTGGCGCCTCGACGACCATGGCCTTCATTGTGAACCTCCCGCAGGTCTGAACTTGAGCAGGGCAATGGCGGGTGTCGCGCTCTCGAACACAGCCTCGACACGCATGCCGGTTTTGAGACGGTCGTTGGATACGCCAACCATGTTGGAGAAGAAGCGCACGCCGCAATCCAGCTTCACCTGGACAACGGCATAGGGCATTTCTCCGACGAAGCCCGGGAAATAGGCCTTATGGAAGATGCAGAAGGTTTCGATTTCGCCGTGAGGGTCGACCGCGCGCCATTGGCTTTCTGCACTGTGGCAGTGTGGGCAGTAGCGGCTGGCCGGGAATCTCGGCTTACCGCAGGAGAGGCAGTGCTGCACCCGGATCTGGCCTTCTTGCAGCCCCTCCCAGAAGGGCCGCTCGGGACCATCCATCCGGGGCAGGGGCTTGGGCGGCAAGGCTTGGGACATGCTCATGACGGGTCCCTCGAATAGACGATGGACGAGCAGACCGGGGAAGCGGCTGCAAAGTGGATGTTGGTGGCCCCCTGCACCTGGCGCTCGCCGCACTCTCCGCGAAGCTGGCGTACCGCCTCGGCGTTCAGTGCCCAGCCTTGCATGTAGCTTTCAGACAGGTGGCCACCGGAGGTGTTGGTCGGGAAGCGGTTGCCCAGTTGCAGCGTGCCGCCCTCGACAAAGGACCCGCTCTCACCAATCCCGCAATAGCCGAGGCCTTCAAGCGAGAAGAGAACGGTGGCCGCGAAATTGTCGTAAATCATCAGGGCATTCATGTCGTCATGGGAAAGACCGGCATCGGCAAAGCTGCGCTTTCGCACCGACGTCAGCGCGCCAGCCCAGAAATCGTCGGGCGGAAAAGTTGAGTCGGCAAAAACCGTCTGGAGCGCCGATCCGCGAATGTAGACCGGCGGCTTTTTCAGGTCCCTTGCGCGCTCGGGGGTGGTGACGATCAGCGCCACGCCACCATCATTGATGAGGCAGTAATCAAGCAACCGCAGCGGTTCGGCGATCATCCTTGCGTTCATATATCCGTCGAGATCGAAGCGGTCCCGCATGACCGCTTGCGGGTTGAGCGATGCATGCTTGCGAAAGGCGATGGACACTTCTGCCAGTTGCTCGGGCCGGGTGCCGTAAAGCTCCATGTGGCGGCGCATCATCATGGCGTGGAAGGCGCCGGGCGATGTCATGCCGTAGGGAAACCACAAGGCGCCGCCGCCAGAACCGTAGCTGTCTTCGGCGCCGCCATAGGCAACGCCGGCCGAGCGGCCATTGTTGCCATAGACGAGCGCGACCACTTCATGGCGTCCGCTCATCACAAGGGAAACGGCGGTATCGAGCAGGATGCCGGAATAGCGGCCATGGCCCGGCGTGATGTTCACCAGTTGCGGGTCCATTCCTGCGATCTCGCAAAATCGCTGATAGTCGGGGATGCGGTTGACGAGGATCGCGTCGATGTCGGCAAAGCCGAGGCCTGCATCGTCAAGCGCGTTGGTGAGCGCCCACATGCCGAGATCATAGGCGTCATGCTCCGGCATGCGGCCGTAATCCGTTGTTCCGACACCGGCGACCGCTGCCCTGAGTCTGGTCATGATGGGTTCCCCGCGCCGATGTCCCGCCGGGTCGCCTTCACGATGGCTGCCGGGTTGCCTGACGTGCCGATGGCGTCAATGGCTGCCATCACGGCCTTTGCCTGACCCTCTCCAAGTTCCGCGCTTGCAACCTCAACCAGGCGGTCACGGACCTGGGTGATGTCGAAGGACCGGACATTGTCGAGCCGGTCCGAAAGGACAGTCCCGTCGCGCAGGGTGACAGTGATGCCTGCTCCCTGCTTCTGCGGGTAGGAGGCTTCGAATTGCGGGTCGGACGCCAGCGAGACCAGCCGCGCCAGCCGGAGCACTTCCGGATCGTCGAGGGTGCGGTAATTGGCTTCGCTGATCTCGCCGCGCACGAGGACTGCGGAGACCGCGTACTGGATGCTCATCTTGGCCTCGAACACGCCGGGGAAAGGCCCCGGCTGGTCGCACCCCGGATAGCTGATTGCCGCGTTGAAGCTGGAAACATCGATGCGGGCGATGTCCTGCGAGCGGGCGCCCTGACGAAAAACCGACAGTGCCGCCTGGACCGGTGTCTGGACATAGTTGCAGGCCGGCGCCGGCTTGAAATAGACCGACATGATTTCCCATAGCCCGTCGGCAAGCGGAATGATGCGCTCCGCATTGGCGCGCCGGTCATAGGCGGCAAACAGGCCCGCCCGGCCATCAATGGCAGAGGGCGATGCGAAGACACCGGCCCGAGCCAGCAGCGTCCCGGTCACCGCGCTGCGCGCAGCCGTTGCGGCATGGAATACCATTTCGTGGCCGCCGACCCATGGCCATTCGTTGACGCCGCTCGCCATGTTGGCGGCAAGCCCGATGGCGGCAATCGTCTGGTCCTCGGTCAGGCCCAAAAGCCGTGCACCTGCTGCGGCAGCGCCTATCGCACCCACCGTGCCGGTCGGGCGAATCTTGGCCTGCAGTTCGGTGTCGAAAAGCGCGCGCCCGACGCGGGCGCTCACCTCATACCCAATGGCTCCGCAGGCGAGGAAATCCTCGCCCTGCACGCCTTCGAGTTCGGCAAGCGCCAGCAAGGCGGGCCAGACAACCACGCCAAGATGCGTGCAGCTCGCAACATGCATGTCTTCACGCACCAGCCCGTGGCCGAGCGCACCATTGACGAAGGCGGCTTCGCCTGCGCCGAGCCGCAGGTTGGTTCCGATGACACCGCAAGGACCGGCCGGTCCGATCGCGCCATAGGCAATCGATTGCCTGCCCCAGGGAAGATGGGCTGCTTCCAGTGTGCAGGCCACATAGTCAGCCACACAGGCGCGCGCCTTTTCGATGGCAGCCGACGGGATTGCCTCGCGTTTCGTGCCGATTGCGAAGGCGGCCAGCCGCGCGGCTGCCAGATTGCTGACACCATCCTGCTGGCCGGTCTCGATACGGTGGGCAACACTCACGAGGCAATCCTCCTTCTGGCTGCCGGCACCCACCAGGCGGGAGCCGAATGTCCGGCAGCAAGATACTGCACTTGGATCATCAGCCAGATTGCGCCGCGCGTAGAGGTCATTGCCAGACATAACAGTTTTCGACCTTGTGACGGTCGCCTTCCGCCTGCCGATCGGGGAAGAATTGAATGAACGGCAATCAACTGCTGGTGGCGTTGTCCGGTCTGGACATGCCTGAAACATGGAGTGGAACAGGCGATGTATCGGCTGCTTGCCGATCTGAGGGTTGTCGAGGCCGCAGCTTTCGTGGCGGCGCCGTCATGCGCAATGCATCTGGCGCAAATGGGTGCCGAGGTGATCCGCATCGATGCGATTGGCGGGGGTCCTGACTATCTGCGCTGGCCGCGCGCTTCAGGCGACGGCGCCAGCCTTTATTGGGAAGGGCTCAACAAGGGCAAGAAATCGGTCGCGCTCAACCTGTCCTCGCCGCAAGGCCGCGAACTGGCAGTTGCCCTTGCAACGGCTCCGGGCGAGGGAGCGGGCCTCTTCGTGACAAATTATCCGGCGGACGGGTTTCTCTCTCACGAGAAGCTCGCTGCGCTCCGGCCTGACATGATCACGGTTCGCGTCATGGGATGGGCTGATGGCTCAACCGCTGTCGATTACACCGTCAACGCTGCGCTGGGCATCCCGCTGATGACCGGACCGGAGGGTTCCGGTGACGAACCGGTCAACCATGTGCTTCCGGCCTGGGATCTGGCGACGGGCAATTATGCTGCCTTTGCCTTGCTGGCAGCCGAGCGAAGGCGTGGCCGCACCGGCAACGGCACGGAGGTTCGCGTGCCGCTTGGTGACGTCGCGATGGCCGCGCTTGCCAGCCTTGGCCAG
>JBGSQC010000146.1:0-6697 GCA_041738295.1 Zhengella sp. | reverse complement strand
TGGTGCGGAGGCTTGCCGGGTCGGCTGAGTCCGCATGCGCTGCGGCCAGCAGCACCGTATCATTCCAGACGCTGCCATGGGCGAGCAGCGCCATCAGCCAGCCCTTGAGCGCCGCCTCGTCACCAGCCAGACCGCTCGCTGCCGCCTGCTCCAGCCCGGCCGAATAGGCAAAGCCGCCCGTCGGAAACACCGGCGACAGCCAGGACATCAGGCGGAGAAGCGAGGACTGGTCAGTCATGGCTGTGATGATGCCCATGCCCATGGTTGTGGTCATGATGGTCATGGCCCTGATGTGCGCCGCCATAGGCCCCGCCTTCCGGATCAAACGGCGCGGAAATTTCCGCCACGCTGGCACCAAGGCCTTCCAGCATCGCCTTGATCACGTGGTCGGCGCGGATGACGATGCGGTCGGCTTCGATCTGCGCCGCGAGATGCCGGTTGCCGATCTGCCAGGCGAGCGCCAGCAAATGGCGGGTGTCCTTTGCGCGCACCTCATAAAGCGCCTCGGGCTCGGCTGCGACCACGATTACGCGGCCATCGGAAAGCTGCAGCCCGTCGCCGTGGCGCAGCAGGCGGGCCTGGGCCAAGTCCAGCATGAAGCGGATGCCATTGTCGCTTTCCAGCAGGATGCGGCGGCGGTGGCGCGCCGTCTCGTCCAGCGTGATGGTGCCGGCCGGATCATGGAAATGTCGGGTGACGGAGGTGCAGGTGAGGGGGGTCATGGCGCGGCCTTCAGATCTCGGAGAAGGGTTTCATAGTCGGAGGCACCGTGGAGCACACGGATGACAATCACGGCATTGGCGCGAACCTGATAGACGATCAGGTAGTCCCGATAGATACGTCGTCTAAGGCCGGTGCCCTCGAAACCGGCAAGGAGCTGAAATCGGTCCGGCATCTTTTCCAGGCCGATGCACTTTTCACGGATTTCAGCAGCAAGCTGGCGCGCTTTCTCCCGGCCTGCCTGAGCTGTCAGATAATCATGGATTGTGAGAATGTCCCGTCGCGCAGGAGCAGAGATCGCGACTTTCATCGAACCTCTGCCTCTCCAAGGATCTCATCAAACACGTCGTCGAGATCGTGGATGTCACCGCGATCCACCGCATCCAGGCCTTCCTGGATCAAGACATTGAAGTGAGCGAACTTCGCCTCCCGCTCCTGCACCAGCCGCACGCCTTCGCGCAGCACTTCCGATTTCGAGCCATAGCGGCCGGACTTGACGAGGGCCTCGACGAAATCCTCAAGCGGCTTTCCGAGTTCTGCAGAAATGGCCATCGCGTCCTCCTTTGGTGACTTAATAACTATTATTGGTCTTCAAAGCCCGGAAGTCCAGTCCTACAGGATTTCCACCGCGCTATCCGTCACCACCTCGATGTGCCGGGTGAGGATGTGCTGCCCGCCGGCCTCGCGCCAGGCAATCAGGTGCGGCGCATGGAAATGCTCGGTCAGCGCGGTGCGATCCTTCCAGCGTTCCACGAACACCAGCTTTTCCGGGTCCTCGACGCTCTGGAACAGTTCGTAGGAAATGCATCCTGCCTCCGCCCGCGTGCCTTCAAGGCAGGGCTTGGCGGCGGCAACCACGGCATCAAGGCTGCCGGGGCGGATGGTGATGGTGGCGATGAGATGGATCATGAAGTGCTTCCTTGATGCGTTGCCTGTCTGTCAAGGAGTAGCGGCAACGGACCGGCGCGGCAACGGCGGTGATACCCCTGCGATTTTCCCTCTCGACAGACGCCACGTCCTTGGGCAGCATCCGTCCATGAATCGCTTGCCGGGGGGCGCGGCGGCTTCCAGGCCAGATACGGAGTGACCATGCCGAACCCCATCCGCCTTGCAGGCCTTGCGCTTGCCCTTTCCCTGTTCGCCATCAGCCCGGTGCTCGCTGATCCTTGCGATGATCTCGCCGCCAGCCCCTATGACGAGACGCGCCCGGCGGGCATTTCCGGCGTGGAGCCCGACGAGATCGACGTGGAAAAGGCGCTTCCCGCCTGCACCGCCGCCCATGAGGCCAACAAGGATGATCCGCGCATCGCCTTCCAGCTTGCCCGCGTGCTCGAAATGTCGGACGAGTTCGAAAAGGCCAAGGCGCTTTACGAGCAGGCGATGAAGGCCGGCCACATCGCGGCCACCATCAATTACGGCGCTGCCGTCGAGGACGCCGATCCGAAGGCCGCCTTCGCCGCCTACACCAAGGCCGCCGAAGCCGGCAATGTGCTCGGCCAGTACAATCTGGGCGTCGCCTACAAGGATGGCATCGGCACCGAACCCGATGGCGCCAAGGCCATCGAATGGACCACCAAGGCCGCCGATCAGGGCGATCCCTGGGCGGCCTACAATCTGGCCATCATCCACGACGAGGGCACGCTGGTACCCAAGGACATGGAAAAGGCGATCGCCTTCTACAAGAAGGCGGTGGAGGGCGGAAACATCGACGCCATGATGAACCTCGCCATCGTCTATGAGGAAGGCGAGGGCGTGCCGGCAGACAAGGCCGAGGCACTGCGCCTCTACCAGATGGCGGCTGATGCCGGCGACGAGGAAGCCCAGCAGGCTGTCGAAAGGCTGAAGGAAGCCAAGTGAGGAGCAGTTCGTCGGGCGTCGTGCTCTAGCCCGCACTGCGCAGGATGAGTGCCTCGATTTCATGAACCGGGTGATTGGTGAGGTCCTTGTCCACCTCGCCGATGATCCGCTCGGATACCTCCTTGTGCAGTTCCTTGCGCATCTCGCCAAGCACGGCAGGGGCTGCCACCAGCACAAGCTCGCTGAAGCGGCCCCGCTGCGCCTGCCGGTGCAGAATGGCGGCAAGCTCCTTGGCAAAGCGGTCTTCGGCAAGCTGGTGCCAGTCGGTGTCGGCAACGGCTGACCTGTGGACACTTGGCCCGTCGCTGAACCGGCCCGGCCGGCTGGTGCCCTGTTCGCGGGTGGGCGGGTTGTCCTGCTCCTCCTCGCGGAAGACCTCGAGATTGGGAATCTTCTCGTCGCCCTCGTTGCGCAGGAACAGTGCCTTGCGTCCATCGGCAACGACCATCCAGCCATCATGCTTCAGTTCGAATTTGTCGGTCATGGGAGATTCTCCTTGTGGCAGCTAAACGCCCAAGGCACCCCATCTGTTGCAACCGTCTCCTCAAAACAGGAAATAACGCTGCGCCATCGGCAGCACGGTTGCCGGTTCGCAGGTCAGCAATTCGCCATTGGCCCGCACTTCATAGGTTTCCGGATCAACCGAGATCTCCGGCATGAAATCGTTCAGCACCATGGAGGCCTTGCCGATGCGCCCGCGCGTGTTTTCCACCGCCACCATGTGCTTGGCCGTGCCGAGCTTGTGGGCAAGGCCGTCGTCAATGGCAGCCTGGGAAACGAAGGTGACGGACGAATTGGTGCGCGCTCTTCCGAAGGCGCCGAACATCGGGCGCATGTGGACAGGCTGCGGCGTCGGGATCGAGGCGTTCGGATCGCCCATCGGGGCTGCGGCAATCATGCCGCCGAGCAGAACCATGTCGGGCTTCACGCCGAAAAAGGCCGGTGACCACAGCACGAGGTCGGCGCGCTTGCCCACCTCGATGGAGCCGATCTCGCGGCTCATGCCCTGCGCAATGGCCGGGTTGATCGTGTATTTGGCGATGTAGCGGCGCACGCGGAAATTGTCGTTCTCGCCGGTCTCCTCGGCCAGGCGCCCGCGCTGGCGCTTCATCTTGTCGGCGGTCTGCCAGGTGCGGATGATCACTTCGCCCACCCGGCCCATGGCCTGGCTGTCGGACGAGATGATCGAGAAGGCGCCCATGTCGTGGAGAATGTCTTCAGCCGCGATGGTCTCCTTGCGGATGCGGCTCTCCGCAAAGGCAATGTCCTCGGGGATCGAGGCATCCAGATGATGGCAGACCATCAGCATGTCGAGATGCTCGGCGATGGTGTTGACCGTGTAGGGCCGCGTCGGATTGGTGGATGACGGGATGACGTTCGGCTGGCACACCACCTTGATGATGTCGGGCGCATGGCCGCCGCCGGCACCCTCCGTGTGGAAGGCGTGGATGGTGCGGCCCTTCATGGCGGCAACCGAGTTTTCCACAAAGCCGCTCTCGTTCAGCGTGTCGGTGTGGATCATCACCTGCACGTCGTAATCGTCCGCCACTGACAGGCAGCAATCGATGGCCGCGGGCGTCGTGCCCCAGTCCTCGTGCAGCTTCAGCGCCGCCGCGCCGCCCTTCACCATCTCGATCAGCGCGCCGGGCAGCGAGGCATTGCCCTTGCCGGCAAAGGCGATGTTCATCGGAAAAGCGTCTGCCGCCTCGATCATGCGGGCGAGATGCCAGGGTCCGGGCGTGCAGGTGGTTGCCAGCGTTCCATGCGCCGGGCCGGTGCCGCCGCCGAGCATGGTGGTCAACCCGCTCATCAGCGCTTCCTCGATCTGCTGGGGGCAGATGAAATGGATGTGAGCGTCAAACCCTCCGGCGGTCAGGATCTTGCCTTCGCCGGCAATCGCCTCCGTGCCGGGCCCGACGATGATGGTGACGCCCGGCTGCGTGTCCGGATTGCCGGCCTTGCCGATGGCGGCAATGCGCCCGTCCTTCAGGCCAACATCGGCCTTGTAGATGCCGGTGTGGTCAACGATCAGCGCATTGGTGATGACGGTGTCCACCGCCCCCTCGGCGCGCGTCGTCTGCGCCTGTCCCATGCCGTCGCGGATCACCTTGCCGCCGCCGAATTTCACCTCTTCGCCATAGGTGGTGAAGTCCTTCTCCACCTCGATGAAGAGCTCTGTATCGGCAAGGCGGACCTTGTCGCCGGTGGTCGGGCCATACATGGCGGCGTAGGTGGCACGGGAAATACGGGCGGGCATGAGCGTCTCCTGTCGTTCGGCCTACTGGCCGTCAGAGTTGAGAAAGTCCTTGAGTTCGTCAGTGCGCTTTTGCGTCATGTCGGCGAGGCAGGCAGCCACCAGCATAGGCTCCATGGAACCGCCGCGCGCTTCGAAGCCTGCGAGTTCGCAGCTGCCGTCGCGATAGTCGATCCATGCCCTCTGCGCCTTCAGCAAGGCGGCTTCGGCGCCGGGATAGTTCGGATCAATGTCCTTCAACTCGTCGTCCTGTTCCTTCAGGGCGGCGCGTACCTTTGGCCACAGCGCGTTCAACTCGGCATCGGCTTTTTCGAAATCCTGACCTGCACACCAGGTCAGCCCCATTTGCGGCAGGGTGTCCTGCTTCGAGCAGTCGAAATCCTGCGCGAGCGCGGGTGCCGCCATGCAGCAAAAACCAAGAAGAGCCGCAGCGGTCACTCGTAGCTGGCGCATTTGTCCAGATCGCTTTCCTTGACGAAGCCTACAGTGTTGGAATCGAGATAGGCATCGCCTGCAGCCCAGAGCGTGCCGTCCTTGTCCACCACCTCATAGACCAGCAGCACCGTGCCGGGCGCAATCTTCATCAAGACTTTGCCACCGGGCTCGGCCACATAGTCCAGCATCGTGTCAGCCGCGCCCAGCACCTTGCACTCGACATTGCGCTTCAGCGCGCCGGCGCCTTTCACCTTGCCGCCGCAATCCAGCGCGGCAAAGGGCACGAAGCCTTCCTGCGGAAACTCGCTGGGCGGGTCGGTGCGGATTGCGCCAAAGCGGATATAGGCCACGCCGTCCTTCTCGTAGCCGCTGAGCGAGCCCAGCATGGCGCCCGGCCACGGATGGCCCGTCACCGTGCCTCCCGGCTCGCCATAGAGGTCGATCTGCGGGGCAGCCGGATCGCTGAAGACGGTGCAGGTTGCCTCCTGGGCAAAGGCAGGAGAGAGCGAGACCAGCGCGATGGCGAGTGCCGATGCAAAGAGCCTGCACATTACAGCTTCCCCATGACCTTGCCGTTGAACCCATAAACCTCGCGGTTGCCAGAAAGCGGCACCAGCGTCACGTCGCGCGTCTGGCCGGGTTCAAAGCGCACCGCTGTGCCCGCCGCAATGTCGAGCCGCATGCCGCGCGCCTTGCCGCGGTCAAAGGAGAGGCCGCCATTGGTCTCATAGAAATGGTAGTGGCTGCCGACCTGCACCGGCCTGTCTCCGGTATTGGCCACGGCAATCGTCACGGTCGCAACGCCGCTGTTCAGTTCAATGTCGCCCTTGGCCGTGATCACTTCACCGGGGATCATGTGCGATCGTTCCGCTTGTGGCGCGCCTTCAGGCGCGGCGCGAGAGCGATCACGGCAACAATGCCGCCGACCAGCAGCGCCATGGTGGCCAGGCCCCAGTCGCCATGCGGATGGGCATGGTCAGCAAGGGCCTCATGCGCAAAGGCCGGGGCCGACAGGGCGAGTGTGGAGAGGGCAGCGGTGAGGAGGCGCTTCACTTGGATTTCTCCTTGTTGGATTTGCCTTTGCGGCGGGAAGATTTTGTCTTGGAGGGCTTGTCGAGGTGCGCCTTTGCCCGTGCAATCTCGCCGTCCAGGCGTTCAGCCGAGCGGTCAAAGCGGACTTCGAGATCCGGCGCCACACCCCGGCAGACAGCGACCACGCGGCGCGCCCATTTGAGGTAGCGTTCATTGCCCTTGAGGTCGAAGCGGGCATCCGGCAGGCCGACCAGCTCCTCGACATTGGAGGTCTTGTCGGCAAGCTTCAGCAGCTTGACGCGCGGCCCGGCATTCATCGTGTGCGTCACCTGCCGCTCGCGCCGCGCCTTGCCGGTCAGGCCGTCCGGGTCGGTCACGTCGCCAACCAGCGCCGCAACC
>JBGSQC010000136.1:0-5166 GCA_041738295.1 Zhengella sp. | reverse complement strand
CCAAAACCGGCAAGGCGGTCAGGGCTGCAAGCGTGACCAGCGCCGGCTTTGTGCCGGTGGCGACACGGCGGCGCTCATCGCGACGGTTGGCCCACATCACACTGGCAATTGCTGCGAGCGACAGCGCGAGGAGCAAGGCGGCTGCAAGAAACAATGCTTCCACCGGCCCGACATGGCGGGCCATCATGATGATCGCGCCGGCAACGGCGGCAAGCCAAGCCGTGAAGGCCAGCATGCCCGCTATGGCATAAAGGATGGCATTGCGGCGCTTGCGGGCCAGAACCGCGCCAACATCGGTGGCGGCGAGGTTCATGAGAAGGGGCAGGAGACGCAGCATCGCGTCAGCGGCGCATCAGGAGTGCCGCCAGGAAGCCAATGCCAAGCGCAATGCCAAGCGACTGAATCGGCTTTGACTGGACATGGCCCGACAGCTGACGCTCAAGGCGCGCGAGTTCAACTTTCAGCGTCTCATAGGCTTCCTGCGATGAGGCGGCGAGCGCGTCTGCGGTTTGCGATGCGCCGTCCTTCAACTCTCCGGCGCGGTTTGCACCAGCCGTGGCGATGGCTTCGCCGAGACCAGCCATGTCAGCCTTCAACTGCTCCAGCTGGCCACGGATTTCTCCGCTGCTTGCGGTGCTCGAGATACGGGACTTCTGCTTGCTTCCGTTCGTGGTGGCCGACACTGCCATGGTATTGTCTCCTTGTTTTTCTGGATGTGTCTGAAACGAACGGCGGGCGGATTGGTTCCGGATTGCCGGAAAATCAGCAAAGAAAACGCCGGCGCAATGGCCGGCGTTCCCCAAGCTTTTGGTTGGACGCGATCAGCGAAGGATCATCGTGTCGCGATCGGTCTTGTAGGCTTCGGCATCATAGGTCTTCTGGGTTTCCAGCTGTGCCTGCGTGAAGGCGGTGCGCACCATCAGGTCGCCGTCGGCGTTCTGGTAGATTGCGAGTTCGGTCGGATCCAACGCAACCGGCTTTTCGCCCATGCCGAGGAAGCCGCCCACATCAACAACATAGGCATCGATGGCCTTTCCGTCGGCTGCCATGACCACATCGCCGATTTCGCCGATGTCCTCATTGCCGGCACCCTGGACGCGGGCGCCCATCAGCTTGTCGGCAGTGATCGCAGTGCGATCGGCTTCGGTCCATTCCTGGCCGATTGCTGCCGTCTTGTCGCCATCAGCCGGAGCGTTGGCATCGGGAGCGGTGCCCGGAGCCATTGTGTTGTTCGCGGCCGTGTTGCTGCCGGCCGGGGCTTCCGCCGGAGCCGTGGTGTTGTTCGTGGCCATGTTGTTGGTGGCCGGGGCACCAGCGGGTGCGGTGGTGGTGTTGGCGGCAGTGCGGTTTGTGCCCTCACCTGCCATGGCGGTGCGCTCAAACGACGGCGCCTGCTCAAGCTGTTCCTTGGTGGTATCCATGGTCAGCAAGAGCTGGCCGTCGCGCTCGACCCAGTTGATCGAATCGAAGTCAACGGCAACATGCTTTTCGCCGATGCCGAGGAAGCCGCCGACGCCCACCACCACGGCTTCAGCCGTGCCGTTGGAGCCCATGACAATGTCATTCACATCGCCCACGACAGCGGCATTCTCGCCCGTGCCGGTGTAGATCGACTTGCCGATAAGCGTGCTGGCCAGGACCTGACCGTCCGAAGCCTCGAAGTATCCGGTTTGGCTGTCCAACGGCTTGGCGTCACGCGAGAAGACCGGATTGTTCGTGCCGGTGGTGCTCGTGCCGGTATTGTTGGTGTCTGTCGCCTGTGCGGGCTTGGTCGTGTCGTTGGCCTGTGCAGGCTTGGTGGTATCCTGAGCAAAAGCACCGGCTGAAGAGACGGCGACAATAGCCGTTGTGATCAAAAATTTACGAAACATGGTGTGTCTCCCTGAGAGTCCTAAGGCGTTTGGACAGCGCTGAACAAACCGCTTTTTGAAGGTTCGGTTTGTCCGGTGCGGCATCCGGTGGATAGGATGGAAATGATCCGGCAGACAAAAAGTTCCCGCCATGCGGTTGCCTTTGCGGAAGCACACAATCGGCATTGCCAACCCTGTGCTGCACCAGCGAGCCATCCGCATGCCGCTGGGAATTATTGTTTTCTCTTGGCGACGGAACCGATTACCGGAACGGACGTTCTTGTCGGTATCGCAGCCGGTTCCCCCTCCCCCCGCCAGCCGGCGCGGTTTTGCGGCTGCAGCAGGATCACCCTTGACCTGCTGCAGCCCCTCCTTTTTTCGCTTCCCTCTTTTTTGCTTCTTGGCGGAACTAATTCCTCGCCCACGCATTTTGAGTTTCGGGGACGGGAATCTAAAGTCTTGCAGACCTGACCTTTTGGATGGGTGAAGGCGCGGGACCGCAGGATGGGCAGGACGGGCATTTCATGAACGAAGGCGAGAACCGCTTTATTTTTAACACGACGCTGGCGCTCGCCATCGGCGCGATGATCGTTGCAGGATTGCTCCTGTCATCCTGGACACTGGCGGAACGAACGCGCGTCAGCTTCGAAACCGTGATCGTCGAGCGAAACATTCGCCGCACATCGGTTGACCTACTGTCGCTTTTGCGCGGCGCAGAAAGCGGTCAGCGCGGTTTCCTGCTGACCGGCAATGACGATTTCCTGGAGCCTTTCCGGGACGCACGCCGTCTTCTCCAACAGAAGCTCGAAACCTTGGATGACCTCGTTCACGACAGGCCCGCCAAGAAGGAGCGCATGGCAGAATTGACCCGCCTGCTCGATTTCAAGCTTGCCGAGATGGACGAGACTGTCAGGCTGACCGACGCAGGTGATACGGTTGGCGCCACCCGCATCGTGATCGATAAAGGCGGCATGCGCCTGATGGAGCAAATCCGCGCCATTCTCGACAGCTTCATCGCACGATCCGACGAGAACATTGATGCCGGTGTCGCAAGCCAACTGGCCACAACTGACCGGCTGCGCCTTATCAATATTGCCGGCGCGATCTCCATCATGATCCTTCTGGCTGCCACCGCCTATACGATCGCGCGCCACATCAAGGCGTTGACACATGCCCGCCGCGAACTCGAAGCCCTGAACCAGGATCTGGAATCGCGGGTTGCCGGACGCACTGAGGATCTGATGCGGGCAAACCAGGAAGTGCAGCGGTATGCCTATATCGTGTCGCATGACCTCCGCTCGCCGCTGGTCAATGTCATGGGGTTCACGGCGGAACTGGCCGAAGCACTTGAGCCCTTGCGCGCCTATGTGCTGGCAGACGGCAACACGGTGGGCGAGCAGGACATCCTGAAGGCCCGCCAGGCCGTCAGCGAGGATATTCCTGAAGCCCTCACCTTTATCCGCTCCTCGACCCGCAAGATGGACGGCCTGATCAATGCGATCCTCAAAGTGTCACGCGACGGGAGGCGCGAACTGAAGCCGGAGCTGGTCGATATCGCCCTGCTGGTGCAAAGCACCATCGACGCCGTACACCATCAGATCACCGAGGAAGGTGGCAGCGTGAACACCCGGATCGACGTGCCGGAACTGGTGACGGACCGGTTTTCACTGGAACAGATCCTCTCCAATCTCGTTGACAACGCAGTGAAATATGCGGACGGAACGCGCGCCTTGAAACTTTCCATCCGATCGCTCCGTGATGGTCCTGCCTATGTCCGGATCGAAGTGGAGGATAATGGCCGCGGAATTGCTGCAGCCGATCATGAACGGATCTTTGATCTTTTCCGCCGTTCGGGCAAGCAGGACAAAAGCGGGGAAGGCATCGGCCTTGCCCATGTCCGTTCGCTGGCTCGCAACCTTGGAGGGGACATCACCGTCAAGTCCAAGGAGGGGGAAGGCACAACTTTCCTGCTCCGCTTGCCCACGAAACTGAGAATGCAAATGTCGGGAAGCCAGTCATGAAGAACAATGGAAGGGAAGTGACCATCCTCATGGTCGAGGATGATGAGGGTCACGCCCGTCTTATAGAAAAGAACATCCGCCGCGCCGGTGTTTCCAACGAAATCATCGCCTGCACCACAGGCACGGAAGCGCTTGACCGGTTGTTCGGCAAGGATGCAGCCCGGCTGGCATCGGGCGGCATGCTGATCCTTCTTGATCTCAACCTGCCTGACATGTCCGGCACGGCGATCCTGGCCCGCGTGAAGGCCGATCCGACAACGGCGCATATCCCGGTGATCGTGCTGACCACGACGGATGACCGCAGCGAGATTGACCGCTGCTATGAACTGGGCGCCAATGTCTATGTGACCAAGCCCGTGGACTATGAAAACTTTGCCAATGCCATCCGGCAGTTGGGACTGTTCTTTTCCGTCATGCAGATTCCCTGAGTAAACCCATGCTGACAAACACCCGCATTCTCTACCTGGATGACGATCCGGCCTTCACCCGGCTGGTGCAGAAGGCACTCGCCCGCAGCCAGGCGGAGGTTTTGCCGGCCGAAACTGTCGACCAGGCGCTTGAAATCATCTCGAACGGACCGGTCGATGCCATTGTGCTGGATCATTACCTGTCCGGCATCACCGGGCTTGACATCCTTTCGGAGTTTTCCAACCGCGCCATTGCCATCCCCGTCGTCTACGTGACCGGCTCCAGCGAGGCGCGCGTTGCGGTGGAAGCGATGAAGGCCGGGGCCTATGACTATGTCGTGAAATCCATCGGCGAGGATTTCATGCCGTTGTTGAAGGCAGCCCTGGTGCAGGCGGTGGAAACGGCACGCCTGCGCAAGATCCGCATCGAGGCGGAAGAGGAGATCCGCCGTGGCAAGGCGCGAGCCGAGGCCCTGCTTGCCGAGGTCAATCATCGGGTCGGCAATTCGCTGGCGCTGGTGGCCAGCCTCATCCGCCTGCAAAGTGCGGGCATGAAGAGCGAGGCAGCCAAGGAGGCCCTTGCCGAGACACAGGCCCGCATCACCGCGATCGCCGACATGAACCGCGCACTCTACACGTCCGACGACGTGTCGCGCGTCGAGATGGACAAATACCTTCATGAACTGGCGGGATCAATCCGTGCCTCGTGGATCAAGCCGGATGCCGGCGTGTCGATCAAGGTGGAGGCGGACCGGGTGTTCCTCTCGGCAGATCGCGCCGTGTCGGTCGGCATGATCGTCACCGAGCTGGTGACCAATGCCATCAAATATGCCTTTCCCGAAACGAACGGTACCATCGCCGTCACCCTGAAGCAGCAAGGCGGCAGCA
>JBGSQC010000108.1:0-18959 GCA_041738295.1 Zhengella sp. | reverse complement strand
CGCCTCTTCCGGCGTCATGCGGAAAAGCGTGCAGGCCATGTTCATGGACAGCAGGAGCGAAGCGAGCGGCGAGGACCCGGGATTGCAGTCGGTGGCGACCGCCATGGGCACCCCATGCTTGCGGAATGCGGCAATGGGCGGGGCCTGCGTTTCGCGCAGCGTGTAAAAGGCACCGGGTAGGATGACCGCCACCGTGCCGGCGCCGGCCATGGCTCTAGCATCGGCCTCATCGGCATATTCCAGATGATCGGCTGAAAGCGCATTGTAACGCGCGGCAAGCTGCGCGCCGCGAAGGTTTGAAAGCTGCTCGGCATGCAGCTTTACGGGCAGGCCGAGAGAGCGCGCCTTTACGAAGACCTGCTCAATCTCGGCTGGCGAAAACGCAATCCCCTCGCAGAAGCCGTCAACCGCATCGGCCAGACCCTCGCCATGTGCCGCTTCGAGCGCCGGCAGGCATACCTCGTCGAGATAGGCCTGCGCCCTGCCCTTGTACTCAGGCGGAACGGCATGGGCACCGAGAAAGCTGGTCCGCACAGTAACCGGCCGCGCCTTGGCGACAGCGCGCGCAACACGCAGCATCTTCAATTCGGTATCGATATCCAGGCCGTAACCGGACTTGATTTCGATGGTGGTGACACCTTCGGCAATCAGTGCGTCTACCCGGGTGAGCGCGCCAGCCAGAAGCCTTGCCTCGTCCGCCGCGCGCGTCGCTGCAACGGTGGAGACGATGCTACCGCCAGCCCGCGCAATCTCCTCATAGGTCGCGCCTTCAAGCCGCATTTCATATTCGCGCGCGCGATTGCCGCCATGGACAATGTGGGTGTGGCAGTCGATCAGGCCAGGCGTGACGAGCCGGCCTTCAAGGTCCAGCACCTCATGCCCGCGATGGGCAACAGGCACGGCATCCGCCTTGCCCACCCAGACGATGGTTGGTCCATCGATGACGACAGCAGCCCTTTCAAGAAGGCCATAGCCGGGCCGTCCATCCATCACAGCAAGGGTTGCATTGGTCAGGAGCATTGCGTTCACCATTGAAAAGCACGCTTTTAATGATATTATGTATGCACATATTAACTTGTCAACCGGAGAAACCAATGCAGGAAATCTGGGCCGAGACGGCATTGCTTGATGAGGGCTGGTTCCGGAATGTCGGCGTCACCATTGGCGATGATGGCCGCATTGCTGCGATCCGGACTGGTCAGGACAGGCCAACAGGCCACCGTGTGGGCATTCTCCTGCCCGCTCCCGCCAATGCCCACAGCCATGCCTTCCAGCGGGCGATGGCCGGCCTGACCGAGCGGCGCGGCCCTGACCCCTCCGACAGTTTCTGGACATGGCGGCAGCTGATGTTCCGCTTTCTCGACCGGTTGACGCCTGACCATGTGGAGGCGATTGCCGCCTTCGTGCAGATGGAAATGCTGGAAGCGGGTTACGCGGCCAATGTCGAGTTCCACTATTTGCACCACCAGCCGGGCGGCATCCCCTACGACAATCTGGCCGAGATGGCCGGGCGCATCGCCGCCGCAGCTGCGTCCACCGGCATCGGCCTCACGCTGCTGCCGGTGCACTACCAGTATGGCGGATGCGACCGGCGACCGCTTGGCCCCGGCCAGATCCGTTTCGGCAATGATCTGGACCGGTTCGCCCGCCTGCATGAGGAGTCGGCGCGCATCGTCGCCACCCTGCCCGGCGATTGCCTGACCGGAATGGCACCGCACAGCCTGCGCGCCATCAACGAGGGCGATCTCGCAGCACACCGGGCGCTTGCCAATGGCAACCCCTTCCACATGCATCTGGCCGAGCAAATTGCCGAGGTGGACGAGGTGAAAGCGGCGCTTGGCGCCCGTCCCGTCGAATGGGTGCTCGCCAATCTTGATCTGGACCAGCGAAGCTGCTTCATCCACTGCACGCAGATGCTGCCCCATGAGACCAAAGGCCTTGCGCGGAGCAGCGCAATCGCGGGCCTTTGCCCCATGACCGAATCGAGCCTTGGCGACGGCATTTTTGATGGCGTGCGCTGGTTTGCCGAAGGCGGAGAAATTGCCATCGGGTAAGATTCCAACATCCGCATCACGCTCGCCGAAGAATTGCGCACGCTCGATTGCTCGCAGCGCCTGCGCGACCACACCCGAGCCGCCTTGGCAACGCCGGAGCAATCGACCGGCCGCCGCCTGTTCGAGGCGACATGCAGGGGTGGAGCGCTCGTTTCCGGCAGGGACGCAGGCAGTCTTGCCGTGGGCAAGCTCGCGGACCTCATGGCGCTGGATAGCGGGGCGATTGACCTTGCCGGGCGAAGCGGTGATACGCTTCTCGACAGCTACATCTTTGCAGGCGACGACCGCATGATCACCGATGTCTGGTCCGCCGGGCGCCACCAGGTGGAAGGCGGACGCCACCGGGACCATGACCGCATCGTGGCGGCCTATCGCAAGGTGACGCGGGAGCTGGGAGAGGCCATTTGACGGAAGCCGGGATCAGGAGCTGGCAGACAGTACAGGACGAGGTGCTGCGCCGCCTGCACAGCCGCGAATGGAGGCCGGGTGAGATCATCCCCAACGAGGCCGATCTCTCCCGCGAATTTGGCTGCGCCCGCGCCACCGTCAACCGCGCGCTGCGCAATCTCGCCGAGGCCGGTTTGCTGGACAGGCGGCGCAAGGCAGGCACGCGCGTGGCCCTGCATCCGGTGCGCAAGGCGACGCTCGACATTCCGGTCATTCGAAACGAGATCGAGGCCAAGGGACTGACCTATCGCTACTCCCTGATCACGCGCAGGCTCATCGAGCCGCCGGTGGAAATCATGGGCCGCATGCAAGCGCGTACCGGCGACCAAATGCTCCACATCAATGCACTGCACATGGCCGATGGCCGGCCCTATGTCTATGAGAACCGCTGGATCAACCCGGCAGTGGTTCCGGCCGCCCTAGATGTCGATTTCAGCAAGTCCAGCCCTAATGAATGGCTGGTGGAAAACATCCCCTTCGAAGGCGGCGATATCAGTTTTTCAGCCCGGTCAGCAGGCACCGAGGAAGCCGAAATCCTCGATTGCGGGCAAGGCGAAGGCCTTTTCATCATCGACCGCAGCACCTGGTCGGCGGACAGGATCATCACCTCGGTCCGCCTCACCTTTGCGCCGGGCTATCGCATGCACACCGAGATGTGACCGGCTCTCTGTGCAATGGTGCGCATTCTGCGCACGATGATCGCTTGAGATGCGTGATTCATGCATTCAAATATCTTGAATGCTCATCTATGCACGCCGATTGCAACTTCGATGCGCTATTGTTGCCTTGAAGTCTGCAGCGTTACGCAGGCAAGCATCCCTTAACGCGCAAGGCAGGCAGCTTCCATGGCCGATACCAAGACCCATGTCCACCAGTCGATCGCGCAGGCCGTGACCGATCACGGCATCGACACCATGTTCGGCCTGATGGGCGATGCCAACCTTTTCATGGTGGACCACTATGTGCGCGCCTGCGGCGGCACCTTCGTGCCGGCAGCTTTTGAGGGCAACTCGATCCTGATGGCGCTCGGCTGGAGCCATGTGGCACGCAAGGTGGGCGTGGCGACCGTCACCCACGGGCCGGGGCTCACCAACTGCATCACCGCGCTGGCTGAAGGCGCGCGTGGACATGTGCCGCTGGTTCTGCTGGCCGGCGATACGCCGGTGATGAACCCGCACCATCTGCAAGGCATCGACCAGCGCGAACTGGTGAAGGCAACCGGCGCAGGCTTCGAGCAGATGCGCTCGCCCCAGACCGCTGCCGAGGATGTGGCTCAAGCCTTTTTCCGCGCACGCCAGGAAAGGCGTCCGATCGTGCTCAACATGCCGGCCGATTTCATGTGGCAGGAGACGGTACACCACAAGACGCTGTACCCGGTGTTCAACACACCGGCCATGGTGCCCGAAGGCGAAACGCTGGAGGCCGCCATTGGCATCATCGCGTCAGCGCGCCGCCCGATCATCCTGGCAGGTGCCGGTGCAGTGGTTGCGCGCGAGCAGATCATCCGGCTTGCCGACCGGCTGGAAGCCCCGCTCGCCACCACGCTGAAGGCAAAAGGCCTGTTCCGTGGCCACCCCTTCAACATGGACATTTTCGGCACGCTGAGCACGCCCGCCGCCTATGACGTGATCGCCAAATCCGACTGCGTGATCGCGTTTGGCACCAGCCTGCATTATTTCACCACCGACCGCGGCGCCCTGATGCGCGGCAAGCGCGTGGTGCAGGTCAACCATGAGGCGTCTGACATCGGCCGCATCTTCCATCCGGCTGAGGCGCTGGTGGCGGACGCGGGGCTCACCGCCGACAACATCGTCCACTGGCTGGACGAGGCAGAGATTGCGCCGACCGGTTTCACCCGCGAACTCGACATGGTGGAACTGACCGCCCATCCGGCAGGGCGCGCCGGCAAGACCAAGGATGGCTGCATCAATTACGAGCACTCGCTCGCCCGGCTCGACAAGGCCCTGCCCGCCAACCGCATCCTGTCGACCGATGGCGGTCGCTTCATGACGGAGGTCTGGTGCCGCATCTGCGTACCCGATCCGCAGAGCTTCCTCGCCACCACCAATTTCGGCTCCATCGGGCTTGGCCTGCAGGAGGCAATCGGTGCCAGCCTTGCCGCGCCGGACCGGCCGGTCGTGCTGTTTTCCGGTGATGGCGGCTTCATGATGAACGGCATCAACGAGTTCAACACGGCGGTGCGCCTGAAGCGCGACCTGATCGTCATCATCTGCAATGACAGCGCCTATGGCGCCGAGCACATCCAGTTCCTTGACCGCCAGATGGACCCGGCGCTGGCTCTGTTCGACTGGCCGTCTTTTGCCGATGTCGGCACCGCGCTCGGCGGCACCGGCATCCGCGTCCAAACGGAAGCCGATCTCGACCGCGCCATCGCGGCCATTGAAACGCGCGACCGCCCGCTCCTCATTGAGCTGGTGCTGGACCCTGACGACGTGCCGCTCATGCGGGCGTAAACTCGCGCGTCAGGTCGCGGTCACATGCCAAGTTCACTTGGGCTTTGGATCGGCTGCCTTTTTCTGCGGCAAGGCGGCACGGGCCTCGAGGAAGGTTTTCCGTGCTTCCAAAAGACTTGTCCGGAGTGCCTGCGATTCGACACGCTCCGCCTTGAATTCGGCCCTCAGAGCCTTGACCTTTGCTGCATCACCGGTTTCCTGGGCTTTATTGATGGAAGCAACCATGTCTTTCTGGCGGCTTGCATGCGGCTGGTACGCCAGCCTTGCGGCTTCATAGGCAGCTCGACTATCCAGAAACGCCTTGCGTTGGGCTGCACGGTTGGCAGATCCGACGGCTTTTTTCTCTGCCGTGGCGGCCGGCACAGCACTTTGGGTGATCGACGGAACCTTTGTATCGCTTTTCGCCTTGCTGGTTTCGGCGGCGTCGCTGCAGCCAGCCAAGGCCATGAGGGACAGGGCGGATATTGCCGTCAAAGAAAACTTGTTCATGGGAGCTCCTGTGGTCGATTGCCCCGTTTCGGATGGATGACCGAGCGTGACCAGTGTTCTTTGGCATATTTGAGGCAAACCGGCAGCAAGCAGGATCATCCCGGCGGGTTCATCCCGTGAATGCGTCAGACAGCGCCGACCGATGCCCCCGGTTCCCCATTGATCCAGGCAAAGCCGTTGGCCTCCAGGGTCAAGGTGTCGCCAGAAAGCACAGCAGCGCCTGACAGCAACACTTCGCCCGCGCCGGTCACCGTCAGCACTCGCGGCGTGGGCGACAAGTTGTAGACGCAGAGCAAATCGCCTTGGCTGCTTTCACGAACGAATGCCAGCACCGGCTCGAGTGTGTCGATGAAGCGCGTCTTCCCCGTCACCAGCGCCGGTGTGGCTTTCCTGAGCTTCAGCGCTTGGCGATAGAACTCCAGCACCGAGGCCGGATCGCCCACCTGCGTTGAGACCGCATGAGCCGCTTGCTCGGGCTTCACCGGCAGCCAGGGCTTGGTGGTCGAGAACCCTGCATGGGGCTGGCCTGCATCCCAGACAAAGGGCGTGCGGCAGCCGTCGCGCCCGGTCGTCTCCGGCCAAAAGGCGATGCCTTGAGGGTCGGTCAGTTCCTCGAAAGTCAGAACCGTATCGGTCTGGCCCAATTCCTCGCCCTGCCAGAGGCAGACGGAGCCTTCGAGTGACAGCAGCAGCGCGGCCGCCTGCCTGGCGAGTGCCATGCGATCCTTCGCATGGGGCATCCAGCGCGACACGTGGCGCATCACATCATGGTTGGAGAAGGACCAGCAGGGCCAGCCGGCCGGCGCCCCGGCAAAGAATTCCTCCACCTTCGAGCGAAAGTGCCGCGCGGTGAAGGCTTCGCCCAGCATCTCGAAGGAATAGGCCATGTGGAGACGCTGCCCGCTCGTGTACTGGCCCATCAGCTGGATCGCATGGTGGCTGTCGCCCACTTCCCCGAAGATTGCGCGTGCATCAAATTCGTCCGCCAACGCCCTGATGCGCTTGAGGAATTCAAGGTTCTCCGGCTGGTTCTTGGAGAACAAGTGATACTGCATTTCGTACGGATTGAACTCCGGCTTTTCCTTGATGCGGAAATCGGCCGGTTCGTCGGCCAGCCGCCGGTCGTGGAAATAGAAGTTCACCGTATCAAGCCGGAACCCATCCACGCCGCGCTCCAGCCAGAAGCGCATATTGGCCAGATGGAACTCCTGGACCTCAGGGTTGTGGAAGTTGAAATCCGGCTGCGAGGCGAGGAAATTGTGGAAATAGTATTGCCGCCGGCGCGGCTCCCAGGTCCAGGCGCTGCCGCCGAAGATCGCCAGCCAGTTGTTGGGCGGCGAACCATCCGGCTTCGGATCAGCCCAGACATACCAGTCGGCCTTCGGGTTGGTGCGGTTCGTGCGGCTTTCGGCAAAGGCCGGGTGCCGCGCGGCGGAATGCGAGATCACCTGGTCGATCACGACCTTCAGGCCAAGATCATGGGCGCGCGCCACCAGCGCATCGAAATC
The DNA here is from genome assembly GCA_041738295.1 of Zhengella sp. GTDB lineage: Bacteria > Pseudomonadota > Alphaproteobacteria > Rhizobiales > Rhizobiaceae > Zhengella. The sequence goes on along the minus strand of JBGSQC010000108.1, from coordinate 11,987 downwards.
CGCCAGCGTGCCAAACAGCGGATCGATGTCGGTATAGTTCGACACGTCATAGCCCATGTCCTCCATCGGCGAGACGAAGACCGGCGACAGCCAGATGGCATCCGCGCCGAGATCGGCCACATGGCCAAGCTGCTCCGTGATGCCCTTCAGGTCGCCAATGCCGTCGCCATTGCTGTCCTGGAAGGAGCGCGGATAGATCTGGTAGGTCACCGATCCGCGCCACCAGTCCGCGCCCGCCTTGGTCATGTCAGCCATTCCGCTTTCTCCGTTCATGGGCTTGTTGAAGCCCCGTTGTTTTTGTCGGTGACGCGCTCCAGCAGCGCAATGCCGACTGATCGCGCGGCGACCGTCACGATGCCGCCCTGCCCGCATCCTTCTCCGACCCAGCCAAAGCCTTCGCGCGCGGGCAGCCGAAAGAAGACGGCCTCATTGTCCCGGTTGAACAGGAAGGCGATCTGCGGGCAAGACGTTTCACCGGTGCCAACAAGTTTGGCAAGGCTGCCCGCCTCGCCGTCCTGCCAGCGCGCCTCGTCCATCAGCGCGCCATCGGCATCGCGCCATTCCACATCAGGAAAACCGTCTGCCGATAACCCGCCATCGAGAAATTCCGTGTCGCGCAGCGCAGCAAAGCGTGCCCGCAAACCGGCCAGCATCGCCACATGGTCTTCCAGCGCCATGTCACGCGACGCCCAGTCGATCCAGGTCAGCGCGTTGTCCTGCGCATAGGCATTGTTGTTGCCATGCTGGCTGCGGCCGAACTCGTCGCCTGCTGTCAGCATGATTGTGCCGCGTGAAGCAAAAAGCGTCGTCAGAAGCGCCTTGAGGTCGGCGTGGCGGGCGTCAAGGATCCGGCTGTTTGCGGTCACGCCTTCTTCGCCATGGTTCCACGTAAGGTTCTCGCCGTGCCCGTCACGGTTAGCCTCACCGTTCAGCTCATTGTGCTTGTGCCGATAGGATACCAGGTCTGCCAGCGTGAACCCGTCATGGGCGGCGATGAAATTGACCGAGCGGGTCACCCCTGCCCCATTGCGCGCAAAGATGTCCGACGATCCCGCAAGCCGCGTGGCGAGCGCCCCGCGCATCCCGACGTCGCCACGCCAATAGCGCCGCACATCATCGCGGTACCGGTCGGACCACTCATGAAACGGCGGCGGGAAGTTCCCGAGCTGGTAGCCATTCGGCCCGATGTCCCATGGCTCGGCGATCAGGATGCGCGAGCCGATCACCGGATCGGCTGTCATGGCGGCCAGAAGCGGCGCACCAGCCGAAAAGCCTTGATCTCTCCGGCCCAGAACCGGCGCAAGGTCGAAGCGGAACCCGTCCACCCCGCCGTTCATCACGAAGTGCCTGAGCGCATCAAGGATCATGGTCTGCATCAGTGGTTCGATGCAGGCGACCGTGTTGCCGGTGCCGGTGACGTTGACCTGCTCGTTTGCCGCGTCGCGCAGATAGGCCTGCCGGTTGATCAGGCCACGGAAAGAAAGCGTCGGCCCGGCATCATCGCTTTCGCCCGTGTGGTTGAAAACGAGGTCAAGGAAAACTGAAATGCCTTCTGCCCGCAGCGCATCGCAGACTGCCTTCAAATCGGCAATGCCGCCCGGCGCAAGGCGCGGATCGAGCGCCATAAACGTTACCGGATTGTAGCCCCAGCTGTTGGTGAGCCCCAGCGGCGGCAGGTGCCGTTCATCGATCCACGCCGTCACCGGCATCAGTTCCACCGCCGATACACCGATCTTTTTCAGATGCGCGATGATCGCCGGATGCTTCAGCGCAAGAATGGTGCCGCGCTCTTCCCCCGGTACATCAGGATGCAGCGCGGAGAATCCCCGCACATTGACCTCGTAGATCAGGCCGCCGGGCGTGAAACAGGGGTTGGGAAGCTGAGCCGAAAGTCCGGCTGCATCATCTGCCGCAAAACTGAAGGCAGGCCTTTCGACCACGCATTTCGGCACCAGATGCGCAGTTTCGCGGCCCAGACCCGCTCGTGTCGCCAGATCATCGTGCCAGTGCCAGGGCCGGTCAAAGCGCACCGCCCAAGGGTCGGCCAGCAGCTTGGCAGGATCATGCAGCAGGTTGGCGGCGGGTTCGAACAGACCGTCGGCGCGATAGCCGTAGCGCTGGCCTTGGCCAATTCCTGGAACATCCGCCTGCCACCAGCCATCGGCCTCGCGTGTCATGGCAAGGCGTGCCGTCTCCCGGTCCTGCACGTCGAACAGGCAGAGATGGACAGAGGTGGCGTCCGGCGCCGGCACGCGGAACGTCACGCCGTCCGCATGGCAGGTTGCGCCCGCACGATGACTGGAAGGGATCATGCCGCTGCGTCCGGTCCCATCAGGCAGCCTTGGCCACAAGGCTGCGGAAGAGATCGCCATAGCGCTTGGCGCTGGCTTCCCACGAGACATCGGCCTTCATGCCGTTCTTCTGAAGCGCGGACCAGACCGGTTTGTCTCCATGCAGTGCTTGGGCGCGCGCCACCGCATGCAGCAGCCCGTCAAGGCTGAGACCCGGCATGTGGATGCCGGTGGCAACGCCTGCGGAAACAGCGGCAAAATTGGCATCGATCACGGTGTCGGCAAGCCCGCCGGTGCGCGCCACCAAAGGCACGCAACCATAGCGCAGGCCATAGAGCTGCGTCAGCCCGCATGGCTCAAACCGCGACGGCACGAGAATGGCATCTGCCCCGCCCTGCAGCAGATGCGACAGGGGCTCGTCATAGCCGACCTGGATTGCCACCCGCCCACGATGGCGCGAGGTGGCGGCAAGGAACGCGCCTTCCAGCGCCTTGTCGCCGGAACCGAGCACGGCAAGCTTCACTCCCAAGCCAGCCATGGCATCGATGGCACTGGCCAACACATCCATGCCCTTCTGCCATGTGAGCCGCGAAATGACGGTCACCAACAGGCTGCCGTCATGGTCCAGCCCGAAGCGGTCCTCGATCGCCTTGCGATTGGCCACGCGCTTGCCAAGCGCACGCGCGCTGAAAGGGGCTGCCAGATGCGGGTCGGTTTCCGGGTTCCATTCGGTCACGTCAATGCCATTGACGATGCCGTGCAGATCATGCGCGCGCACATTCACCAGCCCGTCGAGACCCATGCCGAATTCCGGCGTGCGGATTTCCTGCGCATAGGTGGGGCTGACGGTGGTGATGGCGCTTGCCGCCTGAAGCCCGGCCTTCAGGAACCCGACGCCGTGGTAGTATTCCACCCCATCCACCGAATAGGCTTCCGGAGGGAGCTCCAGCGACGGAAAAATCGGCGCAGGGTACTGGCCCTGGAAGGCAAGGTTGTGAATGGTGATGACCGAGGGCGGCGCTGCCCTGCCCGAATAGCGCAGATAGGCGAGCGTCATGGCCGCCTGCCAATCATGCACATGCACCAGATCCGGCCGATAGCCCGGAATGGCACCAAGCGCGATTTCGGCTGCAGCCTTCGAGAAGGCCGCAAAACGACGCCAGTTGTCGCCATGGTCGGAGCCGGTCGCATCGCCATAGGGCTCGCCCTCGCGCTCAAACAGCGACGGCGCATCCAGCACGAAAAGCTCCAACCCCTTGTGGCTGACCGAGAAGACATCGGCTTTCGCACCGAGCAGGCTCGGAAAGGATATGCGTTTCTTGCGCTTTGCCTTGCCGAGCGCCGCCATCACCTTCGGGTATCCCGGCACCAGGCTGGTCACGGCGATGTCCTGCGAGGCGAGCGCCAGCGGCAATGCGCCCGCCACGTCGGCCAGTCCGCCGGTCTTGATCAGCGGATGCAGTTCGGAGGCGACCGACAGGACCTTCATTCAAGCACCCTTCATTCGTAGATCAGGCCGGCCTTGTCCAGCATGTCCTGTGTGATCAGGCAGACGCCATTGGCAGAGCGGCGGAAGCGGCTGGCATCCAGCTCATGATCCTCACCGACGATCAATCCGGCAGGGATCTTCACGCCTCGGTCGACGATGACCTTGGTGAGCCGCGCATGCCGCCCGATGACGCTTTCGGGCAGGATGACCGCCTCATTGAGCGAAGACCACGAGCGGCACAGTACGCCGGAAAACAGCAGGCTGCGGTTCATGCTGGAGCCGGAAATGATGCAATCGCCTGACACCAGGCTGGAGATGGCGTGCCCCACCCGGCCTTCTTCATTGTGCACGAACTTTGCCGGCGGGCGGATTTCCGCATAAGTCCAGATCGGCCAGGATCGGTCATAGAGGTCCAACTCCGGCAACACTTCCGTAAGGTCGATATTGGCCTGCCAATAGGCGTCAATCGTGCCGACGTCGCGCCAGTAGGCCTCGTTCTCGGATGAGGCGCGCACGCAGCTGTCAGCGAAGCGATGCGCCACCGCCTTTCCGTTGTTCACGATGTGCGGAATGATGTCCTTGCCAAAGTCGCGGCTGGAATTCGGGTCCGCCGCGTCGCGCTTCAACTCCTCGATCAGGAACTTGGTGGTGAAGACATAGATGCCCATGGAGGCCAGCGCGAAATCCGGCTTGTCGGGCATGCCGGGCGGATCCGACGGCTTTTCGACGAAATCAACGATGGTGTTGGAGGCATCCACCTTCATGACGCCGAAGCCTGATGCTTCCATGCGCGGCACTTCCAGGCACCCGATGGTGACATCGGCTTTCGAGGTGACGTGCTGCTGCAGCATCAGCTCGTAGTCCATCTTGTAGATGTGGTCACCGGCCAGGATCACCATGTACTCGACACCATAATCCTGGATGATGTCGATGTTCTGGAACACGGCGTCTGCCGTGCCCTCATACCATTGGCTTTCAGACACGCGTTGGGACGCCGGAAGGATGTCAAAACTTTCGTTTCGCTCCGGCCGCAGGAAGTTCCAGCCGCGCTGCAAATGGCGGATCAGCGAATGCGCCTTGTATTGCGTCGCCACACCGATGCGGCGGATGCCGGAATTGATCGCGTTGGACAGCGCGAAGTCGATGATGCGCGTTTTGCCACCGAAATAGACGGCAGGCTTGGCGCGCCGGTCGGTCAGTTCGTGCAGACGGCTTCCCCGTCCGCCGGCCAGCACGTAGGCCATTGCGTTACGGGCAAGAGGTGCGTTTCGTTCAGTGGCCATCAAGTCCTCCCAGACAGGTCACGGTTCGTATTCGAGCATCAAGACGCCAAGCGGCGGCAAAGTCATTGATGCAGATCCATCCCGGGCAACAACAATGCCTGAATTGCCCTTGCCAGAGCCTCCATAGGTTTCTGCATCGCTGTTGAGGATCTCGCGCCAGGTGCCGTTGGCGGGCATTCTCACGCGGTAGCCCTCGCGCACCACCGGCGTCAGGTTGGCAATGACCACGACCGGGTTTTCACCGGGTGCGCGGCGTTGCCAGGCCAGCACTGAATTGGCACTATCGTCGGCATTCAGCCACTCGAAGCCTTCCGGCTCGCAATCACGCGCATGCAACGCAGGGTGCGCGCGATAAACGGCGTTGAGGTCCCGTACCAGCTTGCGGACCCCTTCATGCGGCGCGTGGCCGAGATGCTCCCAGTCAAGCCCGCGTGCTTCCGACCATTCCCGCCGTTGCGCAAACTCCTGTCCCATGAACAGCAGCTTCTTGCCGGGATAACCCCACATGAAGGCATAGAGCGCCCTGAGGTTTGCAAATTTCTGCCAGTCGTCGCCCGCCATCTTGGTAATGAGCGACCCTTTGCCGTGCACCACTTCGTCATGGCTGAGCGGCAGCACGAAATTTTCGGAGTAAGCGTAAAGCAGGCCGAAGGTCAGGTCGTTGTGGTGATGCTTGCGGTGGATCGGCTCGCGCGCGAAATAGGCCAGTGTGTCATGCATGAAGCCCATGTTCCACTTGAAGCCGAAGCCAAGCCCGCCCTCATGCACCGGCTGCGACACCTTGGGCCAGGAAGTCGATTCCTCGGCAATCGTCATCACGCCTGCATACCCGCCATAGACGGCCTTGTTCATCTCCTGCAGGAAGGCGACGGCTTCAAGGTTTTCCCGCCCGCCCTTCTCATTGGGGATCCATTCTCCGGCCTTGCGCGAATAATCGAGGTAAAGCATGGAGGCCACCGCATCGACGCGAAAACCGTCGACATGGAATTTCTCGGCCCAGTAGAGCGCATTGTTGACGAGAAACTCCTTCACTTCGGTGCGCCCGAAATTGTAGATCGCGGTGTTCCAATCCGGATGGAAGCCCTTGCGCGGATCGGCATGCTCATAGATCGCGGTGCCATCGAACTGCGCCAGACCATGGGCGTCGGTCGGGAAATGCGCCGGAACCCAGTCGAGGATCACACCGACACCCGCCCGGTGCGCCCCGTCGACAAAGCGGGCAAAACCTTCCGGTTCGCCAAAGCGGGCAGACGGCGCATAGAGGCCGGTCGTCTGGTAGCCCCAGGACGGGTCATAGGGATGTTCGCTGACCGGAAGGAACTCGATATGGGTGAAGCCCATGTCGACGCAGTAGGGGATCAGCCGCTCGGCCAACTCGTCCCAGCTGAGGAACGCCCCGCCCTCATGGCGCTGCCAGGATCCGGCATGCACCTCGTAGACAGAGACCGGCTGGCGGCGTGCATCCGCCTTCCCCCAGAAATCACGGTGCGCTTGGTCGCCCCAATCATGGTCGATGGCGCGCGCGGTGACCGAGGCAGTCGCCGGGCGGTACTCCGAGCGGAAGGCAAAGGGGTCCGCCTTCAACGGCAGGCGAACGCCATCCGGCCCGACGATCTCGAACTTGTAGGGCTCGTTCTCGCCCAGCCCCGGAATGAAGGTCTCCCAGATGCCGGAGGTGGAGCGGAACCGCATCGCATTGATGCGCCCATCCCAGCGATTGAACAGGCCGACAACGGAAACACGCTTGGCATTGGGTGCCCAGACGGCAAAATGCACGCCATCCGCCCCTTCGTGGTGCATCAGATGTGCGCCCATCCGGTCAAACAGACGCCGGTGGGACCCTTCCGAGAGGTAATGATCGTCCATCGGGCCGAGCACAGGACCGAAGCTGTAGGGATCGCCGACAGTCCAGACCACTTCGCCGGCGCGCGCCCGATAGGCTAGCGGCTGGCGCTTTTTGAACGAAAGACTGCCCTCGAAAAATCCGTCATCATGGGTGCGGACAAACTCGCCCGCCTCGCGCCCGTCAAGCGTCAGCGCCGTGACCGCATCTGCGCCCGGGATGAAGCAACGCGCGACGAAGCCCTTGCCCGCCTCGTGCAGGCCGAGAACGCCATAGACGTCCCCATGGGAGCCATTGACCACAGCCTCCACGGCTCCGCGCTCAAGGGGTGTGAACCCTTTCGATGATACGACCGGTGCCTTTGGCTCAGTCAAACGCGTCCTCCCCCGGACCCGGCATTCGCCGTTATGTTGTCGGCACGTTCCAAATCTCCGACGCGTATTGCCGGATGGTCCGGTCTGACGAGAACCAGCCCATCCTGGCCGTGTTCAGGATCGCCATGCGGGTCCAGTCGTTGCGCTTCGACCATAGATCATCGACTGACCTTTGTGCACGGCAATAATCATCAAAGTCGTCGGTCACCAAGAACCAGTCATGGCTGCGCAATCCCTCGACCAGATCATGGTAGCGGCTGCGGTCATCCGGCGAGAAAGTGCCCTTGCCGATGGCGTCGAGCGCCTGGCGCAATTCCGGCGAAGCTTCGATTGTCGCGCGCGGATCACGCCCCGATGCGCGCCGCGCCGCAACGCCTGCCGCATCAAGTCCGAAGATGAAGATGTTCTCCGGCCCCACGCATTCGCGCATTTCAACGTTTGCACCATCCAGCGTGCCGATGGTCAGCGCCCCGTTCAGCGCAAGCTTCATGTTGCCGGTGCCGGATGCTTCCATGCCGGCTGTCGAGATCTGCTCGGAAAGATCGGCTGCCGGAACCATGATCTCGGCGAGCGACACATTGTAGTTCGGAATGAAGACGATCTTCAAAAGGCCGGAGACCGATGGGTCATTGTTGATGACGCGCGCCACATCATTGGCCAGCTTGATGATGGTTTTCGCCATGTGGTAGCTCGGCGCCGCCTTGCCGGCGAAGAACTTGACGCGCGGCACCCAGTCGCGTTCGGGATGCGAGCGGATCTGGTCATAGAGTGCCACTGCCTCAATGATGTTGAGGAGTTGCCGCTTGTATTCATGGATGCGCTTGATCTGGATGTCGAACAGCGAAGACGGATCGATCTTGATGTTCAGGCGGTCGCGCACAAGCTTGGCCAGACGCGCCTTTTTGTCACGCTTGACTGCCGAGAATTTCGCCTGGAAGGCACTGTCATCGGCATAGGCGTTGAGTGCCTGAAGTTTCGAGGCATCATCCATGAAGCCTTCGCCGATCGTCTCGCGCACCAGCCCGTAGAGGTCCGGGTTGCACTGCATCAGCCAGCGGCGCGGCGTGATGCCGTTGGTCTTGTTGTTGATGCGGTCGGGATAGAGCCGGTGCAGATCGGCAAACACCGTCTGCTTCATCAGTTCGGTGTGCAGCGCAGACACGCCGTTGATGGAATGCGAGCCGAGAAAGGCCAGATTGCCCATGCGCACACGGCGCTCGGCATTTTCATGGATCAACGAAATGCGCGAGATCGCCTCGCCGTCAAAGCCGAGGTCACGGGCACGCCGGAGCTCAATGGCGTTGATGGCGTAGATCAGCTGCATGTGGCGCGGCAACAGGTGCTCGAACAGCGGCACCGACCAGCTTTCCAGAGCTTCGGGCAGCAGCGTGTGGTTGGTGTAACTGAAGACTGCGCGTGCCATCTCCCAGGCTTTCGCCAGCGCGTAGCCATGCTCGTCGATCAACAGGCGCAACAGTTCCGTCACGGCCACCGCCGGATGGGTGTCGTTGAGCTGGATCGAGGCCTTTTCAGCCAGATTGTCGAGCGAATGATACTGCTGGATGTGGCGGCGGATGATGTCCTGCAATGAAGCCGAGGAGAAGAAGAACTCCTGACGAAGGCGCAGCTCCTGGCCGGCAATATGACTGTCCGCCGGATAGAGCACGCGGGTCAGCACCTCCGCCTTGTTGCTCTCCTCCATGGCGCCGGAATAATCGCCCGCATTGAACTTTTCGAGACGGATCGGGTCCATCGGCTTGGCCGCCCAAAGCCGCAGCGTGTTGACGCGGTTTGCCCGCCAGCCGACGATCGGGGTGTCATAAGCTGTGGCGATGACCCGGTCGGAAGGCTTCCAGCGGAAAGCCGGTTCGCCCTCGTTGTCCGTGCCGTTCAGTTCCACCGAACCGCCAAAGCCGATCTCGTAGGAGGATTCGCGCCGCTCGAATTCCCAAGGGTTTCCATGGTCGAGCCATTTTTCCGGCAATTCGACTTGCCAGCCCTCGGCGATTTCCTGCCTGAACAAGCCGTGCTGGTAGCGGATGCCATAGCCATAGGCGGGAATGTCGACGCTTGCCATGGATTCCATGAAGCAGGCGGCCAGACGCCCCAACCCGCCATTGCCAAGCGCGGCATCGGGTTCAAGCGCAGAGACGACATCGAAATCGACACCCAGCTTGGCCAGTGCCTGGCGCATCTGGTCGCGCAGCTCAAGGTTTGTCACGGCGTCCACCATCAGCCGGCCGATGAGGAACTCCAGCGACATGTAATAGACGCGCTTGCCGTTTGCGGCATAGGCCCGCCGGGTGGACACCATCCAGTGGTCGATGATGCGGTCGCGAATGACCTGTATGGTTGCGGCAAGCCAGTCATGGCGGGTGGCAACCTTCGGATCCTTGCCGGTACCATAGGTCAGCCGCTCAAGAATCTCGGCGGCAAGCTTGTCAGGATCGGTGGCGCGGGGCGCCGGTGATTGCAGCGTGGCACTGGGTTTCAGGATGGTCATGCGCACATAAATCCCTGGATTTAAATCGATCTAAATCGGGATCGTAAACCATGATGCTGCGCTTGCGAAGAGGTTTTTCACAAATTTGACATGGACAGGATGCGACCAACAGTGACCATGCTATTATCCAGTCAAGTCAGTCATTTACTCCATTTTTCTCACGAACGGGGAATGATCGCCCCGGGATGTGCGATGACCTCCAGCGCTTGGCGATGCGCCTTTTGCAGGCATTGGGCCTCATTTGATCCGGAAAGCCGTGCCGCGAGCCACGCTCCGTTGAAGCTGTCGCCTGCTGCTGTCGTGTCCACCACCTTTTCGGCTGGCGGAAACGCACCAGCTTCAACCCCGGTGACAATCGGCAACGGACCCGACGCGCCTTGCTTTAGCGCACCCTCTTTCAGGCCGAGACCGCGCAGCCGCTGAAGCACAGCTTCGGCATCCTTGTCACCGAAGAGCGCCATCTCGTCATCAACCGATGGCAGGCCAATATCGGCGATCCGCCAGGCCGCAGTGATTGCGGCACGCGCGGTTTCCGCGTCCTCCCACAGGCGCGGGCGATAATTGGAATCAAAGGCAATGCGCGCGGTGTGCGCCGCCAGATGGGCCAGCATGGATGCGCGAACAGGGGGCGGCAGGATCGCCAGCGTGATGCCGGAAAAGTAGATGAGGTCATAACCGTCAAGCTGGCTGAACCCGTCTTCAAACAGCGTGCGAGCCGCCGACTGGTTGCGCCAATAGGAAAAGCTGCGCTCACCCTTGGCATCCACCGCGATGGAATAAATGCCGGGAAGCCGCTCAGGGTGGCGGCGGATGGCATTTGTGCCCACGCCTTCGCTGGCAATGAACTCTGCCATGCGGTCCGACAAGGCGTCACGACCGAGCACGGTGACAAAGTCCACCGATCCGGCATCGCCCAGCGCGCGCGAAAGATAGATGGCGGTGTTCAGCGTATCTCCGGCAAAACCGATCTGGCGGTCCGGCCGGTCAATGGTCAATTCCACCATCGCCTCGCCGACACAGGCAATTCTCACTCCGCTCATGGTCTGCCCCTCGCCCGCATTACATCACTGCTCCCACCTGCCATGGCAGGAACTCGTTGTCGCCAAGGCCAAGCCTCTCGGATTTTGTCGCCTCGCCGGACGCCGCCCTGAGGATCGCCTCGAAAATCTCTGCACCCTTGTCGGCAAGGCTGACGCCTTGCGACAGGATATCCCCGCAATTGATGTCCATGTCATCGGTCATGGCCGCAAACAACCGGTCGCTGGTGGCGATCTTGATGGTCGGCGCGGGCTTGGAGCCGAAGGCCGAACCGCGCCCGGTGGTGAAAACGATCAGCTGAGCCCCGCCGGCAATCTGCCCGGTTGCCGAAACCGGATCATAGCCCGGCGTGTCCATGTAAGAGAGTCCAGGCGACGTCACCTGTTCGGCATAGTCGTAGAAGGCCTGCAAGGGCGTTGACCCGGCCTTGGCCACTGCGCCAAGGCTCTTTTCGAGGATCGTCGTCAGCCCGCCCTGCTTGTTGCCGGGCGACGGGTTGTTGTCGAGCGATCCGCCATTCATCGCCGTGTAATCTTCCCACCATTTCAGGCAGGCAATCAGCTGGTCTGCAGTGTCCGCGCTGGCCGCGCGCGCCAGCAGCAGCTGTTCGGCCCCATAAATCTCCGGTGTCTCGGACAGGATGACGCCACCGCCATGGCCGACAATCAGATCCGATGCCAGGCCCAACGCCGGATTGGCGGTGATGCCGGAAAACCCGTCCGAGCCCCCGCATTGCAGGCCGATACGAAGGTCCGAAACCGGGCACGGCGTGCGCACCGCCTTGTTCACCTCTGGCAGAAGCTCGCGGACCTTTGCCTTGATGGCGTCGATGGTGGCGCGCGTGCCGCCGCTCTCCTGGATGGTCAGGCCGTGGAACCGCTCCGACCCGGCGGCGCCAAAGCGCGCCTTCATCCGGCCGACCTGCATGATCTCGCAACCAAGCCCGACAAAAATCGTCGCACCGACATTGGGATGGGTGGCATGGCCCCAGAGCACCCGCTCCAGGATATCGGCCCCCCGGCCCTTCTCCGCCATGCCGCAGCCGGTGCCATGGGCAAAGGCGGTGATGCCCTCCACATTGGGATAGTTCGCCAACGCCCCTTCCGCCATCAGCTCGTCAGCCGCCTTGCGGATGACGGTCGCCGAACAGTTGACCGTGGCACAAA
>JBGSQC010000102.1:0-13370 GCA_041738295.1 Zhengella sp. | reverse complement strand
CGAGAAGATGGGCGTGACCTTCCGCTTCAACTCCTGGGCGGAAGTCGCAACGGTGACGGCCGAGAACCCGGATGTGGTAATCATAGCCACAGGCGGCCTGGCGCACACGGAGGTCCTCAGCCAAGGCAATGATCTCGTCGTCTCTTCCTGGGACATCATTTCAGGCGATGTGAAGCCCGGCACCAATGTGCTGGTCTATGATGATGCAGGCGACCATGCCGGATTGCAGGCCGCCGAAATCATCGCCAACGCCGGCGCCAAGGTCGAGATCATGACGCCGGACCGCTCCTTCGCGCCGGAAGTGATGGCGATGAACCTCGTGCCCTATATGCGCAGCCTGCAAAAGCTCGATGCGGTTTTCACCGTGACCTACCGGCTGGAATCGGTCCGAAAAAATGGCAACCAGTTGGCCGCCACCATCGGCAGCGACTATGGCGGGATTGCACGCGAAAAGATCTACGACCAGATCGTCGTCAACCACGGAACCATTCCGCTCGATGATCTCTATTTCGATCTGAAGCCTCTTTCCGCAAACGAGGGTGAGGTCTCCTACGACGGCCTCATCGCGGGCGAAACCCAGTCAGTGGTTCGCAACCCTGCCGGAACCTTCTCCCTGTTCCGCATCGGGGACGCGGTGGCGGCGCGCAACACCCATGCGGCCATCTATGATGCACTGCGCCTCATGAAGGACATTTGATCCCGGCAGCGGCGGAGGAAGCGCATGGACAGGTTGCGGCAGGTCTTTGAAATCGGCGATCACCCGCTGGCGCTTGAGAGCCAGGCCGTGGAATTTGCCGACGGCTATGTCATCGAGCGCCTCACCTTCCGGACGAAGGATGGCGAGGCGGTGCGGGGCGTGTTGACGAGGCCTTCCGGAGACGGGCCGTGGCCGGGCCTTCTCTATATTCATGCTCATGGCGCGCGATACGAAATCGGCGCCGATGAACTGCTGAATGGCCGCCCAGCCTTGCTCGGGCCGCTGGGGCCGGTCTTTGCCCGCATGGGCTTCGTGACCCTGATGATCGAAATGCCGGCCTTCGGCACCCGCTCGCAACCAAACGAGGTGAGCCGCACCAAGGCGCTCCTTTGGCATGGCAAGTCGCTGGCCGGACAAATGCTGGGCGAGCAGCACGCAGCCTTTGGCTGGCTTGCCGCGCGCGAGGATGTGGCGGCGGATCGCATCGGCGTCTTCGGCATCTCTATGGGCGCCACGCTCGGCTATTGGCTGGCGGCGGTCGAACCGGATATCGCCTGCGTTGCCCATCTTTGCTGCTTTGCCGACTATGGCAAGCTCATCGACACCGGCGCTCACGACCTGCACGGCATCTATCTCACCATTCCCGGATTGCTTGATCTGGCGTCGAACGGCGAGATTGCCGGGCGTATTGCCCCGCGCCCGCAGATGATTGGCATCGGCGACACCGACCCGCTGACACCACCGGAGGCAATGGATTTCGCACTGGCGGAAACCCGCTCGGCCTACACAGCCAGGTCAGCGTCAGACCGGCTGGTGCTTGTGAGGGAAGCCGACAGCGGGCATGTCGAAACACCGGCGATGCGCGAGGCCGTGCTGGCGTTCTTCAAAACTTATCTGTTGGAGTCCTGAAGGTCGGGCACGCGCTGTCCCTGGCTGTCAAAGAGGTGCAGCTTCGCGCCCTCCATGGAGAAGCGGAGATTGCCCGATGACGACCGGGCGCCTTGGCCGGAAAGCACCGCGACCAGCTTTTGCCCGTCCGCCATGGCCGCATGGACCACCGTTTCCGGGCCAAGCGCCTCGACCAGCGACACGTTGACCGCCATGCCCTTGTCTTCCGATGCCGCCAGATCATGCGGGCGAACGCCGAGCGTCACCCTGTCTCCGGCCTTCAGCGCAGATCCGTCCACCGGAACCGCAACCGCCAACCCGCCCGGCCCGGTGACCGTCACCGAATGGGCGGCAACTTCGCTGATCACCGTCTCGATCAGGTTCATGCGCGGCGCGCCGATGAACCCCGCCACAAACAGGTTGGCAGGGTGATTGTAGAGATCGAGCGGCTTGCCCACCTGCTCGATCTTGCCGGAGCGCATCACCACGAAGCGGTCGGCCAATGTCATCGCCTCGATCTGGTCATGCGTCACATAGATCATGGTGGTGGCAAGACGCTTGTGGAGAGCGGCGATCTCGGCCCGCGTCGAGATGCGCAGCTCCGCATCAAGGTTGGACAGCGGCTCGTCGAGCAGGAAGGCGGTGGGGTTGCGCACCACGGCGCGCCCGATGGCGACGCGCTGCTTCTGTCCACCTGACAATTGCCCGGGGCGGCGGTCGAGATAGGCTTCGATCTCCAGCATGCGCGCGGCTTCCGCCGTGAGGCTTTCGATTTCTGCCTTCGGAAGGCGGATGTTTTCCAGCCCGAAGGCAAGGTTCTGGCGAACCGTCATGTGCGGGTAAAGCGCATAGGACTGGAACACCATGGCAAGCCCGCGCGCCGCTGCCGAGACCTTGGTGACGTCAGTTCCGTTGATGGAAATGCGCCCGCCAGTCGGGCTGTCGAGCCCGGCGATCAGCCTGAGCAGGGTGGATTTGCCGCAACCGGACGGCCCGACCAGCACCACGAATTCGCCATCGGCAATCTCAAGGTCTATGCCATGCAGGACCTTGAGGGCGCCGTAGGACCGCTGAATGCCTTGAAGCGAAATCTGACCCATGGGAAATGCCTATTTCAGTCCGGAACCGGCAATGCCGGAGGTGATGAATTTCTGCAGGAACACGAAGACGAGAACGACCGGGATCATCGTCACCACAGTCATGGCCAGGATGTAGTGCCACTGCACATTGAGCTCGCCGGCATAGGTGTTGAGGCCGACCTGCAGCGTGTAGAGCTCCTTGCGTGACAGCACCACGAGCGGCCACAGGAAATCGTTCCAGCGCCAGACGACCGAGAAGATGGCGAGCACGGCGAGCGCGGGTGCGGCCAGCGGCAGCACGATGCGCCAGTAGATCTGCCACTCGGTCGCATTGTCCATGCGCGCGGCATCCAGAAGCTCGTCGGGGATCGTCAGCATGTATTGGCGCAGCAGGAACACGCCGGTCGGTGTTGCAACCGTTGGCAGGATGATGCCCCACAGCGAATCGAAGAGGCCCACCGCATTGACCACCGAATAGAGCGGCACCAGCACGACCGAGAGCGGCACCATCAGCGTTCCGACGATGATCAACAGCACCAGATCACGGCCGGGGAATTTGTACTTCGACAGCGCAAAGGCCGCCATGGAATTGGTGAGCAGCGTGATGATGGTCGCGGCAAAGGTCACGAAAACCGAATTGCGCAGATAGAGCAGAAAGTCGTTCTGCTGGAGCGGCGTGACATAGTTCTCGGTCGCCAGCCCCAGTTCGCGCACCGGCACCCGCTCGGCAATGTTGATCTTGATAACCTCGCCCGGATTGGCCGGATCGATCATCTGCGCGACGATGCCGATGCGGCGCACCTCCGCCAATTGCCGTGTCGTCCCGTCGGCCATCTTCACCGTGAAGAGGTTGAGCGGCTTTTCATGGCCCTCCACTGTTACTTGCTTGTTCACGTAAGGCAGCACCGTTGGCGGAAACTCGGCAAGCTGCGCCGGTGACTTGAACGATGACGCCGTCAGCCAGATCGCCGGGCCGAACATGATCACCAGCCCGCCGATCAGCCAGACCCAGGTGACAATGTCGGTCCAGTGCCAGGCCTTGCCGCCGCGTCGCCGGGTGAGGAAACTGGCCACGCCGCTCATTCCCGCGCTCCCTTGCGTTCGTTGCGCCGTCCGATCTGCAACTGCACCAGCGTCAGGACGACCAGAACCGCGCCCATCAGGATGGAAGCCGCAGCCGCAAGGCCGGGATTGCGGAGCAAGGATGCAAAGCCGACCTCATAGATGTACTGCGTGATATAGAGCGTGGATGTGCCCGGCCCTCCGCCGGTCAGCACATAGACCTCGTCAAAGATCTGCACCGCGCGGATCAGCGCGAGGATGACGACAACCAGCAGGTTTGGCATCAGAAGCGGAAGCGTGATGCGCCAGAAGACGCGCGATGGCGGCGTGCCGTCCATCTCGGCGGCCTCGTAGAGATCACGCGGAATGGCCTGAAGTCCGGCCAGCAGGATCAGCGTGTAGAAGCCCATATGCGCCCAGATCGAAACTGCAACGGCAGCCGTGAAGGCGCTTGAGCTTTCGATCAGCCAGTCATGGGTATCGAGCCCCATTTCATAGAGAATGAAATTCAACAGGCCCTGCCGCTGCAGGATCCAGCGCCAGATCAGGCCGACGACGACCGGCGACAGCAGCACCGGAAAGAAGAAGACGGCGCGCCAGAAGCTGCGTCCGGCAATCTCGCGGTTGAGGATGAGTGCGGTGATCATCGAAACCACGATCAGCGCGGTGACCTGCACGACGACAAACAGCCCGGTGTTGCTGACCGCCTTCCAGAATAGGTCTTCGCGGCAGGAGGAAGGGTCAAGATAGTTCCCGCAGTCGAGCAGGCGCGCATATTGCTCGGTGCCGACAAAATTCCGGTCAGCAAGGAAGAAGGCCGATCCGGACGTTGCGGAATAGAAGAAATTGATGACGAAGGGCACCAGCACGAACACGGCGAAAATGGCCATGTTCGGAGCCAGGAAGAACACGGCCATGCCGCCTGTCCCGGTCGCCTTCTGCCATGCCTTCAGCGGCACATTGGCAAGCATTGCCAGCCAGATGACCGGCGCCGCAAGGGCGGCGCCGATCCAGTGTTTGAGCCGGTTGATCACCGTCACTTCGCCTGCGCGACCTTGTCGGCGATGTCCTGGTCAATGCGTGCCCAGGCATCATCGAGCGGCATTTCACCGGCCATCACCTGGCTGATGCGGGTGACAAGCGCGCCATAATAAGCGGTGGCCCATTTCCAGGCTGGCAGGGCATCGGCACCCGGCAGGGTCTGCGCCGAAGCCTTGACGAATGCGTCAAGCGCCGGGCCAACGGTCTTGTCCTTGGTGGACCAGTTCATGCCGCCCTTGGCAACGACGCCATTGTGGGCCGGCAGGAACAGCGTGCGCTCGGAAAACTCCTTCACCACATCCTCGCGGGAAAGATAGTCCATCACTTTCGCCACGTCGGCTGCGTTCTTGGTGTACTTGATGGCAACCAGTGCTGCGCCGCCCTTCAGGCCGGAGCAGCCTGCGGTACCGCAGGGCGAACCGGTCGCCACCCAGTCGAAGCCATCGCCGATCTTGGTCGAGAGATTGGCGATCTGCCAGCTACCTGAGTAGTAGAATGGGATCTGGGCATTGATGAAGTCATCTGCTGCCGCGCGATAGGTCGAGCCTGCCGCCGAGACCCAGGTCTCCTTCAGCATCAGCCCGTCCTTGGTCCAGTTGACGAGCTTGGTGACGAATTCCTTGACGCCGACATCCACGGGAGCGGGCTTGCCGTCAGCGCCAATATAGTTGGCACCATAGGAAATGTTGGGGCCGGAAATGCGGTGGCCGGTGCGGTCAATGGCAAAGGCAGCTGCGGTCTTCTGGCTCTTCATGACTTCCGCGGAAGCCTTGACCCAATCATCCCAGGTGGCTTTCTCGCCCGGCATTGCCACGCCGGCCTGCTCGAACAGCGTCTTGTTGGCAAAACCGCCGGTCAGCGTCAACTGGGTCATGAAGCCCGTGATGGCGTTGGAGCCATCAGGGCGCATCCAGTCCATGGTGTTGCCAAAATTGTCATCCCAGTACTTGGCGTCAGCAACCAGCGGGCGGATGTCGAGCCAATGCTTGGCCAGTTCCTTGATGTTGGTGACGCGGGCAATGTCGGGGCCCTGTCCGGCTTCAAGCTGGATGGGCAGCTGCTCCTGGATCACCTTGTAGGCGACATTGTCGAGCGTCACCTTGATGTCCGGATTGTCCTTCATGAACCGGTTGAGGAGATCCTGGATCACCTCGCCTTCCACACCGTCCGAATACCACATGACGCGGACTTCACCGGCCATTGCGCTGGTGGCCATCAGGCTTGCTGCCAGGGCCGTCAGAATGGTTCCTGCCTTCTTCATCTCAGTCTCCTCCGTTGTGCGGGTCCTCCCCCGCGTTTCTTCACAGTCCTGCGGTGCCTTTCCGGCCTTGCCGCCTGCTTCTCATGCTTCCACCCGGACAGCCTCTCCCTTGACCGTCCAGACAGATGGATCGAGTGTGCCTTCGGACGTTACAATGCGCCCGTCGGCCATGAATTGCACCAGCCCGTATTCGGGATCGCTGACACTCCATGTTCCGTCGCTTGACTCGGTGATTTCGAGATCGCCAAAGCGCCCGCCAAATTCGTCAAGCGTACCGGATGTAGAGCGCTCGCCAAGCCGGACAATCCAGGTGTTTTGGTGGCCTTGCGCCCTCAGCTCGTTGCCGGCAGTCGGGCCGGTCGCCACAAGCTCAAGCGGCGTGCCTGCCTTCAGCAGCACGAAGGCTTTGCCTGCTGCGGCAAGCGCTGAACCGCCGGTGAGCTTCACTTCGTCAAAGGCATCCTGCGGGAACCATGCATGGGTGAAATCCGGCTGCTCGGCAAAGCAGTCAAACCGCAGCACCGCCAGCGAGCGGTACTGGCTGATCCGCGGCAGGGTACCGCTTCCACCCCAATAGGACGGGCGGCCATAGCCCGATTGCAGCACTTCGCCCGGATGGTTGATCCAGATCTGCGCATCGGGATTGGCGCCCATGCGGATGTGCAGCACGGTTTCCTGGTAGCCCCACTGGTTCCAGCGATAGGCAGAGGCGCTGCCCATGGCGTGATCGCGGGTCTTGTAGTGGTAAAGCCGGGCAAACCGGTCCTGCCCCTGCGCAAATCTCCATTCCCAGCCGCCATTGCCATCAAACGAGGCGATGTCCGCAAGCTCTGGCGGAATGGTCAGGCCGTGGTCACGCAGGCAGAGCGCCACTTGCGGCAGCGCATGAAAGCGCATGCCGTAATTGCCCTTGCCCCAGATCATCCGGGCAATGGCGGAGAGTTCCAGCGTGCGCGCTGCACGCAGCGTATGCTCATAGGAGCGGCCCTGCGCTCCGGTCAGGACGCCGTGATGGGCAGAGCGCGCCACGACTTCGAGCAGCCGCAGGATCGCCTTTCCGGCACGTGCCGAAATATCGGCATCCGGTGCCAGAGCATAGAGCGCACAGAGGCCCTTGAGGTCGATCGGGAAATAGGGAGCCGAGTTGAACTCGGCCATCTCCCAATCCTCGAAATGATCAAGCCAGGCGCGCACCCGGGCCGCACCCACAGCCGACTGGTCGCGGCCCATGCGGCCTGAGCGCACAAACCGCTCTTCCGGCAGCAAATGTCCCGCCAGATAGGCGGCGGTGTGGAACAGCAGCGCGTGGTTTTCGGAGAAGTACCACTGCACGTCATTGCCCGGTTCATCCATCCAGTAGCGATAGTTCAGGATGGCGGCGTCGATCCGTGCACGCATGTCGCCACTCAGGTCGCCGCCCCAGCGGGTCCGGCTCCACAGCAGCGGCACGAGGATGAAGTCCGCGCAGTCATGACAATCCTCGATAGCAGGCAAGGCGCCTGCGATCATCGCTTCGGTCTCGGCACCGACCCGCCCGGTGGCAAGGCGCGCGAGCGCGCGCACCGTGTCCGCCTCTGCATGCTCGGAGACTTCCACCAACGCCTCCTCGATCCGCGCCTCAAGGCTTTCCGGTGCCTCGCCCTGCCGTTCGGCATGGGAGATTTCCACGCCGAACACGCGCGAAACCGCATGGCCGTCGCGCGACAGCGTCACCTTGAAGTGGCGGAAATCGGCAGGCAGTGCCAAGGCATTGCCGACCGCGAGCCGGGTCGATCCGGCAGGCAGGGTGAAGCCGAACCGCACAGGTTCCTCAATCGACATGAAGTCACCCTCGATCAGCACCGAGACATCGACATCGGCCGGAAGGGCGACGCCCGACACCAGCGCCACTTCGCCGCCCGTATAGGTCGGGCGCTCGAAATGCATCGAATCCAGCGCCGCTTCCATGGCATCGGAAAGTGCAGCATCCACGCTGATCGGGAGCGCATGCGAGACCGAGGGGCCGGAGAGGTAATCGAGCTGGAAATAGTAGCGCGCATCGCGCTCGGCGAGATCATCAAACCAGATCCGGATTGTGTTGCTTCCGGCCTTCAGAGAAAGCGTGAACTCTTCCGCTGTCTCGAGATTGCGGCCATAGGGCGCCATCCAGCCGGCTTCCGCGCCATTGACGAAAAGGATCGCGCCGCCGCAGGTGCGCAGCCGAACCATCGCCTTGCCCGCCGAATCCGCCTGGATCGCGGTCTCTGCCCAGGTGCCGATCACTGTCGGTCGGAACCAGAATCCCGACAGGTCAACACGCGGCGAGGCAAAGGGCAGCCAGATGCGATCCGTTGCAGCCTCAGCCGTGATGGCCGGGCGCTTGCCGCGCCGCTCTGCCGCAAACTGCGTGCGGCAGGGATATTCGTGCGGAATGAAATTCTTGTGTTTCGTCAGGAAGAAGAAAGGATCCATCTCCCCCTTCATCGGCTGGTCAACCGTGTCGTAGCGCGCTTCCTGCGTGACGCCGAGCCGCCAATAGGTGACCGGCTCTCCCGCGCCAAGCGGCCTGTCGAGGATGGCATTCGCCCCTGATTTCATGGCAACGGCGCTCATCTCAGATCCTTGATCGCAACAGGGTCGACATCGGTATAGGCTTGGTTTTCGCCGGTCATGCCCCAGACAAAGGCATAGGGACCGGTGCCCGAACCCATGTGGATCGACCAGGCAGGCGACAGCACCACATCGCCATTGGCGATCATCAAATGGCGGGTGTTGTCGGGCCTGCCCATCAGGTGGACCACCCGGTCCTCGTCGGCCAGGTCGAAATAGCAATAGGCCTCCATGCGCCGCTCATGCAGGTGCGGCGGCATGGTGTTCCACACGCTGCCGGGCGCCAGATCGGTGATGCCCATCAGCAGCAGGCAGGAGGGTGCGACTTCCGGGTGGATGTACATGACAAGGCGGCGCTTGTTGGAGCGCCGGTCCTCGCCAAGGTCCAGCGGCTTGCCCTCAGCCTGCCGGATCAGCCGGTGGGCAATATCGCGCCCGGCGGGAACGGAATTCATGTAGAAGCGCGCCGGATTGGAAGCATCAGCGCTTTCCAGAGAGACGGATCTAGCGCCCCGCCCGACATAGACGATGTCGCGATTGGCAACGTCAAACCGTGTCCCGTCCACCGTCACCGAACCCGCGCCACCGAGATTGGCAATGCCCATTTCACGCGCGGTGAAGAACAATTCAGTTCCGACATCCTCGCCACCGCCGAACGACAGCGGGCTGTTGGTGGGCATGGCACCGCCGACGATCATGCGGTCATAATGGGTGTAGACGAAATGGAGTTCGCCGGCCTTGAACAGGCCTTCGGCCATGAACTCGGCGCGGAGCCGGTCCGTGTTCATTTTGTCAATATCGGCAGGCGAGGCGCCGTAGATCGAGCGCATCAGGCGGTCTCCGTCATGTCGTGCAGATGTTCCATGCCTTCGCCGAGGCACAGGATGGCCAGCGCCTGGCCATAGCCGGTCGGCTGGATGGGAATGTCGCGGTAGAACTGCAAATCATGGCCCATGCGCGTGCCATAGGAGACATTGGCGACAACGCCGTCAGCCCCGATATTGGAAAGCACGGCACCAAGCGCCTTCAGCCCGGCTTCGCGGCAGGCCGATGGGCCGATGCCGAGGCGCGACGCCTTCATCAGCCCGTAGCCGAAGCCGGCCGTGGCCGAGATCTCTTCATAGGAGCTTTCATCGGTCAGGAGCGTGCGCCAGGCACCCGATGCCGTCTGCAGTTTCAGCAGGCTGGCGATCTGGGCGTCCAGCACGCCAAGCAGATGCGAACGCACCGAGGGAGAAATCTCGGCCAATTCCACAAGATCGAGAATTCCGACCGTGATCCAGGCATTGCCGCGGCCCCAGAGTGCGCTAGCGAAATTGTGGCGGCCCTTGAAGGTCCAGCCATGATACCAGAGCCCGGTTTGCGTGTCGGTCAGGTAGCGCGCATGGACGAGGAACTGGCGTTCCGCCTCGTCGACAAAGCGCCGCTGGCCGGTTGCCTGACCATACGAAGCGAGGAACAAGGCGACCATGAACAGCGTGTCGTCCCACAATTCATCATCATTGATCTTGTCGGAGACATTGTGCTGGAACCCGCCTTCCGGCGTGCGCGGCATGGTGGTGACAACACGCTCCGCCCAGTCAGCCAGCACGGCCTCGAAGCGCGGCTCGCGGGTCACCCGCCACATCTCGCAAAGCGCCAGCAAGGGCGCGGTGGTGTTGACGTTCATCGCCGGCAGGCCGGCCGCAATGCGGCGGTCATACCAGTCCTCGATGGTTGCCAGCAGCGCCTTGTCGCCGGTCTGCTTCCAGAGTTTCACCAGCCCGTAGAGCCCGACGCCCTGCGGCCATTCCCAGCTGTCAAAGCTGACATAATCGCCCGGCGTGCCGTCGAGATTGGGTTCGTCAAAGCGGCCATCGGCGCGCAAGCCGGTCATGCCGGAAACGAGCCCGGCCAATTTTTCCCGCACCTGTGCTGCCGACAGCGCCATGCTTCCTCCCGAGATACCGGCGTCCGATGGCCAAACTGTTCCACAGGCAATTTTCTTGCGCAATCTGAAAATTTTTTGCAGTAGTGACGGATCGGGCTTGGGAGGGTTCAGATGTCCATGGGCAAGAGAGGGCGGCCCAACCGCCGCATCCGGCTGGAGGAAATCGCCGACCACTGCAAGGTTTCCGTCAGCACGGCCTCGCGAGCGCTGTCGGGTGCCGGCGGCGTTCGTGATGAATTGCGCGAGCAGATCCTCGCTGCGGCGCGCGCCCTGAACTACGCCATCCCGGCGTCGCTGGCCGACCGCAAGGTGCTTCTTGCCGCTTCCAGCGTGGCTATGGTCGACAGTGCGCGCAGCCAGTTCACCTTCCATGTGCTGGATGGGCTGAACGAACGGGCCCGCGCCATCGGCGTCGAGATCGTCACCCGGCCGGTTGCCTCCAAGGAGGATGAAATAGCCCTGCTGCGCGAGGCTGAGGCCGACGCCGATCTCGTTGGCTGCCTGTTCCTGACGATGGACGATGCCGCCGTGCTGACATTGGCGGACGGCTTTTCCAAGCCCATTGTGCTGGTCAATGGCGATGATCCCGCCATGCGCCGGTCCAGCGTCACGCCATCCAACCGCTCGGCGGCGCAGCTTGCCACACAGCATCTCATCGGCCTTGGCCACCGCCGCATCCTGTTCGTCATGCGGCGCGGACGGCGAACCATCGAGCGCCGCTTTGAAGGCTGGCGTGATGCGCTGGCCGCCGCAGGAGTTTCCACCATCGAGGATCTGGTGGTCGAGGTCGATGACTGGCTGCCGGAACTTGCCAGTGCCGCCCTTGCCCGGCGCATTGCCGAGCGCGGGCTGGATTTCACCGCCGTGCTGACGGCTGGCGACAGCCTCGCCTATGGTGTCATCCGTGGTCTTGAGCAGCAGGGTCTGCAGGTGCCGTCCGATGTCTCGGTGCTGGGCATGGACGACCTGCCGCAGTCGGCCTTTTGCAGCCCTCCTCTCAGCACCATGCACATTCCCATGCGCGAGATGGGCGCGGCGGCGCTCAGCCTCTTGATGGACGACTTGACCGATGCTGCCATGCCGGCGCGGCGCGTCGAACTGGCATGCAGGCTTGTCGAGCGGCAGTCCACCGGTCCGGTGAATGCCGGGCGCGTTCATGGTGCCATGGCTTCGATGCGGCCATAGCGGCCTGCGCCAAACACCAGCGGTTCGCCTTCGCCCTCAACATGGTTCAGCACGCGGGCGATCTGCACCACATGGTCGCCTGCATCCACCCGGTTGATGATCTCGCATTCAAACCGGGCGAGCACGCCGGAAAGCAGCGGCACGCCGTAGCGGCTCTTCGTCAGCGCCAAACCGGAAAAATCCGATCCCGACCGGCTGAACCGCCAGCACAGTTCTGCCTGCTCGGCTCCCAGCACATGGATGGCCTGATGATCGGCACGGCGGAAAGCCTCGAAGCGGCGCGATTGCCGGGAGATCGACCAGAGCACCAGCGGCGGCTCCAGCGAGACGGAGGAAAAGCTGTTGGCGGTGATCGCCATCGGACCATCAGGCGTCGCTACCGTCACCACCGTGACGCCGGTCGCAAAGCGGCCAAAGGCCTGCCGCAGGGCCTTGGTGTCGTCCTTCGGCACCAGAGGCTGAACGGCCTGCACGCCTTCGTCTGCTCTTGCCATGGTTTCGCTTCCTGCATCCAGCATCACGGCACCTCTTTCCCGGTTGCCAGCGTATAGAGTTCGAACCAGGTTTCCCGGTCCATCGGCACGTCGAGCGCCTTGGAGAGCCCGGCAATACGATCGAGCGCATTGGTTCCCATCACCGGGATGATCCGCGCCGGATGATGCAGCAGCCATTGAACGGCGACGGCGGAAGCGTCAGCGCCTGAGGCCCGGCCAAGCGCCTCCAGTTTCGCCACCAGTTCAGGATGGGCGCCCGAAAAAAGGCTGCCGCCGCCAAGCGGTGACCATGCCATCGGGGCAATGCGGCGCTCCTGCAGGAAGGCAAGGTCGCCATTGGTCAAGGCGCTGTTGGCGACCAGCGACAGTTCGATCTGGTTGGTCACAAGCGGCGTCTCCATGGCAGACTGGAGGAGAGTCCAGTCATGCGGCCGGAAGTTGGAGACGCCGACCGCGCTAATCTTGCCCGAGCGCACGGCACGATCCAGAGCCGGGCCGGTCTCGTGCGGGTCCATCAGCGGGTCCGGCCGGTGGATCAGCAGCAGGTCGATATGGTCGATGCCCATCTCGGACAGCGACAAGTCGATCGAGCGGGCAATGTGCCTGGCGGACGTGTCGTAATATTTCACCCGAGCCCCGGAGTAGCGTCCCGCCGGCGCCACGATGTCACACTTAGTGACGATCTCGACGGCATCGCGCAGATGCGGCGCGGCCTTGAAGGCGCGCCCGAGGATGGCCTCGGCGGTGTAGCCGCCATAAATGTCGGCTTGGTCCAGCGTGGTGATGCCCTGCGCCAGGCAGGCCTCGATATTTGCCTGCACATGGGCGGGTGCCGTGTTGCTGTCATCGCCCACCCGCCACATGCCATAGACGATGCGCGACAGGGAAACGTCCGTTGAAAGCTGAACGCGATCCATCAGCGGCGCTCCCCGGTGCCAAGCGGCGTGGCGGGCGTGGATGCCGGCACGCGGCCATAGGCATGCGGCATCGAACAGGTCTTGAGGTGCGGCAGCACCTTTTCACCAAAGTGCCGGCACTCATCCAGATGCGGATAGCCGGAGAAGATGAAGGCGCGGATGCCCATCTTGCGATAGGCCTCGATCTCGCTCAGCACCTGGTCGACCGAGCCGACAAGCGCCGCCCC
>JBGSQC010000079.1:0-2173 GCA_041738295.1 Zhengella sp. | reverse complement strand
GTGTCACTGTCGCGCGAGACCGGCGGCCCCACGATGACGGAAGCCGAAGAGGAAACCCGCGAGACCATTTTCGCCGGTGCCCGCGCCGATCCTGCTGTGGCGGCGATCCTGGCCAAGTTCCCCGGCGCGCGCGTGGTTGATGTGCGTCTGCCGGACACGGTTGCCGAATTGCCCGGCGATGAAGGCATGCCGGTGGCAGCCATTGATGACGAGGATGACGAGCTTTGAGGCTCGCCCTGAAAAGCGGAGAAAACCGATGAAAGACCTGATGGGCCTGATGAGCAAGGCCAAGGAAATGCAGGCCAAGATGCAGGCCATGCAGGAGGAGATGGCGACCCTGACGGCTGACGGCCAGTCCGGCGGCGGGCTTGTCACGGTCACGCTGTCCGGTCAGGGCCACATGGCCGGCGTGAAGATCGACCCGTCGCTCTTCAAGGAAGATGATGTGGAAATCCTCGAAGACCTGATCCTCGCCGCCCACAACGAAGCCAAGGCCAAGGTCGAGCAGATGATGGCGGAAAAGACCAAGGCATTGACCGCCGGCCTGCCGATTCCGCCCGGCATGAAGTTTCCGTTCTGAGCAGTGTGCAGCCGGGCTTATTGCCCGGCGTTGCTGAAAGGGCGGTTCAGCCCAGCTGGCGCTCCATCAGCACGGCAGGGAAGGCGGCTTCGCCGATCATCACCGTCACATCCTGTTGCTTGGCAAAGCCGTGGCGGGCGTAGAAGCCTTCTGCCGCGAGGCTCGAAAAGCAGGTAAGCTTGGTGATGCCGGAGGCCGCGGCTTCCGCCGAGCACCGTTCCAGGATCGCGCCACCCACGCCCTTGCCCATCATTCCGGGCCGGGTGGCAAAATGGCGGATATGGCCGATGCCTGAGGCAACCGCCCCGGTTCCCGGCGTCGCAACGCTCCAGCCGCCGCAGCCGACGACCACTGATCCGGCGCGCGCCATCAGATAACGGCCTGAGTTGAGCAGGGAAGAGTCGATGCGCAGCATGGCCGGAAGCGCGTTCTCCAGCACCTCGGCATCATACCAGCCGGGATAGACCGTGGCGTAGCAATCAGCGATCAGGTCTTCGAGGATCGACCTGTCGGCCTCGCTGGCGGATTGGATGGTGACGACCGGCATGTCCATGGCCCCTGCCTCCGTATGGTGTCGTTTCAAGCTGGCAGAACATGGTTATCAAAGTGTAACCGGCAAGGGATGCCCGCACTGGCTTGAAGGCCGCTTTCGGTTTATCCCTTGCCCATGAGCAAGCGAATCGCCGGTCCTGAAATCGAGAAGCTGATCCAGCTGCTGGCCAAGGTGCCGGGGCTGGGGCCGCGCTCGGCCCGCCGGGCGGCACTCCACCTGATCAAGAAGAAGGACCAGCTCATGGGTCCGCTCGCCCACGCCATGGCGGACGCCCATGACAAGGTCGGCACCTGCTCGACCTGCGGCAATGTGGATACGATCGACCCGTGCAACATCTGCGCCGATCCGCGCCGCGATGGCGCAACGATCATCGTGGTGGAGGATGTGGCCGACCTTTGGGCACTGGAACGCGCCGGTGTGATGAGTGCGGCTCGCTATCATGTTCTGGGCGGCACCCTGTCGCCACTGGATGGCGTCGGACCGGAAGATCTGAACATTGCCTCTCTCGTAGACCGGGTGGCTGCAGGCGGGGTGAGCGAGATCATCCTGGCCGTCAACGCCACGGTGGAAGGCCAGACCACCGCGCACTACATCACCGACAGGCTCGGCGGATTTGACGTGCGCATCACGCGCCTTGCCCATGGCGTGCCGGTGGGTGGCGAGCTTGACTATCTTGATGACGGCACGCTGGCCGCAGCGCTGAAGAGCCGCACCGTTTTCTGATCCCGGCCAGACCTCAAGGAGGATGACCCGATGAGCTTTTCCCCGCGCAAGACCCTCGCAGCCGCCTCGGTGCTGCTGGCGTTATCCGCAGCTCCGGCAATGGCTCAGGATGCCAAGGTCGAGGCGCTCTACCAGCAATGGCTGCAAGGAACGCTCTTTCCCAAGGCGGCGGCGAGGGGCGTTTCCAAGACGACCTTCGACAAGGCCTTTGCCGGCGTGAAGATCAACTGGAAACTGCCGGATCTCGTGCCGCCGGGCACCAAGGCGCAAACGCCGAAGTAACAGCACCAGGCCGAGTTCGGATCTCCCGCGAAATA
>JBGSQC010000076.1:0-5480 GCA_041738295.1 Zhengella sp. | reverse complement strand
ACCCAATCCTGATAACCAAACCTCAGGCCTCGCAGCCGCTAAACAAGGGTGGCCGGATACCCCGGTTTAGGTGGCCGGATGTCGCTGGAATGACCGGCCGGATAGTCCGGAATACGCACGCCCTGTGTGGCTGCGCGCCATGCTGTTTCTCGCGGCCACACTCTACCCCGACTATCTTCTTTACTATTATCCGCACCGTTACGCTGGCCAGAAAGGCACTGCGGATCCGCTGAGAGAAGCAGCTGAACTCCGCCTTCAGCGCAACTGGACGGCATTTGCCGGCTTCTGCCCTGAGAGTGCTTCGCTCGGGGTGCTCGACCTTTATGCCGCCACGTTGATGGCGTGGAACCCCGATCCTGACAGGTTCACGACGATGCATCCGGCGCTTGCCGGCATGGCCCGTGCCGTCGCCGCGCATCCGGTTGCCGGGCCGGTCTGGCGGCGTCATGGATACTGCGCCTGACCGCTCTTCATCTCTCTCCACTCGACAAAAGGCTTAAGTCGGCATCCTCCGTTTGGGGGGTGCGACAGCTTGGCATGTGCGAACAAATAGGCTAGCAAAGATAGAATATGTTGCGGCGCAACAGGCGCCTGACGGACACCTCGAAAGGAGCACCGAATGAGCACGAGAACCGCGAAACTTGAGCTGGATGGCAAGGTTTACGAATTTCCGGTGCGATCGGGCTCTATTGGCCCCGATGTCATTGATATTTCAAAGCTTTATGGCGCCAGCGGCGCTTTCACCTTTGATCCCGGCTTCACCTCCACGGCATCCTGCGAATCCGACATCACCTATATCGACGGCGACGAGGGCATTCTGCTTCACCGCGGCTATCCTATCGAGCAGCTGGCCGAGCATGGTGACTTCATCGAGACCTGCTACCTGCTGCTCTATGGCGAACTGCCGACCCAGGCGCAGAACGATGATTTTCACTATCGCATCACGCGCCACACCATGGTGCATGAGCAGATGAGCCGCTTCTTCACCGGCTTCCGTCGTGATGCCCATCCGATGGCCATCATGTGCGGTGTCATCGGTGCCATGTCGGCCTTCTACCATGACTCCACCGACATCTCCGATCCGCATCAGCGCATGGTCGCCTCGCTGCGCATGATCGCCAAGATGCCGACCATTGCCGCCATGGCCTACAAGTATCATATCGGCCAGCCCTTCGTTTATCCGCGCAATGATCTCGATTACGCGGCAAACTTCCTGCACATGAGCTTCTCGGTTCCCTGTGAGCCTTATGTGGTGAACCCGGTGCTGGCCCGCGCCATGGACCGCATCTTCATCCTCCATGCTGACCATGAGCAGAACGCCTCCACCTCGACGGTGCGCCTTGCTGGCTCGTCCGGTGCCAATCCATTTGCCTGCATTGCCGCCGGCATTGCCTGCCTGTGGGGCCCGGCCCATGGCGGTGCCAACGAGGCAGCGCTCAGCATGCTGCAGGAAATCGGCACCGTTGACCGCATCCCGGAATACATCGCCCGCGCCAAGGACAAGGATGATCCGTTCCGCCTGATGGGCTTTGGTCACCGCGTTTACAAGAACTACGACCCGCGCGCCAAGATCATGCAGAAGACCTGCCATGAAGTGCTCAAGGAAGTGGGAGCCACGGACGATCCGCTCCTGCAGGTCGCCCTCGAACTGGAGCGCATTGCGCTGACCGATCCCTATTTCATCGAGAAGAAGCTTTATCCGAACATCGACTTCTATTCGGGCATTACGCTCAAGGCGATGGGCTTCCCCACCAACATGTTCACCGTGCTGTTCGCGCTTGCGCGTACCGTTGGCTGGATTGCCCAGTGGAAGGAAATGATCGAGGATCCGAAGCAGAAGATCGGCCGTCCGCGCCAGCTTTATACCGGCGCACCCCAGCGCGATTACATCGCCGTCACCGATCGCTGATCAGTCGCTGGATTGAATTGGAAAGGCCGGGATCGCTCCCGGCCTTTTTCTTTGTCTGCACTTTCCAGCACACCATTATGCAACTTGCAGCGCGGCCTTCGCCTTGACGATCTCGTCAGCCTGGCGGCCTGAAATCTCGGCGATGTGCTCGAAAACCGCCATATAGGAGGCCACTCCGGCAGTCGCCGAGCGAAGCTCGATGATCAGCCCGCGAAGCTCGGCTTCCGGCACCAGGGCTTCAATCTTGTTCCAGCCCTCCCAGCCGTCACGCGGTTCAAATCCGAGGATTTGTCCGCGCCGCTGGGTGAGAATGCCAGTCGCAGCCGCCATTCCGCTTTCGGGCGTGATCACCTCGACCTTCATCACCGGTTCCAGCAGGATGGACCCGCAGGTCGGCATGGCCTCCTTCATGCACTGGCGGGCAGCCAGCTGGAACGCCATGTCGGAACTGTCAACGGAATGGTACGAACCGTCCGACAAGTTGACCGCGATATCAACCACCGGAAAGCCGAGTGGCCCGCATTTCAGATAGTCAAGAATGCCTGCCTCGACCGCCGGAATATAATTCTTCGGCACCACCCCGCCGGTGATCGTGTCTGTGAACTCAAACCCGGCTCCGCGCGGAAGCGGTTTCAGGTCAAGCTGCACATCGCGAAACTGGCCATGACCGCCAGATTGTTTCTTGTGACGGGCGCGAAGCGTGGTGGTCTTGCGGATCGTTTCGCGGAAGGCAACTTGCGGTTCACGGGTTTCGACCGAGACACCGAAGCGGTTTGTCAGCCGCTCCAATGTCACCCGCAGATGCATTTCGCCCTGCCCGCCCAAAATGGTTTCTGCCGTCTCCGTGCCATGGTCGATCCGGAGTGACGGATCCTCTTCTGCCAGACGGTGAAGGGCCGCCGAGAGCTTGACCTCGTCCTTGTGTTCCTTGGCGCGCACGGCAACCGACATGACAGGAACAGGCGAAGCCGCTACCGGCAACTGACTGGACTTTGCCTTGCCGGCACTCAATCTCTGGCCGGTCATGGCATGATCGAGCTTGCCAAGCCCCACAATCGCGCCTGCCTCTGCCTTGTTGGTCTTGGTCTGCTGGAGACCAAGCAGGGTGACCAGTTGCGATGGCTTTGCCGGCACACCATCTGGCGCAACAAATTCCATCTGGTCGGTGACAGCGCCACCAAATATCCGGGCAACGCTCAGCTTCCCGGCATGGCTGGTGTGGATGGTCTTGATGATCTGGGCGACAGGCACCGCGCCCGAAATACCGAGCCGCCCGGCGGTGATCGCATGATCCGGTGCTTCATGGCGGATCGCCTTCAGGAGGCGAGTCAGCCCGTTGCCGCGCTCAGCCGCACCGATGAACACCGGCATCACGAACCCCTGCCGGAGGTCTGCTGCCAGATCGTCAAACACCTCGTCTGCAGGCGGCGCGATATCTGACAGCAGCTGCTCCATCAGCTCGTCATTATGGTCGGCAAGCATCTCGAGCATGGAATAGCGCGCTTCCACTTCGCGCGCCGCATCATCGCCGGCAAGCGGCACCATTTCAGAGGCCGAATGCTCGCGATAGACAAACGCCCGTTCCAGCGCCAGATCAATGAAACCGGATGCGATGCCGTCCTTCCAGATCGGGATCTGGCGCAGCAGCAAGGGCGTCTTGGAAACCGTCTGAAGCAACTTCAGCGTTTCGCGAACACTGGCGCTCGCCTTTTCGATCTTGTTGAGGAAAAGGATATGGGGGATACCCAGATCATCCAGCTTGCGCAGCGACAATTGCAGCGCGGGCAGCTTCTTTTCATCGGCTTCCGCCACGACGATGGCGAGATCGGCAGCGGCCAGCACCGGATCGGCTTCGGCTGCGAATTCCACGGAGCCGGGGCAGTCGATGAAGGTTAGGCTTTCGCCCATGTAGCTGGTGGTGGCAATGGTGGCCTCGACGCTCATCTGGTGCGCCTTGGCTTCCGGCGAGTAATCGCCGGTGGTCTGGCCGCTTCCGGCCTTTGCCTGCTTGGCTATGGCCCCTGTGCGGGCCAGCAGGGCTTCAAAAAGTGTTGTCTTGCCGCTTGCGAAGGGTCCGGTAATGGCGATGCATTTCGGACCCGTTGATCTGCTGCCGGCGCGTTTACCCATGACAGGCCTCCCTTCGTGCGCGTGATCTGGACGATCAGGATCGAGAGGCGGCGGCCGGCCTTTCCGGCCGTCGCGCGGACGGGATATTGGCTCCGTCCGGCTATGAGAGTTTCACTTGGCGGGTGGCTTGGCAAGCACACATTTGCCGCAGGTGCTTGATTTAACGTCAGCCAATCAGCGAGAGAACCACATCGGCACCGATCTCGCCGGCAGGGCGGCTGGTGGCCATGCGCGCGCGAACTTCGGCAAAGCCTGCAAGCTGGGCAGCGCGCATCGGCCCATTGTCCAGGAGGCCCATCAGGTGCCGTCCAGCAAAGCCCGGACGCAGCATGAATTCATAGAGTTCGGGCACAAGCGGCCTGTCGGCAATCAGATTGGGCAGCGAGGCGGACCAGGCGGTGATGAGATGGCGCAGGAAGCGCGCCAGCATGTCGGTGCGATAGCACGAGATCAGCGGCACACCGGCAAGCGCCAGTTCGAGCGTCACCGTGCCAGAGGCCGCGATGGCGGCATCGGCGATTCCAAAGGCCTCATGGCGGGCAGCCGTGCCAGTGATGATCTCCGGCCGCACCGGCCATCCGTCCGTGATCTGGCGCACCAGCGGCTCAACATGGAGGACCGTCGGCAGGATGAGGCGCGGGCGCACGCCCTCGCCTGCCAGGAACTGCACTGTCTCGCCGAAGAAAGGAAGAAGTCCGCGCACCTCGCTGCGCCGTGAGCCGGGCAGGATCAGCAGCACCGGATTGGCCGGGTCAGGCGTCCGTATGGATTGGGCCTTCCATGCAGCCTTCAAACCCTCGTCGGATGTCAGGCGATGGCCGACATAGGTCCCCTTTGGCCCATCAAGCCGGGCGAGCGCTTCCACCTCGAAGGGAAGCAGGCAAAGCACATGATCGACATAGGATCGCATCGCCTTGGCGCGCTGCGGCCGCCATGCCCAAACCGACGGGCAGACATAATCAACAATCGGCAGATCCGGCAGCTTCGCCCTCACCCGCCGCGCGACACGGTGGGTGAAATCAGGGCTGTCGATGATGATCAGCACATCAGGCTTGGCGGCGATGATCGCGTCAGCGGTGCGGCGGATTTTGGCGATCAGCGCCGGCAGGTCTTTCACCACCGCCGAAAGGCCCATCAGCGCAATCGAACCCGGATCAAACAGGGTGGCAAGGCCGAGCGCCTGAAGGTGCTCGCCTCCGACCCCGGTCAGTTCCACCGGACGGCCCGAAGCGCGCATCATGGCGGCAATCAGGTCAGCGCCCAGCAAATCACCGGATTCCTCGCCTGCGACAACAGCGATTTTCAGCGGCGCGCTCACAGCATGTCCTCGCGCAGGCCGAGCACGAAAAGGCCGAGCCGGTCAGCCTGGCTTACCAATTCCGGCAGGTCCAGCACCAGCGACAGGCCCGCTTCCACCGCCACGCCCGACAAGCCGGCAGCG
>JBGSQC010000072.1:0-3285 GCA_041738295.1 Zhengella sp. | reverse complement strand
ATCGACGCGCTGCTGCGCGAACTCGAACTGGTATCGCGCGAAAAGACCCCGTCAACCGACACTCGCATCTACCGGACGCTGGGCGCTGAACCGGTGACGCTGACGCTCACCTTGCGCCTTGCCGGGATGACCAAGACCGAGACGCGCATCGAAGGCAGTGCCAAGGCCGAGCGGGCGGGCGCTGCCAGCGAGGCCGACCTTGAAGGCCTCTGCCGGCCCGATGCTGCCAATGAACGCGCCAAGCCTTGACAGTTTGCCGCCGCAGCGACAGCTTGCGGCCATCCCGGCAAGCATCTGATTTGCCGGACCTTGCGGGGCTTTCAGAACAAGACGGGGCACATCATGGAACTGGCATTTCCCTGGCCGATCAGCGATGGCGAATGGCTGGCCTGGAGTTCGGCGGCGGCGACGGTGGCCATCGGCCTGTTGTTCCTGTTCATGCCCGGAACCACCTTCCGGATGCTTGGCCTTTCGACCCATGAAAAGCGGCCGCACGCCATCGGCGAGGCGCGCTCGACGCTGGCCGGGTTCCCGATCGGGCTTGGCCTTTCCTGCATCCTGCTGGCGCAGCCCGCGCTCTATATCGCGCTGACCTTTGCCTGGGGATTTACTGCCTTTGGGCGGCTGATTTCCATGATGTCGGACAAGGCCAACACGCCGCTCAACTGGCTGTTCCTTGCCATTGCTATCGTGCTTTCGGGGCTCGCGGGAGCCTATGCCTTCGGTTTCGTTGCCTGATCGAAGACGGATTCCTGCCGCACTGCGGCAAGTTGATCCAAAAGCATGACACGAGGCGTGTTGCGCCCTTCATGAGGCTGTGTTAGACGGCAGACGAATTTTGACGAAAGCAGGGCGAGACGCCCCTGTGACGCGTCAAGAAACGTCAATAGATCAAGGATTTGACTTTTTGGGGACGAGAGTCCGGGTCAGGTCTGCGATCCCGCCAGGAAGAGAAAAAAGCACAAGTGGCTCAGTCTTCATCTCTCATTTCCGGTGTCGCCAAGCGCTATGCGGGTTCGCTGTTCGACCTTGCAGCCGAATCGAAATCGGTTGCGGCTGTCGAGAAGCACATGGCGAGCCTTGAAGCCATGATTGCCGGCTCGACCGATTTCCAGCGGCTGATCAAAAGCCCGGTTTTCTCGGCCGAGGACCAGCAGCGCGCGGTTTCCGCCATTGCAGCCAAGGCCGGTATCACCGGCCTGACCGCCAATTTCCTCAATGTGGTGGCCGGCAACCGTCGCCTGTTCGCCCTTCCCGGCATCATCAAGTCCTTCGCGGAAATCGCTGCGGCGGCCCGTGGCGAAGTTGCTGCCGATGTCACATCCGCCCATGAATTGTCGGCCGCCCAGCAGAATGAGCTGGCTGCGACCCTCAAGGACGTGGTGGGCAAGGATGTCGCAATCAACCTGACGGTTGATCCTTCCATTCTTGGCGGCCTGATCGTGAAGATCGGCTCCCGCCAGATCGATACGTCGCTCCAAACCAAACTCAATTCGATGAAGCTTGCACTGAAAGAGGTCGGCTGATGGATATCCGCGCCGCGGAAATTTCCGCAATCCTGAAAGATCAGATCAAGAATTTTGGCCAGGAGGCAGAAGTCTCCGAAGTTGGCCAGGTTCTTTCCGTTGGTGACGGCATTGCCCGTGTCTACGGTCTCGACAACGTCCAGGCGGGCGAAATGGTCGAGTTCCCCGGTGGCATCAAGGGCATGGCGCTGAACCTCGAAACCGACAATGTCGGCGTCGTGATTTTCGGTGCCGACCGTGACATCAAGGAAGGCGATACCGTCAAGCGTACGGGTGCCATCGTGGACGTGCCGGTTGGTCCGGAGCTGCTTGGCCGCGTCGTTGATGCGCTCGGCAACCCGATCGACGGCAAGGGCCCGATCAAGGCCAAGCAGCGTTCGCGCGTTGACGTCAAGGCTCCCGGCATCATCCCCCGCAAGTCGGTGCATGAGCCGATGTCGACCGGCCTCAAGGCCATCGACGCGCTGATCCCGGTCGGCCGCGGCCAGCGCGAGCTGGTCATCGGTGACCGCCAGACCGGCAAGACCGCCATCATTCTCGACACGTTCCTGAACCAGAAGCCGATCCACGACAACGGCCCGGACAAGGACAAGCTCTACTGCGTCTACGTCGCCGTGGGCCAGAAGCGTTCGACCGTTGCCCAGTTCGTGAAGGTTCTGGAAGACCGCGGCGCGTTGGAATATTCCGTCGTGATCGCGGCCACCGCCTCCGATCCGGCCCCGATGCAGTTCCTGGCCCCGTTTGCCGGCTGCGCCATCGGCGAATATTTCCGTGACAACGGCATGCACGCGCTGATCGGCTATGACGACCTGTCCAAGCAGGCCGTTGCCTATCGCCAGATGTCGCTGCTGCTGCGCCGCCCGCCGGGCCGCGAAGCCTATCCCGGCGACGTTTTCTACCTGCATTCGCGCCTGCTGGAGCGCGCAGCCAAGCTGAACGAAGACAATGGCTCGGGGTCGCTGACCGCTCTGCCGGTCATCGAAACGCAGGGCAACGACGTGTCGGCCTTCATTCCGACCAATGTGATCTCGATCACCGACGGCCAGATCTTCCTTGAAACCGACCTGTTCTTCCAGGGCATCCGCCCGGCCGTGAACGTCGGCCTCTCGGTGTCGCGCGTCGGCTCGGCTGCCCAGATCAAGGCGATGAAGCAGGTTGCCGGTTCCATCAAGGGCGAGCTGGCCCAGTACCGCGAAATGGCGGCCTTTGCCCAGTTCGGTTCTGACCTTGATGCTGCCACCCAGCGCCTTCTCAACCGTGGTGCGCGCCTGACTGAGCTGCTCAAGCAGCCGCAGTTCTCGCCGCTCAAGACGGAAGAACAGGTTGCGGTGATCTATGCCGGCGTGAAGGGCTATCTCGACAAGCTCGACGTCAAGCAGGTCGGCAAGTTCGAACAGGGCCTGCTGGCGCACATGCGTGGCACCGGAAAGTCCGTGCTGGAAGCCATCCGTGCCGAAAAGGCGCTCTCGGCTGACATCGAAGGAAAGCTCAAGGCAGAGATCGACGCATTCGCGAAGACCTTCGCCTGATTGCTGAACGGGAACTGACATGGCCTCTTTGAAAGACCTCCGCGTTCGCATTGCCTCGGTCAAGGCGACGCAGAAGATCACCAAGGCGATGCAGATGGTCGCCGCCGCGAAACTGCGCCGTGCGCAGGACCAGGCGGAGGCCGCCCGCCCCTATTCCAAGCGGATGGGGTCGGTGCTCGCCAACATCGCCTCGGTCGTGGGTGACGGCGCTGACGCGCCGCGCCTGATGG
>JBGSQC010000070.1:0-38498 GCA_041738295.1 Zhengella sp. | reverse complement strand
GCATCGGGTGCCACCTGGGTCTCAATTCACCATGGCGGCGGCGTGGGCATGGGCTTTTCGCAGCATGCCGGCGTGGTGATCGTGGCCGACGGCACGGATGCTGCTGCCAAACGGCTGGAACGCGTGCTGTGGAATGATCCGGCTTCCGGTGTCTGGCGTCATGCCGATGCCGGCTACGACATCGCGCTCGATTGTGCGCGAGAACAAGGGCTGGTCCTGCCAGCCATACTGGGGAACTGAGGATCGGGGTGAACGATCCAACGTAAGGGCTCGTTCCAGCCGGCTAAACGAAGGTGAGGGTGCCCGGTGTCAAACGGGGTTTGGCACCGCCTCTCCCGGCGACAAGACCTACGACCGCTCTTCGATCTTCACCACACGGCCATCTTCTAGCGTCAGGATGCGGTCGGCGCGGTCAAGGATACGGTTGTCGTGGGTAACGAGAAGGGTCGTCGTGCCGCGTGCAGCGCCCATACGTTTCAGCAGATCCACCACGTCGGCCGCGCTGTCCTTGTCCAGTGCTGCGGTCGGCTCGTCTGCAAGAACCAGCGCCGGGTTTCCCACCAGCGCGCGTGCTACGGCCACGCGCTGCTTCTGTCCGCCAGACAGATTGCCGGGAAGGTAGTTTTCCCTCTCCGCCAACCCCACCAGGCCAAGAGCGTGCCGGGCGGCGGTTTCAGCATCGGTGTCTGATATTCCGGGATGCATCTGCAGACCCATGATGACGTTTTGCGTGGCCGTCAGGCTTTCATGCAGATTGTGCGCCTGAAAAATGAACCCCAAGCGGCGGCGAAGCGCCACCAGATGCGCCTCGGTTGCGCCATGGAGTTCATGGTCCATAAGCCGCACCGAGCCGTCTTGCACGGCGCGCAGGCATCCTATGAGGGTCAGTACGGTGGTCTTGCCCGAACCGGAAGGTCCCATCAGCACAGTGAAGCTGCCGCGTTTCAATACCAGGTCGACATCGAACAGGGCCTGCTTGCGGACTTCGCCACTGCCGAACCAATGGTTCAATCCGCGCACTTCCACGACGGGTTCTTTTTCCATGCCAGCCCCTAAAACAGTTCAGCCGGATCAGCGGCAGCCAGACGGCGGGTGGCAACCGCACCGGACACCGTCGAAAAGACGATCGTGCCCACAAAGACGATGATCGCCATGGACCATGTCATGGTGAGCGGCAGGGTCGTGATCTTGCCCATCACGAACAGGATCGTCGTGCCGACAATCAGGCCGGGGATGAAGCCCATGATGCCCAGCACCAGCGCTTCTTCAAGAACGACCCCGAAGAAAAACCCCGGACCGTAGCCCATGGCCTTGAAGGTGGCATATTCGCGCAAATGGTCGGCCACATCGGTGGAAAGCACCTGATAGACAATCACCAGCCCCACCAGAACGCCGATCAGCACGCCGAAGCCGAAGATGATCCCGGTTGGACGGCGGGTCTGCTGATAGCGCAAGTCCTCCTGCGCAGCATCGGCAAAGGACCGGATGCGCAAGGAAGGATCCGAGATCAGTGTCTTGAGCCGGGCGACAACGCCTTCCACATCAGCGCCGGCACGCAAATGCAGCAGGATGTGGTCGGGCGCTGCGGAGCTTCGGGCCGGGAACAGCGACAGGAATGTCTGGTCTGATACCAGCATGTAGCCGTCGCCGCCAAATCCGCCACCACCGGCGAATGTGGCATAGGCGATCAGGGTCCGCCCTTGGGTCTCGAAAGAGAGCGGCGTTTGCTGGCGGATCGCGGCGGCTTCGTCCTTGCCCAATCCGCGCGCCAGTCGGTCAAGGATTGCCGTATCCTGCACCTGCAACAGGGTCAGATCACCGGCGATTTCGGGGGCGATGAAGGCGGGCTTGGCCGGGTCAAGTCCAAAGGTTGTCAGGCTGATGTCCTTGTTTCCCCGGTCCCAGGGGACATTGGCCAGAAACAAGCCCGTGCCGTCGGTCACATCGGGGTCGGCCATGGCCTGGATCAGCCATTGGCGTGCCACATTGCCACCATCGGCCAGCGCATTGGCATCGCCTGCCGAGATCATGATATCGGCCTTGAAAAAGTCATAGGGGCGCAGCGTTGCCGCCCCCATGGAGTTCATGATGCCAAGCTGGACAAAGACCAGCACATTGGCAAAGGCCACTCCGGCCAGCGCGGCGGCAAACCGGGTGCGGTTGTGGGTCAGTTGCAGCCAGCCGATCGGCAGCCGCCCGAACAGGAATTGCAGCAGGCGGCTCACTGGGTTCCCCGCGCGGTGGCCGTGGTGTCGATCCGGGCGACGGCTTCGAGATTGGTGAAGCGGGAAGCCACGCCGGATGAAGCCGCATCCAGTGCCACGAGCACGCGGATCACCCGTGCATCCTTGTTTTCTGCCGCGTCATCGGAGATCATTCCCTGCCGTCCGACCGTCAGGCCAATGCTCTCGACTTTGCCGACGAGCGATTGGCCCAGAGCGGTGGCCACCAGTTCAACAGGCTGTCCGGGCTTCACGGTTGCGATGCGGTCCTGCCAGACCTCCACTTCTGCCATCATGGTATCGGTATCGCCCATGTCCATGATCCCGTCTGCGGGCGGGCGCTGGCCGGGCGTTGCCCGGATGTCCAGGATCGTGCCGGCAATCGGGGCCACGACGATGGCGCGCTCAAGATCGAGCTTGGCACGCGCCAGATCGGCGTCGGCAGCTTCGACATTGCGGGTGGCGACCACCACATCGGGTTGATCGTCGAGCGCAAGCGAAGAATACCGCTTCAGCGTGGCCTCGGCGCGGGCAACGGCCAGCCGTGCCGCCTCTGCCGCAGTGCGCTCGGAATCGAGCGTGGCCCTGGTGGCTACCGAACGCTGGAAAAGCTCTTCGGTCCGGGCGAGACTTGACGTCGCTTCGGTCACTGTCGCGGTGGCCTGATCGAGAGCCGCCTGCGCTTCATCG
This sequence comes from Zhengella sp., assembly GCA_041738295.1. Lineage (GTDB taxonomy): Bacteria > Pseudomonadota > Alphaproteobacteria > Rhizobiales > Rhizobiaceae > Zhengella. The sequence goes on along the minus strand of JBGSQC010000070.1, from coordinate 35,586 downwards.
CGGCTGGCTTCCACTGCCGCGCGGGTTTGCATCAGGGAAGCCTGGCGGATGGCGAGAGTGGCCTCAGCCATCAACACGGCGCCTTCCAAGGCTGTCCGGTTGTCCAGCCGCGCCAGCGGAGCCCCCTTGGGCACGCGATCGCCTTCGGAAACGAGGATCTCCGCGATGCGGGCGTCGCCCGCGCCATAGGGTGCAGCGACAATGGAGACATCACCGCGCGGCATGACGCGGGCAAGGCCCACCACATCGGTGGGCAGCATGGTCTCGGCCATCTTGGGCGGCAATTCGATATCGGGCGGCAAGGCGATGGGTTTGTCAGACCCGGCTCCGGGTTGCAGTCCGGTCAGGGCGTAGAATTTCTGCAGCGCGGGAGGCTGGAAATAAAGGCCCATCACCGCTCCGGTGAACATGAAGACGGGAGCCAGTAGCACCAGCAGATACCGCTTGCGGAACCACCGGCGCGGCATCGCTGCCTTTTCCGTCAGATTCAGTTCGATCGGCAGTTCATTTTCATTCTGGTCCGGCATGGTAGCCTTCCTTGCTTCTCGGCCATTCAGGTCAGGCCGCAGCAATTGCGTCCCTTTCCCTACATCGCGAAGGCGTTGAGTGAAACTCCACTGTTGGCGTTTTGTCCGGTTCCGCAAGCCAGACGCGCTGATTTATCACCCGACCATGACGAACAAGCCGGCTGCGGTAGGCCTTGCCAATGCCGGCAAAGCGCTGGCCGTATCTTGGGACGGGCCGACACCTAGAATTTGGCTTGAACCGTCTTGCCGTCTGCGCCGGTCAACTGGACAGCGCCCTTGACCTTTTCTGGTACCGCGACACCGGCATTGCCAGACAACAGGCCAGGAGCCGAATGGGCCAAAGGGGTTCGTACCGGCTTGTTGTCAATCAGGAGGATGGCCACGCCACTCATGGTGCTGGTATCAATATCACTGCCATCATCCCCGATGATGTGGACATTGACCGTGGTGCCCGAACCAACCAGTTCGACGCGGTAAATCCCCGCGTCAACCCGCTTGCCACCATGAGGACCAATGTCGGCCTCGTGGGCAAAGGCCGCCGTCGACAGGAAGAGGGCAGAGAGGATCAGGCGTTTCTTCATCGGAGTTTCCTTTGTCTGTTTTTTAGAAAGTATGGATGGGGGCGGCCTGTGAGGTTTTAATAGAGTGGCTTCCCACCCTGTTTGCTTCGATCAGCCGCTCCAGGGGCTTGCGTCCGTAGCGCAGGAACAGCACTGGTGTCAGGAACGTGTCGAGCAAGGTGGACGAGACAAGGCCGCCGAAGATCGTGATGGCCACGGGATTGAGGATCTCCTTTCCGGGCGAAGAGGGATCGATCATAAGTGGAACCAGGGCAACCCCCGCCGAGAACGCGGTCATCAGCACCGGGGTCAGCCGTTCCAGCGATCCGCGCAACACCAGTTCCGGCCCGAAGACCATGCCGTCGTGAAGGGCCAGATTGATGTAGTGGCTGATTTTCAGGATGCCGTTACGGGCTGCAATGCCGGTCAGCGTGATAAAGCCGATCATTGAGGCCACGGAGAGCGGCTGGCCTGCAATCCAAAGGGCGGTGACTGATCCGATCAGCGCCAGCGGAACCGAGACCATGATGATCAGGGCGTAGACGCCAGAACGGTACCGGCTGAGCAGAATTGCGAAAACCAGCCCCAGAGAAACCAGCGAAAGAAATGCGATGGTCCGGCTGGCTTCCTCCTGCGCCTGGAAGGTTCCTTCGAGTGAGACGGTGTAGCCGTCCGGCAGATCGGCAGCGGCCACCATGGTGCGGATCTGGCCGACGACATCGGCCATGTCGGCCTTGCCGTCGGTGTTGCCAAGGACGACCACGCGCCGCACGCCGTTTTCCCGCAGGATCTGGTTGGGCCCGTCGCTTTCGCGCACCTCAGCCAATTCGCGCACCGGCACCCAACCGGCCGGTGTTTCAATCAGCATGTCCGACAGTGTCTGCGTGGTGCGCTTGTCATCGGCAAGGCGCAACACGACATCATATGTCCGGTTTCCATCGGCGATGCGTGAGACGACACGTCCGTTGGACAATTGCTCAAGGGCTTCGGTCACAGCTGCGGGTTGCGTGCCAAACAAGGCGGCGCGGTCATAGTCGACCCGGATTTCGAGCTGGGGAATGCGCACCTGCTTCTCGACCTGAAGGTCGACAAGACCCGGAATGCTTGCGATGCGGCCCCTCAGGTCTTCTGCCACATGCCTGAGCGTATCGAGATCCTGTCCATAGACCTTGAGGGCAATCTGCGCGCGCACGCCTGAAAGCATGTGATCGAGGCGATGGGATATCGGCTGGCCGACATTGACGGCAACCGGCAGGATGGAAAGCCGCGCGCGGATATCGGCGACAATTTCGGTCTTGGCCCGCTCGGAGCGCTCCAAATCCACCTCGATCTCCGAGGAATGGACGCCTTCAGCGTGCTCGTCGAGCTCAGCTCGGCCCGTCCTTCGACCCACCGCCCTGACTTCGGGAACATCGAGGATAAGCTTTTCTGCAATCAGGCCGACCCGATGGGACTCTGCGAGCGAGATGCCGGGATTGAACAGCATGGAGATCGTGAACGTGCCCTCATTGAACGGCGGCAGGAATGCCCGGGGCAGAGTGGTGGCCGAATATCCGGCCATGCAGACCATGGCAACCGACAGCGCGATGAGTGTTTTCTGCCAGTGGAAGACGAAACCGAGGGCGGCACGGTTGCCTTTTTTCAAGGTGCGAACCAGCCAGCTTTCCCTTTCTTCCAGGCTCTTGAGGCCGGGCAGCATGTAGTAGGCCATCACCGGGGTGAGCGTGATGGAAACGAGCAGGCTGACCAGGATGGAGATGATGTAGGCCTGCCCAAGCGGCGCAAACAGGCGTCCTTCGATGCCTGAAAGGGCAAAGAGCGGCACAAAGACCAGAATGATGATCATGGTGGCATAGACAATGCCCGAGCGGACCTCCTGCGAGGCAGACACGACGACATCAAACGCTGAACGCGGATTTCCTTTTTCGCGGTTCTCCCGCAGGCGGCGGAAGATGTTCTCCACATCCACGACCGCATCATCAACCAATTCGCCAATGGCAATGGCCAGACCGCCAAGGGTCATGGTGTTGATTGACAGCCCGAAGGCCTTGAAAACAATGGCCGTGACCAGGATTGAAACAGGGATGGCAGTCAATGAGATCAGCGTGGTCCTGACATTCAGGAGAAAGGCGAACAGGACAATCGACACCACGACAACCGCTTCGAGAAGAACCTTCTCGACATTGCGGATGGAGGTTTCGATAAAGTCCGCCTGACGAAACAGGACCTGGTCGGCCCTGATCCCGTCGGGAAGGGTGGCGGTTATGTCAGCCAGCGCCGCTTCGACCTGGCGCGTCAGCTTGACCGTGTCCACATCGGGCTGCTTTTCGATGGAGATGATGACCGAGGGGTTGCCCATATAGCCGGCTTCGCCGCGCTTGAGCCGGGCGCCGTAACCCACTTCCGCAACCTGGTGAAGCTGGATTGTCTGCTTGCCATTGCTCTTGACCACCAGCTTGCCCAAGTCTTCAAGGCTGCGGGTCATTCCGATGTTTCGGATCAGATACTCGCGGTCAAACTGGTCGGTAAATCCGCCTCCGGTATTGGCTCCAAAAGCGGTCAGGGATTTCTCGATGTCCTCCAGCGTTACCCCCAGCATCCGCATGGCGGACGTGTCAGGGGCGACGCGATACTGGCGCACTTCGCCACCGATGGGGATGACCTGGGCCACTCCGGCCAGGGTCAGCAGGCGAGGGCGGACCAGGAAGTCGGCTGCCTCGCGCAGCTCCATCGCTGTCACACTGTCGGGCGCCGTCATTGCCACAAGCATCACCTGGCCCATGATCGAGCTGATCGGGCCCATTTGCGGGGAAACACCAGCCGGCAATTGCGCCGATACAAGGGTCAGTCGCTCGGCGATCTGCTGGCGGTTCCGGTAAATGTCGGTTCCCCAGTCGAACTCGACATAGATGATCGAAAGGCCGACGCCGGAAACAGAGCGGACACGCTCCACGCCGGGCAAGCCGTTCATCTGCGTTTCGATGGGGTAGGTGACCAGCTGTTCGACCTCCGGCGGGGCCAGTCCTTCGGCCTCGGTCATGATGTTGACCGTCGGCCGGTTGAGGTCAGGAAAAACATCCACCGGCAGGAAGGCGGCCGTGAAAGCGCCATAGCCCATTAACACGGCGGCGACGGCCAGAACGAGGATGCGGTTGCGCAGGGATTGGGTGACGAGGAAGGTGAACATGATGTGCCGCCTCTCACCGCAACTGGTTCAGCAGTTCGGCACCCTGGGTGACAATGCGGTCCCCCTCGGTGATGCCTGCCAGAATGATCACATGCGTGCCGTCCAATGGTGCGGTGCGGACAGGGCGTGGCTCGAAGATCTCGGGCCCGGAGTGAACAAACACCATGCTCTCGCCATTCTGTCCCCGGATGACCGCTTCCCGCCTGACCGCAATGCCCTGCACGACACTGCTTGTTTCGGCCAGGACAGTCACCCGGTCGCCGGGGCTGAGCTCGCTGCCTTGCGGGTCAAGGCTGAAATGCAGCGGCTGGGCCTGGCCATCCTCGGCAAATCCGGCGCCCACGAAGGCAAGAGTGACCGAGGAGCCTGCCGGCGTGCGGACCGAAGCGGTTGTGCCGATATCGGTCTTTGTGAAGGCATAGGCCTCCACCCACAGCTGGAGCGGATCAATGATGTGAAAGACTTCCGTGTTGGTCTCCGCGATAAGGCCCGGCGCAGCATTGGCCTTCGAGACAATGCCCGAGACGGGGGCCAGAAGCTTTTCCGGCTCCATCCGGATGGAGTCCAGTGCCGTGCGGCGCAGGCGAAGGCCTGCAAGGGTCAATTCGGCTTCTTCGAGTTCGGATTTCGACGCGGTTCCCGAGCGCGACAGCTGCCGGATGCGTTCGATCTTTCGCTCTGCCAGTGCAATGTCCTGATCCAGGGCAGCCTTTGATTGGCGAATGTTGGAGAGGTCGGCGGCACCAAGCGTCGGTTCCACGAAAGCCATCAGCTGTCCTGCTGAAACCGTTGCCCCCAGAGACGGAAACCCGCCAGGCGGCGGCAGGAGGCGTCCGCCGACCGCCGTTTGCACAAATCCGCTGCGGTTGGGATCTGGAATGACCCGGCCAGGCAGATCGATCCTGCGTTTATGGTCTGCCATCACAGCCGGATCAGTGCGGATGGCGAGGATGCGCTGAGCAGGCTTGGGCGCAAAGATGCGTGCATCGGGCAAGCGTTGGGCCACATCGCGGACAACCGCTTCAGGCGACTGGCCGGGCGTGGTCTGGGCCTGCGCATAGGTGGATCCGGCGGCAAGAAAGACCAACGCCAGCAGCATAGCGGATTGCCCGGCCCTGGATCTGCGCATTCGCGTGGCAACTGCACCAAAGAAGAACCCTGCAAGCGCTGTCCCGATGGCCAAAGCCATGGCGCGCGGGGCACCCGGTGTGCCAAGTCCGTCCGTCAGGCCAGGCAAGAACCTTGGAGGTGCCTCGGCGGCCGGGGCCTTCACTGGCGGCACCTCCAGCGTGGCAGTCAGGAAGTCGGACTCCGTTGTCGTTCCAATAGTGAACAGAAGATCGAAGCTGCCCGGTTCTGCCGCCCAGGGAGCGTCCAGCGTGTAAATTTCGCCTGCGGCTGTTGCCGTTGCCGGGCCTTGCGGCGTTTCGACATCAATGCGGGCGCCGGTCACCGGTTCATTTGTGTCGAACCGGTCAAGAAACAGCCGGAGTGTTGTTCCGTCCAGGACCGCAACGAGCTCGAACAGCGGCGAATTCGCCGATGCCCGCGGGGCAGTGATGATGGTCAAGGGGATTGGTGCATCGCCATGATCATGACCCTCATGGGCATGACTGGCAGAACCAAGAAACAGGGCAAACATCGCGAGGAGGAATTGTATGCGCAGAATAGCCATTGACGGCTCCGGGATTGCCTCTCCATTCGGCTCCGCCGCTTCTTTCCAGCGACGGGGTGACGATGATCAGGCGAGGTCCCTTGGAGGACGGCGTAAAAGCTGCATCACATTATCATGCCAGAGTTGATCGCCTGACAGGATGGTCAGCCGCCCCGTAGGACAGCCGTAAAGCGGCCGATCAGAGGCGAAGAGGCAGGAACTGCATCCCGCCATCGTGCAGCACCCGGATGTGCAGGCATCCGTTGCGTCCTCGGCTGCATCGGCTTCGCACCCGGTATCGGGGCATGAGGATTGCGGGGCATCGATTGCCAGTTCAACGCTTTCGTGACCCGCTTCGGCGATTGCGCCATGGGCATGGGCGTCGCTGGTGAACAGGCTGAAGGCGAGAATGAAGGCAAAGACAGCAAAAACCAAGGCCAGACGGAACCGCCGTGCCAACAGCCGCATTCCCGCGAGAGGATCCGGCAGTTTGATGGTTTCAGCCTTCAAGCAATCATCCAGAAATGTTGGTTACGGCGTGGCGAAGGGATCGCTCTCAGAGACGTTACCATTGCACCGGGGTTTCATTCAATCCGATTGTGCTGGAGTTTGCCGTTCGGCGTTTCACCGTGTGCAGGCCACCCTTCACCGAAGAGTGAACGGAAAGATCAAACATCTGCCCTAACTCAGGCTTATCGCAGGGCGGACACTTCTGACCGACAAGCCGCTTCAAGGAGTTTTCATGCCTGCTCACCTGACCCGCCGAACCGCCCTGTCGCTTGGCCTTGGGACACTGGCTGCTGCTGCCCTGCCGCGCGCAACGCGCGCCAGTTCGATCAGCTTCGGTCAAGGGTGGGATCATCTCATCTTTCGCAGCCTGAAACCCAACACCTTCGTCCCCGGGCCCAACGGCTTGTCAGTTGCTTCGGAAGGGACATCCTCGATCCTGTATCGCATTTTGCCCAGTGACCTGTTTGCCAGCCGCCGCGCAGAATGGACGTGGCGCGTGGACAGTTCCGTGCCCCCGTCCGACCTTGCAACCATTGGCAATGACGACCGCAATTTGGGTGTGTTCTTTGTGAATGCGACCGATGATGCCGCCGCGCGCGTGCGCCCCGGCACGTCAATTTCCAGCCTGTTGCGCAACCGCAATGTGCAGGTGCTGATGTACACTTGGGGCGGGGACAACCCGCAGGGCACCATCATTCCCAGCCCCCAAGCGCCTGACCGTTTGCGCAACATCGTGCAGCGCCGCCCTGCGACAGGCGAGTTCCGCGAAAGCGTTGACCTGACCCGCGATTTCGCGCGCGTGTTCGGGGTTGAAATGCGCAATCTGGTGGCGCTGGCCGTGTCGTCCAACAGCGAGAATTCGGGCAGCCGTGTTCAGGCGCAGGTCAGCGGCTGGGTGTTGGGATAGCTCGCCGCGATGATGCCACTTTAGCGGTTTCGGACGCTTGTGCGAATTCCGTGCAATTCTGGATCAAATCCGGTACAAACCCGTGCAATTCAGTCCATTTCAGTGCATGTCGTTCATGGTATGATCTTGTTGTAGTGTATCACAAATCATTGAAAAACAAAGAGAAAATCTTTTCCATTGCGCCGATGATGGACTGGACGGAAAATCCATAAATTACAAACATTTGCAATGACCCTGTTGCAAATTCCGTGCAGTGAACTTGTCGCATTTTTATAAAAGGTGCACGGGAAGACCGGGGAATTTGCAAGCTTGCTCAGAATGGAAACTGCGTGATTTGGTCAGTCAATGGACGTCACTTCGCGCGCGTCTTCCAGCTCGATTGAGATGGCTAATTTGAAATTCCTGTAGCTCGCCACCGCCGGATGTCTCCTATGCCCGCCTCGCACCTTGGATCACGGCCTGCAATGATGCAGCCATGACAGGATAGCGGATGGGCGGATTTTGTCGTTGACCCGAAAACACGACTTCGCACAGCATGGTTGTATTGGAAAATGATCTGTGGCTATTCTTCCGCAAAGGAAACGGAAGTTTTCCGCAAGGGGCACCAATTGACCGGGAATCCACCTCCTTGGGGTGGTCCGGCGAGGGATTGATTGGTGAAGCAGGTTTTCATTTCCCATGTGGAAGAAGACAAGGGTCGGCTGACGCCCTATCTCGACATGATCCTGGAGTCAGATCCCGGAAACATCCGGCTTTGGATCGACCGGCCGCACAAGATCCCTGCCGGCGGATTGTTCAAGCGTGATGATCCAGATACGGTTGTCGGTATTGAAATCGGCGAGCGGTGGGATGATGAGATCGAGAAGGCTTTGAAGGCGGTGGATGCCGTTCTTGTCTTCTGGTCAGAAAAAGCCCGGATCAAGGAGTCGGGTCCGCAGAGGGAGGAAATCTACTATGCGCGGCGGACTGGCAAGCTGGTTGCCGCAAGTTTCGATGATCCTGCCACTACACCGTTTCACTATCCTTACATCCAGGTAGCCAATCTTTCGGAAGGGAACGGCCCTTTCGCTGATGTGTTGACGAGGCTGGGCAAGCTCTTGCGCAACGGTCCAGTGGCCGACATTGAAGAACCCGTGATCGATCTCTACAATGCGCCCTACCTGGCCAACCGTGAAAGGCACGCTGCGCTGATCGAACGGCAGGTCAATGAGCGCAAGCGGGTTGGGCACTATGTTGTGCCTTGCCATGCCGATGATGTGTTCGACAAGTTCGCAGAGCGTCTATCCGAGTTCGACGGCCCTGACATCTGGAAGCCGGATGGGTCTACGGCAAGTGAAACTTGGTCGAAAAACCTGCTTGGCTTGGACCTCAATACTGACGTTGCCTTTTTGGCAGACGACTTGCATGATTTGCTGCAAGGCAAAGAGTGCCGGAACTCCTTCAACGAGAACATCCGCCATGAACGGCCGGTTGTGCTTTATGCGCAGCTGAATTTTGCAGAACTAGCGCAGCCAGATATTCGTGAACGCCTGTCGATCTGGGTTGAAACAATCGACAATGCGATTGCGGAGTATGACCACAGGTTCGGCGCTGACAGGGACGCGGGATCGCCGGTTTGCACGATCCTGGCTGCCATGTGCGATCCTTCAAAGGATGCCGATATCCAGGCGGCTTGCCTGGACCTTGGTGCAGGGATTTCACCACCGCGCCGGCTGCAGAAAATTTCCTGCCTGAATTTCCAGAGTTGGTTGTCAAAAGACGTGGTGCGCAAAGAACTGGATCGGCTCAGGATCCAACCCGGTGAGTTGGAAAACGAGGTCAGGACCACGCACTTCCGCGATATGAATGAAGTCAGTATGCAAAAGTTCCATGAGATCGTTCTTGCGAGCAGACCCTGGGGCAGGGTCCTGGATTTTCACAAGAATGGCAGATAAAGGCGAGCGTGATGGCACCTGAGAAAAAATCGAATTCGGGTACTGCAGAAGTGAGCAACTACCGCCCCCATCCCGAATTGGTGGATGCCGTGGAGGTGGCCATGGAGTTGGGCAAGCCATTGCTGCTTACAGGGGAGCCTGGCAGCGGCAAAACCGGTTGTGCAAAATGGGTCGCCGCCAAATACGGTTTGCCGCGGTTCCACAAGTTCGTGGCCAAGACCACGTCGGTGGCGACGGACCTTTTCTACACCTATGATGCGCTCGGACGCTTTTCGGCCTCTCAGCTCGGCCAGTTTTCCGAGGAAGAGCGCCTCCGAGCGGCTAATCCCGGTGCCTTCATCGAATATGCGGCACTTGGAAAGGCCATCCTCGCCGCACATCCCACGAAGGATGTCAGCCGGTTTCTTGACAAGGCCATGCCGGGCTTCAGCCATCCTGGAAAGCCCGAGCGTTCCGTTGTTCTGATCGACGAGATCGACAAGGCCCCGAAGGACTTTCCAAACGACCTCCTCGACGAAATCGACACCATGCGTTTCCGCGTGCGCGAATTGGGTGATGCCGAGACGCCCGACCTCAAAGAAGTCGGGCTTCGGCCGATCATCATTATCACCAGCAATTCGGAACGTCAGCTTCCTGAACCATTCCTCCGGCGCTGCGCCTATTTTCACATTCCGTTCCCCAAGCGGCGATCGGAAGCAGGCGGTCAGGCTGAAATTGAAGGCGACTATTTTCTCGAAGATATCGTTGCAGCGCATTTCGAGCCGGAGATGGCGACGAGCCGCTTGGCGCGCGATGGGATCACCTATTTCCAACAATTGCGTGACCTGCGGCAGCCGATTCTGGTCAAACGTCCGTCCACGGCCGAACTGCTGGACTGGCTGAGCGTACTTTCCGGCCAGAGAAACGCCAAGGATATCGGACTTACAGAAATGCGGGACAGGGCAGCTTCGCGGCTTTCAGTGCTGCTCAAGAACCAGAAGGACCAAGAGGCCGGTCGTAAGCTTCTCATGAATTTTACAGTGTCCTAGGCGCGGTTTCAGAACGCCATGGCGACGGCAGAACAGAGATTGGCCAGAAAACTAGCCGGCACTTTCGGTGCGCGGTTGAGCGGGCTGATCGATGTTCTGCGAAAAGCAGGGCTGGATGTCACGCCGGAGCAGGAGCTGAGCGCAAACCGCGTCATGCTTGGGCTGTTGGAAAAGGATGATGTTCCTTTTCCGCTGTCCCGCTTGAAAGGGCGTCTCGCTGCCGTCCTGTTGACATCGCCAGATGGCCGGAAGTCCTTCGAAACCGCCTTCCAGCATGCATTTGGCGAAACTTTAGGTAAGCCACCGACTGAGGAACCCGGTACTCCCGTCAAAGAAATTCCCGGCTGGAGGGCCCTTCGGAGGTTGAAGGAACGGTTGAAGCCTCCTGTGCTGCTGTTCGTCTTGGCTGTTCTGATTTTTGGGGCAGTCATCGGATACAAGATTTTCTTTTTTAAGATAATTGATCCGCCCTGTGTATCCGGGCAGCCTGGATGCGCTGTCATTGTCATACCCAAATCAGGAGACGTGACCGACCCCAAAACTGATACCGGTCCTACTCTGCCCGAAATGGACGACGTGGAAAAAGAACGCGTGGCGAATGCAGCCAGAAGGCTGGCACGCGCTCTGCCTGCTGATCGCACTTTGACCCTTGTTGACCTTGCCAAGCGCCTCTATCCCACAAAGGACAGAACGTCAGACCGCACCCGCTGGGTCCGCTTCCTTCGGAAGGCGACCGCTGATCTCAACATGCCACATGACAAGCCTGTCCTGATCGACGTCCTTCCTCCCGTGTCAGGAGAAGTGGCCTCGACAGAAACCAGTTTCGTCTTCTCCCAGGCATTTTCGGCGGTTGTCGCCTCGATGCACAGTTTCGAGAACCCGCGCCACGAAACAGGAACCGCGGAAGTTTCAACGATCCTTGCGGAGGCCGTTTTTCCGCCTGACCTTTTGGGAACGGGTAACGCGGCTCAAACCGAGACATCGGCCTTGTCACGGGCAGAGCCTTTGGCGCTCGTGGGCGGGCTCCTCGTATTTTTGCCGTTGGTGCTGGCGGCGTATTGGCTTTCCCGGCAACGATCACGCCTCAAGGACTATCTGCGCCGCCGCATGCCCGAAGTTGAGCCCATCATGACTGAAGTTGCGGTCTCGGCCGGACACTATCGTGACGGGTTGGAGCGCAGCCTGAGATTGGCTTCCGGAGAAATGGCCCGTCACAGGGAAATCCCGACAGGGCGCATTGATATACCGGGAAGCATTGAAGCCACGCTGCGCAATGGCGGATGGTTTTCGGCCCGCCATCAGGAGACCAAGGTTCGCCCGAGCTATCTCCTTGTGATTGCGCGCGAGGGCAGTGGTGACCAGGATGCCAGCCGGATGGACGATCTCTTCAAGGGTTTGCACGAAGGGGATGCAACAGCCGAGCGGTATTTCATGGATGCCGACGCCAATATTTTCTACAAGGATGACGATGATGACGGGCTGACGCTCGGCGCGCTGTATGACCGTTTTCCCGATCACAACCTGGTCTATATCGGGTCAGGCGATGCTTTTCTGCGTCCGGGCGCGCGGGCAGTCTGGCCATGGTCTTTCGGCGTCCGCCTCTGGAGCCACCGCGCCTACCTGACACCGGTGGACCGGAAGGACATGGATCGCCGCGAGGTGACGCTGGCAGAACTGCTTGATGCCAGTCCGCAACCGGCAACCCTGGAAGGCCTCGCAGCTGCCGTCCGGATCATGAACAGTGACGAGGAGACCATACTCGAGCGGTACTCCTCATCCGGGAGGCCCTTGAGCTGGGAGATCCGACCTGATCGATGGCTGCTTTCCCATGACGTTGATGATGAAGACTGGCATGAATTGCTGCGCGACTTGCGCTACCATTTCGGCGCTCAGGATCGCACGGCGCTTCACTGGCTGGCCAGTTGCGCGATCTATCCTGAAATGAACTGGGCCATTGCGCTGTTTCTCGGACTTCGTCTCAAAGACCGGAGCGGCAATCCGTACCATACAGAAGAGCGGGCCATGCGGCTGACCGGGCTGCCTTGGTTCCGGCGGGGATGGATGCCGGATCCTGTGCGCCAAAGGCTTCTGGATCTTTTTCGCACCGAAGCTCCCGAGGAGCACAAGCGTGCAGTGCTTGAGATCGTCGAGCTCCTGAATCGGCGCACTATCAGCGCCGACCCAGGTGACCGCCATGCGATCACCCTGCGAATTGGGCAGGAGCCTGCATCGGCTCCGAAAGGGATGAAGACAAGGCGCAAGCTCAAGCAGGATGCCGTTCTGCTGGAAAGCCTTGTGGATGCAGAAGTAACTGAACTTGTGGTGCCCGTGGACCGGACTTGGCGACAAAAACTGGGCGATTTCACCGCGATTCACCGGCTGCGGGAACTGGGCAAGCTCTCGCTCTTCATCCTGTTCAGCTTGGTGCTGGCTGTTCTTTATCCCTGGCCGGGTGAGGATCCTGCAGCCACCAACCCGTGGATGCCCCTTTTCTTGCTGGCCACCGGTACGGCAATTGCGGGGCTAATAATCGTCTTCTTCTTCATACGTGATGCAGTGATAGGGGGAATGCGTCAGCCAGTTAGGGTAGGGGGAGTAGCAAAATGAAAACTGTCTACGTCTCCCATGTGAAAGAAGACAAGGGTCGGCTGACGCCCTATCTCGACATGATCCTGGAGTCAGATCCCGGAAACATCCGTCTTTGTATCGACCGGCCGCATGAGATCCCTTCCGGTCGTTTGTTCAAGCCTGATGATCCGGAAACGGTTGTCGGTATTGAAATTGGCGAGCGGTGGGATGATGAGTTCGAGAAGGTCTTGAAGGAGGTGGATGCCGTTCTCGTCTTCTGGTCTGAAAATTCCCGGACCAAGCACTCGTTCCGGCAAATAGAGGAAATCTACAATGCGCGCCGGACTGGCAAACTGGTTGCTGCAAGTTTTGATGATCCGGCAAAAGTACCTTTTCATTTTCCGTATATGAAAGTGATAGATCTGTCTAGAAGCGTATCTTCAAAAGAAAATATTTTCGTTGAAAATAATATATTCGAAATATTAGATATTGAAATTAATATTAATTATAATTTAGATAATAGTAAAATTGATTATTATGAAAATAAAACCGATAATAAAACATCTAAAGATGATATTAATAATATTTTAGTTCAAGAAAATAAGAGTCATGTTAATATATAAGAATCAGAATCAACCAATTCAATGATATATGTTAAAAAATTAATAGAAATATTATATATATATAAAGAATATTAAGTATTTATCTTTTTTCATGAATTACACAGGCAGAATTCCAGCTTCCGCGCGAAATTGGATTCGGAATTTTATGGTCATTGCCATCCTGGCGGCCATGGGTGCGCACTACTACACCCATCATGCATCCACCGTGCTGACGGACCATGAGCTTGGTGAAAAGGGCCTCTTCAAGGGAAAGCGGCTGTTCGGCATGGTTCCCCATCCATGGATGCAGGCGGGCAGGGCGCACAGGTCCATGCCGTCGCATTCACTCTTCACCGAAAGCGGCGTCAATGTTGTGACGGCCAGCCATGACGGCGTGATCAAGGTGTGGCAGCGGTCTAATGGCGCTTTGCTGGCCAGGATATCGCTGCCCGGCGCCACCGAACAAGCAGTGGCCGATGCCGGGTTGCGCTTTTCAATGCTGGGGCTTGCGGTTTCAGAGAAATACGGCCCGGCGGGAAATTTCGGTCTCAACATTGCCTCCCGCTGGCTTGCCCATCCCGATGGCGGTGAAGCCACGCTCAATATTGGTCAAATTTCCATCCTGATAGCCGAGCTCAATCCGGATGAACCCGTGCAGGCGCAGCTCACTTCCTCGGAAGCGGTGCCCATACCGGCGTGGGAGACCATCGGCCTGCCAGCCTCGGCGCGCATGCTGGCCTGGCACCCTCAGGGCTTTGTCATCTATCCGTTGGATGGCGGAGTGCTGAACAGGTTTGCCGGGGAATCCACGCCAGGGGCATCGTCGGGCTTTGCCATGGTGCAGTTTCCGCCCGTCCCGACGTTGCCGGTTGAACCGACCATCAGCCGTGCGCCGGTGCGGGGCGCATTCAGGTTTGACACGCAAGCCGGCGTCACCGCGATGGTGGTGGATGAAAAGAGTGGGCAAATCCACTTTGGCATGGCTGATGGCTCCATCGTGAAGGCTGCCCGGCAGACCAATTCCGCCACGCCGGATGGTCCCCGTTCCACCCCTCCTCAAACGGATCTCGGGAACGGATGGAGAGTGGATGTCTTCCGCGCAGGCTCGCCGGCGCCGGTTCCTACGGCGGCCACATCCCAGCAAGGATTCGATCAGAACAGTTTCATCGATATAGAGGCTAATGGCCAGCCACCGGCGGCTGGCCGTCAGCCGCCGCCCTTGCCTGAGAAAGCTGAGGCAGTTTCTGAGCCGGAATCCGTGCCGGTGGACCCGACCGAGTCCCTCAACGGTACAGAGAACCAGCTTGCTCCGGTGGCCGATCTTCAGATGGAAGGCGATACGCTCTTTGCGTTTCATACCGACGGCGTTGTGACGCGTATTGAACAGGGTGTGGCGACGCTCATACCGGCAACAGGCCGCATAAGCCATGAGGACATTGTCTGGTCCGCCGCCTTCTCGCCCGATGGCACACGCATCGTCACCGCGTCCGAGGACAAGACTGCCCGCCTCTGGAATGTGACGACGGGAGTCCAGATCGGCGAGCCCTTACGCCACAAAGATCGGGTCCAATCCGCCGCCTTCTCTCCGGATGGCACCCGCATCGTCACAGCGTCTTGGGATAGTACCGCTCGCCTCTGGGATGCGGCCACCGGAATGCCTATAGGCGAACCCATGCGTCATGAGGGAGATGTGTGGTCCGCAGCTTTCTCGTCAGACGGCACTCGCATTGTCACGGCGTCCTGGGACCGAACCGCGCGCCTTTGGGATGGAACCACCGGAGCGCCCATTGCTGAGGCGATGCGCCACAAGGATTCTGTCCTGTCCGCGGCATTTTCGCCGGATGGCACCCGCATCGTCACAGCGTCTTGGGATAATACAGCCCGCATCTGGGATGCGGCCACAGGTGCGCCCGTCGGCGAATCGATGCGTCATGAAGAAAGGGTCACTTCAGCCGCCTTCTCGCCCGATGGCACGCGCATTGCGGTCGTATCAGAAGATCCGACCGTCCATATCTGGGATGCCGCCACTGGAAAGCTAACTGGCGATGCTTTGCTCCATGATTGGGTTGCCAACTCCGCTGCCTTTTCGCCGGATGGCAGCAAAATTGTCACCGCGTCCAGCTCCACCGCCGGCCTCTGGGATACCCAAACCGGAGCACCCATCGGCGAACCCATGCGCCATGAGAACACTGTTTACTCCGCCGCCTTCTCTCCCGATGGCACGCGCATCGTCACCGCGTCCGTGGACAAGACTGCCGGCCTCTGGGATGCCGGAACACAAGAGGAAATCCTGTTTGACTGTGGTGCGTGCCAATCACTTGCCGTGGATCCAACCACGCAGCGATTGGCGCGCGTGGGAGAGAGCCGGAGGCTCGCGATCGTTAATCCGCAAGGCAATGATCCGGCTCTCCTGCTGGAAAGCCCGGAAACGGTCTCACATGTGTTCTTCGCCGCCAACGACAACCAGATAGTCACGCTGGGCGATGATGGCGTCACCCGCATCTGGAACAGTGCAAGCGGTTCGCTCCTCCATCGCTTCAGCGGGCATCGCCACCATATAAGGGACGCGGCGATGGACTCCTCGCGCCGCTTTCTGCTGACAGTTGATTTCGAGGGCAGGGCGATAGTGAGTGACCTGAAGGCTCACAGCGATGT
Source organism: Zhengella sp. (assembly GCA_041738295.1). Classification (GTDB taxonomy): domain Bacteria; phylum Pseudomonadota; class Alphaproteobacteria; order Rhizobiales; family Rhizobiaceae; genus Zhengella. The sequence continues at coordinate 19,454 of JBGSQC010000070.1, read as the reverse complement.
CGGACCTTTGGACCGCGCCGTCTGGGCGATTCAGGATGGCGTACAAGGCGCTGTTCGCAGTCTTTCCGGCGCATTCTTTGGTGCCGCAAAAACAAACGAGCCTGCCGATGAGAATAGTGGATCTGCTGAGCAACCCGGCGAAAACGCAAGCATTCCGCTTCCAAGGCAAGATCCGGCGAAACCGGATTTGCCGGCAGGCTCAGATCCTTCCTCTCAAGTCACACGCAAGCTTGGCCAATTCGCTGCATGGGGAGCCTTTCAATGGACTTCAGACCAAGGAAACAAGTGCTTTGTTGGTACCATGCCCAATAGCAAGATGCCCGATAATTTCGATCACGGGAATGTTTTCTTGTTGGTCTCATTCAGTTCATCGAATAATGAAAAATCTGTCATTACTGAGACTCAGATAAATATTGATAAAGAATTTTCGGAAGAAATAATATCTTTAAAAGTTGGAAATAATTTTTATGAGTTTTTTACAATAAAGACAGATGCATGGATTGTCGATAAGACAAAGGAAGAGGAATTGAATTCAGTGATGCTTACATCAAAAATGATTTCAATGGAGGCGACGTTGAAAGAGAACAATCTGAAAGTCATCTACCAATTTTCACTCGATGGACTTAGTGATGCGATGAAGCGTGCGAAAGAATGCGGCTAGCGAAAGACTGGCTTGCCGAGTATTTCGGTTAAGTCTCCCCTTGCGTCAAATACAACTTTGGGTCATAAATCATCTCTCTGGGGCATATCGTCTGTAGCGCCGAAACCGCACGAAGATGCGGTTGGTACGGAGGGTTTGCCCATGAGTGATTTTCTTTCCCCGAGTCTGTCTGCAATTTCGCGCAATGACCGGCGCTTGCTTGATGACGCACGCGAAAAGCTGGCGTCGGGCTTATTGCGGGTGCCGAGCCTCCGCGGTCGCGGGCTCGCGCTGGAAGGGCGGGACGGGTCCTCCGGCGGCGTTGAATTGGAGCCGCTTCGTACCGAAAGTCTTGAAGGCGAAGCTTTCCATCGGCGCTTTGTCACGGAAGCGATGGTAGAGCGCGAGATTCGCCCACCGCTTTATGTCTACAAAAACGATATCGTCCTACCTGACGAAGCGACCACGCTGCGCCGGGTGATGGACATCATCAAGGGGATTGACCGGCAGAGGATGGCTTCTGCGATCCGGCGAACCGGGCGTGTCGAGTTCGTGAACGTACCTGGCCGGCTCTACAGCGGCACAGGCTGGATCGCGCGCAAGCCGCGGGACAATCAGGCGATCATCGTTACCAACCGGCATGTTGCGGAGAGTTTTGCTGATCCTGACGGGCGAGGTGGCTACTCTTTCCGCTTGCTTCCGAACTATGACAGCTACCGTATTCGCCTCGACCTTCTGGCAGAACATGGCAACAGCGCCACGAGCCGATGCGGGGCACCAAAAGTTCTGTTCATGGCAGGCAGCCGGGCGCCGGACATCGCCTTGATGCTTGTCGAAGGCGATGACCTTAAGGACATTGCGCCGGTAGAGTTTTTCGACGGCACAGTCGAGGATGGTCAGGACATTGCCGTCATCGGGTATCCTGCCAATGATACAAGCAGCTATGATGCGAACCTGCAGGATGACCTGCTGCGCTATTTCGACGATGTCTACAACGTCAAGCGCTTCTCTTTCGGACAGGTCACCGGAGTGGATGGCGAGCGGCGCGAGTTCACTCATGACGCAACGACCATGCCGGGCAATTCCGGTTCAATCGTTGTTGATCGCGGTACCGGCAAGGTCGTCGGCCTGCACTTTGCAGGGCAGATCCTTGCGGCGAACTATGCGGTCCAGGCTAGCGAGATCGAGGCAGCGCTGCGTGGCCTGGAGCCGACAAGCGTGGTCGTTTCTCGTGCCGTAAACGAAGCAAATCAGCATGACGGGGTTACCCTGCCGCCCACCTTTGCAGGCCGCGACGGATACAATCCTCGTTTCCTGTCCCAGGCCGCGCTGAGCCCGCCGAAACCCGGCCATGTGTGGATTGACGACCTTGCCGATGTCCAGGATCCTGACATCGGGGGCGCGACTAAAGAACTGAAGTACCGGCATTTTTCGGTCTGGATGAGCACGAAGCGGAAGCTCCCCTTGATCACGGCTGTCAACATCGACGGCAGCAAGGCCAAGCGTGTCGGTCGCATCGACAAGTGGTATGTCGACGGACGCATTCCGCTTGACGCTCAGATCGACAATGTCGGCTACAAAGGGAATGCCCTTGATCGCGGTCACATGGTGCGCCGGGAGGATCCGGTCTGGGGCGACCTGCGGACGGCCGAGGAGGCCAATCGCGATACTTTCCACTATACAAATGCGGCGCCCCAGCATGAGGCATTGAACCAGAAGGATTGGTTGAGGCTGGAGGAGTATGTGCTTGGCAATGCCAAGACACATGGCTTGAAGGTGTCCGTGTTTACCGGTCCGGTTTTCGCCGATGATGACCAGCTCTACCGAGGTGTCGTGAGGATCCCCAAGGCCTTCTGGAAGATCGTCGCCATCATCAATGCCGATACGCGCAAGCCCTCTGTGACCGGATACCTGCTGAGCCAGGGTGACTTCATCAAGGATATTACCAGGGAATTCGTGTACGGGCCGTTCCGCACCTACCAGACCGAGATTGTCGAAATAGGCGATCTGGCGCGCATCGATGTGGCCCACCTAGCCGAGCATGATCCTATGGCGCGGGCAAGGCGCGTGGAAGGGCTGGAAGGCAATACAGGCCGCTTCCGGGTCATCAACGAAGGCAATGATTTGGTGCTGTGAGGGGACAATCCTTGACAATGAGCAGGATTGCAGCCGGGAGAGGGACGTCATGACGAGTGCATTCGACAATGAGATTGCCGGGCCGGAAGGCCTGACTGATGACGAGATGACCGAGATGCTCGGCTATCGAGAGGCTGGAGAGAATACCCTGCCGGCTCCAAAAGGGCCGCAGTCGGAATCCACAAAGCTCAATCGCCCGTGGCAGGAAGTCATCTCCAAGAAGGGTTACGACTTTTGCGTGGGTTACGAGACTGGCGGCAAGGCCTATTACGAGAAGATCATCAAGGGCAAGCCGATCTGGCCAGCCTATTCATCCGGCATCACTATCGGCTGTGGTTATGACCTCGGCTACCACTCGCTCAAGCAGTTCCATGCAGACTGGGGCAAGCGCATCCCCAAGGCGGAGTTTGACCGTCTGGCGAAGACCATCGGCTTCAAGACCACAGAGCCCGGTCGGCCGGCCAAGGTGACCAAGGCCAAGGCGCTGGTCAAAAGCCTATCAGACATCGTCATCAGTTGGGATGCCGCGCTGGAGCAGTTTGACAATTCCAAGATGCCGGATCTGGTCAGCCAGCTTTATGGCGCGGTGGATAATCTCGACCGGCTGCACCCTCATTGCAGAGGCGTCTTGTTGTCGCTAACCTTCAACCGGGGAACTGGTGTCTTCTCGGCAGCCGGGGACCGATACCGGGAAGGGCGCGAGATTGCGCGCCTGATGAAGTCCGGAAAACCAGCCGATGTTCGCAATATCCCTGCCCAATTGAGATCGATGAAGCGGATCTGGGGCGCGGGCTCCAGTTTGGCCAAGCGACGCGAGGAAGAGGCGCTGTTGTTCGAAGCGGGTCTCAAGGAAGAGGCGCTGCTCGAAGCACTGACTGCCAAGGCCGAACCAGAAGGCTTCACTCTGGAAGGCGCTGGCAAGCCCGCCGAGGATCACACCGATGTTGCCGAGCAGACGGATATCGGCGACGAGACAGCCGACTGGGACGTGGACGAGGAAGGGTATGTCCTGGAAGGCGCCGGCCCAGCATTGAAGGATGTGAAGTGGAACCCGAACGATGACGATCAGCCGGACTACCGGCATCTTCCCAAGTCAGGTGCAAAGGCTTCATTCGACCTGAAGGCAGAAGACCTCGAAAACCTGATCGCTTTCAATGACTTCGCGGTCAAGCCCGGCCTCGTCATCTTCGCGCTTCGTGGCGCCCGCATCGAGGGAGCTGACAAACGCGAAAACGTGTCTTCGGTAACACTTTCTGACATTCGTCCGGATCACCGCGCTTACCGCTGCGTGATTGGCGTACTCAACCGCGATACCAAGAAGCTCTGGGCCTACAAGGCCTCGACTGTGCCCAACGCCAAGGCTCTGCTGACTTGCTACAACCTCCACAAGGCAAAGAGGCCGCTATCGGGCAACATCCTGCCGACCGGCTGCTACACCTATACGGTCGGGACGCATCGGGCCGGAACAAGCGGCGAGATCCGCGGCGTGCTGCGCTTGTCGAACGCTTCCACCGGGGCATCCCGGGTTGTAGTCCTGCGCTCGGTTGATGATGTCATCTACGACCGGTACGACCTCTGGGACCCGACGGCACCGGCCGACAATATTCACCCCGGCCGCATGAGCAACGGATTCTCATCGCTTGGTTGCCTGACGCTGCCCGGTGACTACAGCAAGGCATCCAAACTGCATTCGGGCTTGTGGGCCGACTTCCGTGAGGCTCTCGGCATGAAGGCCAAGTATGCCACGAGCGATGATGGCAGGCAGTTCAGTTGCATTCTTCTGACCGGCCTCGACGCTGCGTTGGCTGTTTCCCTACGAGAGTCCGGTGGGATCAAAAAGGCAGCGGAAGCAGATCCGGCGCTTCGTCGGGTGCGCTTTGGCTCGCAAGGCAAGCGGGTGGCCGCGCTTCAAAAGATGCTCGGCCTGGCTCCCGATGCTTCGCAACTGGTCGGGCCTGTCACACGCTATGAACTCATCAAATGGCAGCAGAAAAAGATGGGCTGGGCCGACGGGATCTGGAGCGACGGAGGGAGTGTGTGACATCAGATGTCACGCCAGATCGCGGATGGCTTGAACGACGCTGCTCGTTCGCCATCCAACGATGCGGTCAGCATTTTCCCTGACAAAACGGGAAGTCCGCTCTGCCCCGAAGGGTTCTACAGCAATAATCGGTTTTCCAAACTGTTTCGCCAGAAATACTTCCAATTGAATCCAGCGGCTGTAGGAGGCGTAGACGCCGGCCAATACGATCACTGCGTGGGAGTACGCTAGTTGATTTCTGATTGCCGCCTGAAGTTGCGCTGCATTCTTCGCTTCGTGGATTGGATCATCGCGGGGGATTGAATAGTTCCTGAACTGAAACCCATAAGCTGCGCGAAGGAGTGAATAAAGATTCGCGTAGTGATGGTGATATGACCAAGAATGACTGAGAAACAGATTGTAGACTGGCAACCCGCACCTCCCTACTGCTTTTCTTTCGCAATTGCCCGCCGGATCGTTTCGATCCATAGACCTTCATTGGCCGCATAAACGCCGCGTTCGCCGTTAAGCATCTGAGCGAAACTGCCACCAGCATGGTGGATTCCGATGACGTTCCAGTTCTCGTCAAAGACAGGGCTTCCGGAACTGCCTTTCTCAGTCGGCGACCGGTAATGGATGCGGCAAGGTGCCGTGCTTGCGGGATCGCCATAGATGGCGTGTTCGTAGTCGAGAAGCTGGCTGTCGTCGAAAGAGAAGCTCATTTCACGCCCGCCCGGATGGCCGATCACATGAACCCTTGCCTGCTTACGCTCCAGCCATGCCGGCAGTTTGTTGGTGAATTCCAGAGGAGCAATGCCATCCGGCACCCCTGGCTTGACCCTCAACAACGCCACGTCATGAGCTGACGAAGGCGATTGCCAGACAATCTCCCAAACCTTGTGCCTTGCAGTTTGCCCACCGGCCAATTCAAAGCTCACCGTCGCTTGTGCAATGCTGGCAGCATTTTTCTCCGGCGGTTCGCTCACGACGTGTGCATTTGTCATTACCAGAAGCTCGTCCCCAAGGTCTTCCCTTAAGTCGCCGCCGCGCACGACAAAACCGGTGCCATGGGCTGACCCGTTACGCCGGACTAAGGCGACTGAGTGCGCTCTGGCAATTCCTTCTTGTACCCAATTATACGTGCGGGTTCCTATTTCACCCAGCACTGCTTCGTGGCGTTCCTGCGGGATTTTTGCCAGGCTTTCCAAGGCTTCCGTTGATATGGAAAACGTACCGCCGGCAGTAATGCCGAGCTTACCGATGAGGGGTGCTACAATGCGGAGTGTCTGCTCGTCATGGTCTGCCTTCCATAGAAGCTGGAGCTGCCGCGCAGAAGATGCCAGGTCGAAGGGGTCGTCAACGTTTCGCACATAGGTGTGGTACCAGGTGATGGCATCGTCTACTCTACCGAGCGCGAGGCAGGCTTCCCCAGCTGTAGCGCAATCCCAGCTGCTTCTATTGGTTTCGGGTACTTCCGAAACTATGGAAACGATCTCATGGGCAGCCTTGAGTGCTTCCTTGCGCAGACCGGTGTCCAGCGCGAAACCGGCATCCCAGTGGGCCATGGCAACAAAATTGACGCCTTGATAGGTGAATGCGTGCTTGTTCTGAAGCCATGCCTCGCGATAGTGGCGGACGGATTCCCGGATCGCCTTCCTGGCTAGATCATCCCGCCGGCCACGTGTCTTCAGCGCCCTGTCTTTCCAAGCGCGGCCCAGTGCACCCTTCATCTCACCCCAAGTCTTGTCTCCTGCCTGGGTTTCTCCAATGGCCGCCTCGAGCATATGGATGGCAGGCAAAAGCTCGCCCATTTCGATCATGGAATGTCCAAGCAGGTAACGGATGGGAGGGGTGGAACAGCCATCATCCAGAAAGGCATTGGCCATGCTGCGTACATGCCCGAAACGCCGATGTTTGCGCAGGCATTTCAGCACCGCCAAAGCGATTTCTTCTGTGGTCGTTTCGCGGTCACTTTGAATTTCTGCCAACAGTGCCGAGCAGGCATGATCAAGGATTTCGGTTTCGTCCTCTCCTGCAACATCACAAATGCGCCTGGCCAGATCATCGATCATGCCGGGCTTCCTTCAGCTTGAGGGGCGCCTTCTTCAGTCGGTTTTCCAGTCTGTCCTAGTGCAGCACCAAGGCGGGCGAGGGCGGCCTTCTCGGAATCTGCGGTCTCCAGCCATTGCCGGTGTTCAAGCGAGACATGCTCGTTGATGGCGGCGATGAACTCGAACACAGCATCGCCATTGGCATTTGCTGCCGCATCGCGCACGGCATTCATCTGCTTTGCAATGCCGGTAAGCGTTGTAGCGGTGCGCCGGTAGCGCTCTCCATTGCGCCGGTCCTGCGTCATCTGCTCGCGCCCGATGGCAAAGGCCCCGATGGCAGCGCCGGCGACCGCAAGTGCACCAAAAACTGCAGTCCACGTGTTGCCCATGGAACCCAGTATGCTTGAAACCGTTGCCACGGCCGCGCCTGCGCCGCCGATTGTCACCGTGCGATTGGCCGAATGCCGGTGATCCTCACCGCTTGCCTTGTAATACTGGTGCTGGACATCGAACTGGTAGCGGCGAAAATATTCCACAAGAAGCAGGGCTAGGCTGGCGTCTTTTGTCTTGCGGGCAGCCTCGCCAATGGCAGTGAAATAGCCGATGCGGTGGGTCTCGGCCTCGGCGCGTGTGGTCATCCAGTCTTCCAGCAATTTGCCTTCGCGCAAGCGGAACAACAGGAAGGCACCGATGCCGCTGACGATTGCCGTTCCGATGGAAAGACCTTGCGAGACGGCTGGCTTGCCCGGCAGCAGGATGGTTGCCGCCAGGCTGGCTGCGCCCAGCATGGAAACCAACAGCACTGCGAGATTGGTCCGGCCCATGGTGGCCTTGTAGGTTTTCTGGGCCTCGATGGCGACCGCGTCGCGCTCCTCAAAGGCCTGGGCCTCGATTGAAAGGGCGGAGCTTTCCAGCACATCGGCAAGAGCAGGAGCCTTGGCGCGATAGAGTTCGGCGTGCGCCGCCGGTGCCAGCAGATAGTCCCTGTTGTCCTGCTTGCCGATGATGCGGCTCGCCTCGCGCCAGTCCATGGGTCAGCCTTCCTTGCAATAAAGGGGATTGGTTGCGATGTCCGGCCGTGGCGGCAGTCCGAAACGCTCGCGCTCCTCTGCTGTCAGGCACGAAGGAAGCTCGGGGCGAACGCGCGCGATGAACTGTTCCAGGGTTTCGGATGCGGCCCAGAGCCGGGCCGCTCCGTCGCTGGAAGTAGTGACGATGCGGGTGCCATCAGGGGAGAAGACGGCGGAATGGACAGCATCCTTGTGGCGCATGGGTTCGCCAATTGGCGCTCCGGTTTTGGCACTCCAGAGGCGGACGGTGTTGTCATCGGACTCGGTGAGGATTCGGGTGCCATCGGGCGAGAAGCTGGCTGAAGTGCAACATTTTTTATGACGCATCGGCTCGCCGATGGGCGCACCTGTGGCTGAGTCCCAAATGCGTGCAGTGCTGTTGTTAGAAGTAGTGAGAATACGCGTGCCATCGGGCGAGAAGGTGGCCGAAGTGACATCGTCTTCATGACGCATCGGTTCGCCGATGGGCGCGCCGTTGGCCGCGTCCCAGATGCGGGCTGTTTTGTCCTTAGAAGCAGTGACAATACGCGTGCCATCGGGCGAGAAGGTGGCCGAAGTGACGCCTTGTTCATGAAACATCGGTTCGCCGATGGGCGCACCTGTCGCCGCGTCCCAGATGCGTGCGGTGAAGTCCCAGGATGCGGTAACGACCTGTGTACCATCGGGCGAGTAGGCGGCGGACCGGATCATGTACTCATGACGCATGGGTTCGCCGATGGGGGCACCTGTGGCTGCATACCAAATGCGTGCAGTGTTGTTTTCAGAATTAGTGAGAATACGCGTGCCGTCGGGCGAGAAAGTGGCTGATATGAAACCGTTTTCTTGCCGAATCGGTTCGCCGATTGGCGCACCGGTGACCGCGTCCCAGATGCGTGCAGTGCTGTCGTCAGAAACAGTGACAATACGCGTGCCATCGGGCGAGAAGGCGGCGGACCAGATTATGTAATCATGACGCATGGGTTCGCCGATGGGCGCACCTGTGGCCGCGTTCCAGATGCGTGCAGTATTGTCGTACGAAGCAGTGACAATACGCATGCCATCGGGCGAGAAGGTGGCTGAATTGACCCCTTTTTCATAACGGATCGGTTCGCCGATAGGCGCACCTATGGCTGCATACCAGATGCGTGCTGTGCTAAGTCAGAAACAGTGACAATACGCGTGCCGTCGGGCGAGAAGGTGGCTGAATTGACATCATCTTCATGACGCATGGGTTCGCCAATTGGCGCTCCGGTTTGGGCACTCCAGAGGCGGACGGTGTTGTCATCGGACTCGGTGAGGATGCGTGTGCCATCAGGCGAGAACGTGGCTGAAGTGACCCCTCTTTCATGACGGATCGGTTCGCCGATGGGCGCGCCTGTGGCCGCGTTCCAGATGCGTGCAGTGTCGTCGTACGAAGCAGTGACAATACGCATGCCATCGGGCGAGAAAGTGGCTAACCTGACAGCTTGTTTATCATGGATCCATATCCAGAGAGACCCACCTGTGGCTGCGTCCCAGATACGTGCAATGTTGTCATCAGAAGCAGTGACAATACGCGTGCCATCGGGCGAGAAGGTGGCTGAATTGACGCCTTTTTCATGACGCATCGGGTCGCCGACGGGCGCGCCTGTGGCTAAGTGCCAGATGCGTGCAGTGCCATCGTCCGAAGCCGTGACAATACGCGTGCCGTCGGGCGAGAAGGTGGTTGAATGGACCAATCCTTCATGACGCATCGGTTTGCCGATCGGCGCACCTGTGGCTGCGTCCCAGATGCGTACAGTGTCGTAGTTTGAAGCAGTGAGAATACGCGTGCCATCGGGCGAGAAGGTGGCTGAATTGACGCCTTTTTCATGACGCATCGGGTCGCCGACGGGCGCGCCTGTGGCTAAGTGCCAGATGCGTGCAGTGCCATCGTCCGAAGCCGTGACAATACGCGTGCCATTGGGCGAGAAGGTGGCCGAAGTGACGCCTTGTTCATGAAAAATCGGTTCGCCGATGGGCGCACCTGTGGCTGCGTCCCAGATACGTGCAGTGTTGTCATCAGAAGCCGTGACAATACGCGTGCCGTCGGGCGAGAAAGTGGCTGAATTGAGAGCGTTTTCATGACGCATTGGTTCGCCGATGGGCACACCTGTGGTTACGTTCCAGATGCGTGCGGTGCCATCGAACGAAGCAGTTACAATACGCGTGCTGTCGGGCGAAAAATTGGCTGAGTTGACATGACGTATCGGTTCGCCGATGGCAAAATGGGCGGATTGCCAAGCGCCCCAAATGGCGTCTGAAATGGACTTGTCCATTTCCCTTCGGACGCCCTTGCCATCGATCAAAGGTGCAATTGCCTGCCAGATAATCCCAAGCCTGCCTTGGTCCTTCGTTTTCGTCGCCTGCGGCAAACCCTCCAATGCGATCTTCAGCGCAAGTGTGGCATTACCCTTATTGAGTTCGGAGTCTGCCGTGGCTGCGATGTAACGGGTTTCATTGCGCAGAGATTCTTGCAGGGCCGCGCGGGTCCGTTCCAGGAAATAAAAGCCTCCACCAAAGACGGCCGCGATCAGCCCGACGATCAGGGAGATAGCTGTGACGTTCTTGGCTTGCCGCCACTTGTTCGCTTTTGTGCTGGCCCCGATAAACTCCTTGTCCGGGTTGTCGAGATCGTCGCCATCGCTTTTCAGCCGCTCTTCGGCGCGATCCAGCATGCCGCCCATCAGCAGGTTGCGCTTGCGCGACTCGGCCTGCCAGGCCTTGCGGTCTTGCTCCAAACCTTCCTTCCATTCGAGGAACTCACGGCGCGATGCGATCCAGTTCTTCAGCCGATCCCAGGCGGTGAACAGGGCTTCATGGGCGACCTCAACCATGGCTTCGCCATTGGTCTCGCTGGTCACCAGCAGCCGATGATCCGCCCCCGCCAGATCATCGGCTGCCTGGCGTTCTTCCACCGTCAAGGCATTCAGTGTAGCGCGGCGGCGCAGCGCTGGACCGTCCTTTGGCACTCGCACCAGGCGCGGCACAAACAGGCGGCGCACCGTCTCTTCCTTCTCCGGGTTTTCCCTTATGTAACGCTCGGCCTTCTCCCGCAGGACGGATGAAATCTCGATCGCGCTTGTGGTGGCGGGAAGGCGAAGCACGCCATCACCGGCGCGCTGCATGGCCTCCCATATTCCGGTGAGATAGACCGAGAGCAAGGGCAGGGCGCCGGGCTGGCCGGTGGCCGCAGCTGCTATATCCTCCGACATGGTCTCGTCGGCAAAGCGCGCCTTCAGGGCACCGGCGGCGCTGCGGATGATTTCGGCCAGTTGGTCTTGCCGCAGCGGCGGCACATCGAGAACCTGTGTTGAAGGGAAAACCGCAGTGTCGGCCTGCAGGAAGCCGTAATGGTCAGACCTCAGGCTCATCATGCAACGGAAGCCGGGAACGGCCAGCGCCTCGCCGATCAGTGCCGAGAAGCGTGCCGAATGGTCCGCATTTGCGCGGTAGGCTTCCTCCCCTTGGTCGATGTAGAGAAAAATGCCCGACGGTGGTTGCATCCCCAGCGCACGGAACCTGCCGATTGATTCCGTACACAGATCAGACACAGACTTTTGCCCATCAAGAAGCTCCGTGGCCCAGGTTTTCTTCCAGCCGGAATGGGCAGGATTTCCGGCCTCCAACTGCCAAGTCTCAAGGATAGCTTGGGCAAGCTGGTCCACCGGCTTCTCGCCGGGCTTCATCTTGAGGAAGAACCAGCCGCGGCTATCTTTCAAGGCAGAAGGCCAGTGCGCGTTCTTGCCCGGCAAATGCTGGCTGCGCAGCGCCGCCGTGATGCCGGCCATGGAAAGGGAGGATTTGCCTGCGCCGGAACTGCCGACAAGCGCCAGCATCTGACCGTGTTGCCCGGCGAGCATGGAAACAGCCTTGTTGATTTCCATGTCCCGGCCGAAGAAGAGATCGGCATTGCCTTCGTCAAGCGCTTCAAGATTGCGAAAGGGATTGGCGTGTCGCCAAGGTTGCTGCGTCGGTTCTGCTTTGGACGAAAGCGCCGATTCGATCAGCGCTGCGGTGCCTTCGCCGAGCGGACCTTCGGCGACGATCCAGTTGATTTGCGAAAGGAACGGAAATGCAGTTGATGCTGTGCCGGCAACAATGGGAATGAGCGGAAAATCCGGCTGCTTCACCTTGCGGTCGTTTGCCGTATGATATTCCGGCATCTGCCAAGGGCCGGGCTTGTCACCCGCGACAAGCAACACGAAGGCATCTGCCTTGGCTAATTCCTCGGCCAGAACAGGCTGCCAATAGGCACCATGGGGAATGCTGTCCGGCGAAAAGAAAACGTCATGCTTCTTCCGCAAAGCTGTCACCAGCACTGCGGCATCCTTCATGTCCCGACTGGAAAAAGAGAAGAATATCCTCATGTTTCCTCCCGCCCCGGTAGAAAGCTATTCCTCCTGCAAATTGAATGCAAGGCAGCTTCCGTGATGTGATGTCTTGGATTTGCAAAGTCGCAATCAAGGGTAGCCACGCTTCCCTTCCCGTGTTTCTATCCTTGCCGGGGGTGAAAAGCGGGAGGCATTGGCTGCATGAAACTGTTTTTTGCAACGGTCTTTTCCGTTCTGTTGGCAACAGCTGCAGAGGCCAGTGCGGATATCTGGCAGAACCTGCCGGAAAGCCAGGGCAAAGGGGCTGTCGTCTGCCACGATGATCCGCAGAATGTCTCCTGCTTTGCGCTTCGCTGCGGTCTCGGCCGCGGTCTGGAGTTTGCCTATCTCTTTACCGGGGGCTCGATCGAGATGGGGCGTGTCGTGCCCGTGCGGATCGACGACCGTCCTGTCGGCGAGATCTCGATCGAGGAGGGGGAGCCAACGTCCGAACTGGTTTCCCGCTTCCGGCCGGAAACCGGTTTTGATCTGATCGCGGCGATGAAGAAGGGCAGCCGCCTGACCCTGACCTTTGATGCTGATGTCACGCTCTCGCTGAAAGGCTCGTCCAAAGCGCTCGATAGGGCATTGAAACTCTGTGCAGCAGAACTTCCCCAGGCAGGAAAGGCTACGCAGACTGCCGAAGTAAGTAGCGAGGTAGAGCCGGATCGACCGTTTCCCTTGGCGCGGCTCGGCGTGAAGGCGCTTCAACATGAGCTGAACCGCCTTGGCCTTAACGCAACCGATGGTGAGCCGGATGGAGTTGAAAGCAACAAGACATCGGAGGCCTTGTCGCAGTGGCAGGCCGCAAACGGGTTCGAGGCTGCCGGCAAGCTTACGCTGCACCAAGCGCAGAAGCTTTTCAAGCTTAAGGAAATCCGGGACAATGGCGGCAGGCTTTCTACCTTCGCGACGTTTCATCCGGTGACAATCGGCGGCTTGGTACTTCGCAACGTATCGACCGATCCGACCTTGAGGAAAACCGACTTTGCCGGCTGCATGGCCCTTTGTGCCGCCGACGAGCGGTGCAACGCCGTGGACATGACGCATGGCTGCTCGATGATGTCGGACTATCTATACAGGCTCGACCATGAAGGCGGTGGGGACCGGAGCTACAGCGCCGCAATCCTGCTTAATCGTGCACCCGCCGAAGCGAGTGCACGCAACGCTGACCCCGCCGAGTTCGAAGCTTATCTCGATGCCATCATCAGTGGCTATGCCCCGGGGCCTGAAAGCATTGATAGTGATGCTGGAGTGTCGGAATTGCTGGCGCAGGCAGCCGATCCGGCGGCAACAATCATTGATGCTGCATCCCTGCAAAGAATGACCAGGTCCATGCCGGAAAGCGTGGATGCAGACGACGTTGCCTACTCGGATCTGGCGATTGCGCGGGGCAGGGCGAAACCATTCTATCGGCGCGACTGGGTGATAGTTTCCCCTGCCCATGCCGAGGCAGCAGCTGCATTCGAGGCACTCGTATCATCGGGCTCGCAGGACGATGAGCAAGCCAAGGTAATTGTGCCGCTCTTCGAGGCTGCGTTGCAGGATGCCGCGAACCAATTTGGCGAAGACGACTCCCGTCTTGGTTTCATCTTGATGGATCTGGCACGACTGTCGTCAACCTATCCGACCAGTTCCGGAGAATGGGCAAAGGTGACAGATGATGCGCGGGCAATGATGGCGCGCGCAGGCAAACTCTTGGCACGAGCGGAAGGTTCGACACCCGAAGCCACCACAACCATTGCCGAGCATGCCATAATTGCGTTGGTTTCAACCATTCGAGGCGACTCGCTCACAACTTCCGATCCGGCTGGCCTTGCGGACTCGGTGGGCAAGAAGGAAACGCAGTGGGGTCGCTGCCCGGCGGATTCATCCATTCGCAGCACTGCCATCCTGTCAGCCACAATGCGCCACATGGCGGCAGCAGGTCCGCGCGCAGAGCATGTCGGTTGGCTGAAGCGCGCGACCAATTGCCTGACCGACGATGCGCGCATCCTTGCCCTGCTCAGGGCGCGGGCGCTCCTGTCAGACAAATTGGGCGACGCCTATCTGCAAGCGGTAGCGCAGGCTGATCTTGCGCTGGGCGAGTTCAATGCCGGGAACCGGGATGCGGCAACGGCGGCCCTCCGAAGGAGCTTTGCCCTATGGTCTGCACAGCTTCGCGATCGCATCGATCATCTGGACTTCATCCACACCCGCTTCAATGATGAGATCACCGAAGACGCCGAACTGATCGATGCCGGTAGCCCGCGCAAGGCAAGGGTATCCAGGATTCTCGCAGCACTTGACCTTCCGGAAGAGACACGTGTTGCACTGGCGCTCGAGTATCGAGCCATGAAGCAGCGCGGCTGGCTGACCGACAGCGCCTATGCAGCCTATTACATTCCCGAGTTTGCCCGCTTTGCCGAGGAGACCGGGGAGCGTGAACTGGTCAACCGTCTTTATGCTGACATGGATTTCGTGCGGCGAGGGGCGGGTAATGGTTCGCCGGTGGAAACTGTGCTCGCCATTGCCGAAAACGGCATCCAGACGCAGGACGGTGCCTTTCATCGCAAGCTGTTGCAGGCGATCCAGCCGGTTGCCGAAACCCGGGGCCTTCCGGAAGAACAGGCCCGGCTAGCAGCGCGGCTGGCGGCCTTACAGGAGGAAGCTGGTGAACTGGACGCAGCTGCCGAGAATGCGCGCAAGGCGCTGCTGCTGGTCAAGGCAAATGGACTTTCGACTGCTCAGTACGATCTGGCAGGTCTTGATCGCATGGTCGGCGCCCTGCAGCGCGCTAAAGGGTCGGTGGCATTGCTTGCCGGGACGCTGGCCGGCGAAGTGGAGCAGCGACTGGACAAGGTCTGTTCTGGCGAGCTTGACCTTACGGCCTTCCCCTGGTTGCCGCTGCCGGACCTGCTGGATGATCCGTTGCTGGAAGCCGAATTCCTGCGCCAGCCGGTTGTCGGGAAATGGCTGGAATGTTTCGGCAAAAACAGGAAAAAGCTTGGCTACAAGGATTGGTCTGGCGGCCACTTGCCTGCGGACCTGCTGGTGGATGCCACTTACGCGCTTGTCAGGCTGGGTCGGGAGAAGGAAGCCAGTTCTTACCTGGAGTCTCTTGAAGCAGAGACTAGTTGGAGCAAGGACCGTGGCGACGGCGCGCATGATGTGGCTGTCAGTTCTGCCATGGACGGCTTCGCGCTTGCCGGGCGCATGGATATCGCTCGGCCATTAGCGGAACGGCTGCTGTCTCCGACCGCCGTGTTGAACGGACTCGGGAATGATGATCTCGGCGACCGTCGCAACGAGGCGCTTCAGCGCATCGGCTATACTGCGGATTTGTATGGCATCGAGGAAATGGTCCGTGGCCTCTGGGAAGTCCTCAGGCGGGAGGCAGCAAAGTGGGAGAAGGGGCCTTACTCCAACGGCACATCCTGCGCTTCCGCTTGTCCCTTTCTTGCCTTTGCCGAGGAACGCTACGGAGAAGCAGAGCGCGCAAGCGCCTACCTCCGGGATTTCTATTCCAGTCAGTTCACTTTTCTTCCGAACAAGACCGAGGCGGAAAAGCGCAAGCGCCGCGAAGAGGCGATCACGGCGCATCTGCATGAAATGGCAGGCCGCCATGCCCTGGCAGAAAAAAGCCTGAACTTGCTAAACCTCGAGGAAGGTGTCGTTCCGGCGCAGTTCCTTGCCGAGGGCGATCCGCTCGCCAGTGGAGGAGCCATACGCTACGCCGCTTCGGCTGCACGCGTGGCGCTGGCTGCCGGAGACAAGACTGCTGCACTTGCCATGACGCGACGCTTCCTAGACGCCGCGCGCGACAGAGCATCCGGCGCGGCAGTTGGTGGCACCGACCGTCTCGTGCGATGGTCTGGCAAGTTGGCAGGCATCATGGACGCGCATTTGGCGGCAGGGACCTATCCGCTGGAAGCTGCGCAGGGTGACAAGGATGCAGAAGACGCCTTCTTTGCCACCCAGTTCCTGCAAACCACAGGGACGGCTGCGACTTTCGCCCAGCTTTCTGCACGCATTGCAGCCAAGGCAGGACCGAAACTGCGCGAATTGCAGGACATTTCCGGAAAGATCGCCGATGCCTATGAGGCGCTTGCCGGCCAGACAGGGGACAAGGCAAAGACCACTGCAGCCGCGATTGCCGAGCTTGAGGAGGGGCGCAAGGCACTGGAAGAGACCTTGCGCACCGACGACCCTGATGCGCTGAATTATGCCGGGCTAAGTTTTCCGCAACTGGCACAGGTGCAGAAAGTTCTCGAAGCCGACGAGGCCATTCTCGCCCCGGTCATCACCCGTGCCGGCGTCTGGCTTTGGGCTGTCCGCCGCGAGACTGCACGTCTGGTTCGGCTTGAGGCCACGCCCGAAGCAATCACATCTTTGGTCAAGCGAGTGCGTGTAGCCGGTGATGTCGACAAGCTGGAAGCCCCGCTGGACGCAGCGTCGCTCCACGAGGCCTGGAAGGTGGTTTTCGGGCCGGTGGACGACATGCTGGGAGATGTCGCCCATGTCATATTCGTGCCGCACAAGGCCTTTGACGGCTTGCCTTTGCCTATCCTGCTGACCGAGCCCCCGGCATCCCCAACGATTGCTCCTGATACGATCCGGGCGGGGAAGCTCCCCTGGCTTATCCGCCGCCATGCCATCTCGGTGATGCCGTCGCTTGCCGCAACGGTCTTCCAGCGCGGACGCGCAGAGCAGGCTGCCACGGCAAGGAAGCCGTTCCTTGGTATCGGCAATCCGGATTTCGGCGAGGGCGTGGTCCTGGCTGGAAACGATAAGCCATTTCCGGTTCCGGCCCTTCCTGAAACCGAAGACGAGTTGAAAGGGCTTGCCACCTTGTTTGGTGCCGATCCTGCTTCTGACCTGATGGTTGGACCGGCGGCCAGTGAGGCCGGGGTCAAGGCGGCCAATCTGGCGGATTTCTCGGTCATTACTTTTGCCACCCATGGCTTGATAGCCAATGAACTGCCTGGCATCCGCGAACCCTCCCTGCTGCTCAGCACAGCAAAGGAAGCAAACGGGCAGGAGGACGGCGTGCTCTATGCCTCCGAGATCGCAGGCTTGAAGCTCGATGCCGATCTCGTCTTCTTGTCGGCCTGCAGCACGGCGGCCGGTGACGGACGGCCGGGCGCCGAGGGCCTGTCAGGATTGGCCAATGCCTTCTTCTACGCAGGGGCACGTCAGCTTGTGGTCACCCATTGGCCGATCCTCTCGGAACCGGCCGTCGAGATCTCGCTTGGCATGACCGAGGCAAAGCGCAACGGGAATGAGCGTGGATGGGCCGGAGCCCTGCAGCAATCCGTCATTGCGCTGATCGATGGCAAGGGGCCGGGCTGGTACGCCCATCCGGTGGTCTGGGGAGCGCATATGGTGGTGGGTGTGGGGCGGTAGCTATGCAGATGGCAGGAACGCCGTACGACAAGCAGGGCGACGAGATGGACGAGGATGCCGAGGAAGCGGAATTCACCGTGGCTGCGGCGGAGTAGCACTGCCAACGCGCTGAATACCTAGATTGACAGAGGGGCCACTGAGACGCTCTACTCTGACGTGTCGCGGAGCTTCCCGCGCTCTTCGACCGGGCGCATCGCCTTGAAGGTAATCAACCACTTCGGCGACCGCGTGCTGAAGGTATTCGGAGTTTGAGAAGGGGGATAGAATTGTGACGGTTGAGGAAGCTGCCAAGGCACTGAAAGCGATGTATGCGGAAGGCCAGCTTGACCGCAGCCAAGCAGCAAAGGTGCATCTATTCGGAATTAAGTATGCCCGATACCTGGACGGTATGCCGCTGAAGGAAATCGCGGCACGCGCGGCAATTCCGGTGACCTACGCAACCGAAATCCGCAAGGGGATCAGTCTTTCAAAGTATGTCGATACGAAACCCGGGGCTGTGTAACGTCGGCGAATACAACGGATTTGAATATTGATTTGAGGATGAGGGGACAAGGAATGAACACGAAAATTGCCGTGCTTGAAAGCAGGTAGCTTTCCTGTTCTTCAACGCGCTCATGCAAGAAAAATCAGAGAGTCAAATCTCTAAGGGTGCAATCCGGAACACCGTCAGAAAGATAGTTGAATGGGCGCCGGGCTATACTTCGAAACTCGGCTTCGGGGTCTTTGTTCGTGACCGCAAGGGCCGATGAGGACTAGAACACACCCTCACCCCATAGCCCAAGCACCCTTGGCGTCGGGCTCGTAGATGGACAAGCCGTCGCGGCGGAACATTGCCTTCATGCTGTCGTCCAGCACATTGGCAGAAGCCTGGCTCGCTTTAGCGCTCAGTCCTGCCTGAAGACTGTCGAAATCGGCTCGCGTGTCGCCCATCACGCAGATCATCCAGATACAAATCGACCAGTGCACCAATGGTATTTGCGGAAAATACCTTCGGTCTTTTTGGTTCACCGCCTATCTCAATGAGTTGTTCGGTGTCCCGGATCCAGGATTGGGCCTGGGTTTTCAGGCGGAAGGTTTGGGAAGCATATTTCCCCTTTCGCCTGACTTGCGCGCGCCAGGTCCCTTCCTTTGACTTGATGATCGTTCCCATCGGTCCGTGCACTCCTCGAAATCCGTGCGAATTCCGTGCAATTCTGGATCAAATCCGGTACAAACCCGTGCAATTCAGTCCATTTCAGTGCACGTCGTTCATGGTATGATCTTGTTGGTATGTATCACAAATCATTGAAAAACAAAGAGAAAATCTTTTCCATTGCGCCGATGATAGACTGGACGGACCGTCATTGCCGGTTCTTCCACCGCCAACTGACTGCGCGCGCACTGCTCTACACCGAGATGGTGGTGGCCGATGCCGCGATCCAGGGCGACCGTGAACGCCTGCTTGCCTACAATGCCATCGAACATCCGCTGGCCTTGCAGCTCGGCGGGTCGGACCCGGACAAGCTGGCGGAAGCTGCGCGCATCGGCGAGGCTGTCGGCCATGACGAGATCAACCTCAATGTCGGCTGCCCGTCGGACCGCGTGCAGTCCGGCACGTTTGGCGCCTGCCTGATGCTGACGCCGGATCTTGTGGCGCGTTGCGTGGAAGCCATGAAGGCGGTGGTCGGCGTGCCGGTCACGGTCAAGTGCCGCATCGGCGTGGACGATCAGGACCCGGAACCGGCGCTTGATGCGCTGGCGGATGCGGTCCACGCGGCAGGGGCAGATGCGCTCTGGGTGCAT
>JBGSQC010000056.1:0-25899 GCA_041738295.1 Zhengella sp. | reverse complement strand
TCTCGGCCATGCGCTCGCGCATGCCAAGGCGGTCCAGCGCTTCCTCGATTGCGGCATTGGCCAACCTGCCGGACAGGCCATGCAGGGCGGCATAATAGACCATGTTCTGGCGCACCGAGAGATCGGCATCGAGCGTCTGGCTCTGGAAGACGATGCCCATGGCGGCGAGCGCCTTGCGGGGCTCGGTTGCCATGTCGTGCCCGGCGATGACAACGCGGCCGTGACGGGCGGCAAACAGGCCGGAAATGAGCGAAACAAGTGTCGACTTTCCGGCGCCGTTCGGCCCGAGCAGGGCGCAAAAGCGCCCCGGCCCGACCGAGAAGCTCACCTCGTCAAGTGCGATCCTTGATCCGTAGCGATGGGTCAGCCCCTCGATGCTGATGCCGGCAGTCACTCGATGACGATCTCCACCTTCTGGGTGTCACTTCCCGGCACACCCAAAAAATGGGTGCCGGGCTTGATGGCAATGAAGCTGATTTCTGCGGTTCCCGCATCATCAAATTCCATGCTGTCGATGGCCATGGGGCGGATTTCGATGCCATTGATGACGATCTCGTCGATCCAGATGGCGCGGAAGAAGGACGCGCCTGCAAGTGCCAGTTCCTGGCTGCCATCGGCCTCGATCTCGATCTCGTAGTATTTGCCGGATTTCAGCGTGAGCTTGCCTTCCTTAAGAAGGGGCTCTCCGGACGACAGGGTCAGTTTCGGCAGGTCTTCACGGTTCGACCGGGCAAAGAGCCCGGAATTGGCGGATACGGCTTCCTTGGCATCGTCATCATCGGCCAGGACAGGCGTCGAGAAAGCCACGGCGAGGGCGGCAAAGGCAGCTAGCAGGCGGTTCATGGTGTTTCCTCCGGGTGAATGAATGGGAACTGATCAGGGCCTGTAGGCAGCGCCCCAGGGGAAGCGGCCGACCTTGATGGTTTTCACGGCTTCCAGCGTCTTCATGTCGACAATGGTGACATCTCCCGAAACGCCATTGGTCGTGACCATCAGGCTTTCATCCGCATTGAAGGCCATGTGCCAGACACGGCGGCCGACAAGGATGTAGGACAGCACCTCGCGCGTGGCCTGGTCGACGACAGCAATGTGGTTGGAAGGCCCGAGCGCGACGAAGGCATGCTTGCCATCGCTGGTCAGTTTCACGCCGACAGGCTGGATCTTGTCGCGGTACACGCCCTTGATGGCGAATTCGATCTTGCCCTTCTCGGACTGGTCGGCGGTGTTGAAGACCGTGACGGTTCCACCGATTTCGGAACTGACCCAAAGTTCAGAGCCGTCCTTGTTGTATTCGGCATGGCGCGGTCGCTGGTCCACCAGCGTGTTGGCAACAATCTGGTTGGTCGCGGTGTCGATCCAGTGCGCCATGTTGGTGGTCTCGGATGTGGTGATGGCGATTTTGCCATCCGGCGAAACCGCCATTCCCTCCGGCTCGATGCCCACGTCAATCTGGGCGATGACCTTGCGCTCGACAACATCGACCACCGTGGTGATCGCATCATCCTCGTTGGCGATGTAAAGATGGCGGTTGTCCGGATGCAAGGCAAACTGCTCCGGGTCTTCGCCGGAAGGCAGTTCGTTGAGGACAGCGCCGGTTTCAGGATCGATCACCTGCACTGTGTTGGAATCGGACGCACAGAGATAGAGCGTCTTGAAGTCCTTCGAAAAGATGATGCCGCGCGGCCGCTTGCCGACCTCGATCGTGCGGGTTACTTCCAGCGTCGCCTCATCCAGCACGCTGATTGTGTTGTCCTTTTCGTTGGATATCCAGAATTCGCCGGCCATCGCCGGCAGGCTGACCGAGGCCAGAAGAAGGGTCATCAACAGACGCATGGTTTCAACCTCCAAAACGGGTGCATTTGGATTCCGGCTTGTCGAGGCCAAGGGAATCAAGCGGCGTGCGTTCGTGCAGAAACCCGTCGAGGGGGGCCATGGCGGCAAGCGCCCGCGGGTGGCTGAGCGGGATGGGTTGGCGCATCTGGCCGTTCCAGTCGCGGAATGTCAGTGGCGCACCCTTGAATCCGGCGAGCTCGAAGTCCGCCGAGAGCATGAATGAACGGATGGCTGCCGGGTCTGTGGTGTTCAGTCGAGTCACCGCTTCACCAACCGCCCGCACACCTGCCCATGCGGCGTAGTCGATTGCGGTCATGCCGCGTTCGGCCTGCTTGCGGAACCGGTTTTGCAATTGCACGGCACCATTGGCCTCCACAGAGGCAGCCCATGTCGAGGCAGTCATTCCTTCGCTTCCGGCCACCGGGCGCGGTGCCCAAGTGTTGTAGAGGATGTAGCGGCCGAAATCACCGATTTCGTCGGCGACAAGCAGCAGGTCATGCTCTTCAAAATCCTGCGTGAACAGGGGCACTTCCTGGGCTGCATTGCGGCGCATGTCGGCGTCAAAGGCCCATTCCTTTTGGCCCGCAATTGTCAGTCCGAATTTTCGGGCAGAATTTTCAAGCGCCGCCTTCAAGGCGAGGTCTCCCTCGTGCACGCCGTGGATCATGGCCCAGCGGGTCCAGCGCTTGGACACAGAGAATTGTGCAAGTGCATCAGCCAGCATGTCGCGCGAGGCGAGTGTGTGGAAGATGTTGGCGCGGCAATCGGCATCGCGAAGGGCCACGTCGGGTGCGCCCGCGTTGAAGATCAGCGCACCTTGGGCTTCGGCCATGTCGGCGATGGCGAGCAAATCAGCGGCCGGAGCCTTGACGACAAGGAACCTTGCCTTGGCCAAGAGTTCGCGCGCACCGGCAAGCGTGTCGCCATCTTCAGGGATCACCACTTCCTCAAGCGTGTAGCCCTGCTTCAGGAAGCGACCCGTGGTGGCATTGTCCTTTATGGCAATGCGGGCACCGGCCAAGCCTTCATTTTCAGGGATTTCATCGAGGTTATAAAGGACCGGCGGCGCGGGTACCTGCTTTTCCAGATAGCCGATCGTCACCTGGATATCTGCGCAAGCGGTTGAAACGGATATGGAAATGGCAGCGACAAAAGCTGCAGGCAAAAGTGCCGTCTTCAGCATGCGTTCCTCCCTCGTTCTTCTTTTCCAGAAGCCTAGGATCAGGCTCGCCTTTCATCAATGCGGCAACAGGTGTCCTTTAGTACCAATGCCAGAAACAGGCATTTGCGGTATCGCAAAAGGACTTTCTTGGGAGGAAATGTCATGAAGCACTCGATAGCCACGTCAAAAATCCTGGCAGGAACCCTTGCCGCGATTGTCATCCTCGGCCCTGTCCGCGTGGGTGCCCATGGTGATGTGACGCCGCAGCCGGTGGATACGGCCGGCTTGCCGGAACTTGGCGAGGAATGGCTGTCGGAAAATCCGTGGCGCGACCCCTCGAAGCCCGAATGGAAGATCGCACTTGAGAAGGGCGCATCTGGCTATAACCAGAACTGCGCGCGCTGCCATGGGCTGGAAGCCGTTTCCGGCGGAACAGCTCCCGACCTTCGCTTCCTTGAAGCCAACACGGACGGCGACACCTGGTTTGTCGAGCGGTTCACCCTCGGTTACACGCAAGGTGGCACTACCAAGATGCCGGCCTTTGGCGAGTTGCTTGGCCAGAAGGCTGCCTGGGCCATCCGCACCTATATCGAGACGCGGCCGGACGAAGGCGCTCTGGACGATTTCCAGAAAGAATTGCAGGCCGACAAGGCGAAGCTTGCCGAATACCTCGCTGCCGGAAAGTCAGCAGCCGACCTCGGCGCAGACCTTGCGACCCTCAAGGCCCGTTTTGAGGAAATCGCTGTCAAGGTGAAGACCGGCTCTGGTGCGCCGCTGGCAGATTCGGTTGTCTCGCGCGCAGCTGCCGCTCTGGACGGATCCGAGCAGAGTCTCAGGAAGGCAGAGGAAGTGCTGACGATCGGCCTTTCTGCCGCAAAATGATGCGCATTGGTGCAGCCTTGTTTTTTGCCCTGGGCCTCGCGGTCCAGGGCGTTCCTGCTTTTGCGGCCAATTGTTCCAACGTGAAATCCGGCCTCAATGCCAATCCGAAACCGCAGAATGCCAGCCGCGACATCATCGGGCAGGATCTGGACCAGATTCAGGAACGCGGCTTCATGGACGTCGCGGTCTATGCCGATTTCGCCCCTTGGTCCTTCATCAAGGATGGCAAGCCAGCCGGCGTCGATGTCGATATCGCCCGACTGATCGCCAAGGAATTCGGGGTCGAGGCGCGCATCAATGTGCTGCAGGCCGACGAAAACGTGGATTCGGACCTGCGCAACATGATCGTTCGCGGACCGGTCATCGGCGGCAAGCCTTCCAATCTGATGATGCACGTTCCCTACAGTTTCGATTTCCAGTGCCGCAACGAGGCCGTTGTCATCAATGGCCTTTACCATCAGGAACAGATCGCCATTGCCTATCGCAAGGATGCCTATGCCGATGGCAGCCTGCCGGTGCCTGCCTATTTCCGGTTTGATCCGGTGGGCGTGGAAAATGACTCCCTTTCCGATTTCTATCTGACGTCGGTCAACAACGGCATGCTTTCGTCAATGATGACGCGCTATCCGACGATGGAAGCGGCCATGACAGGCCTGAAGGCAGGCGAAGTGAAGGCCGTCATGGGGCCGCTCAGCCAGCTTGAATGGCTGAAGGACAACACTGTTGGCGTGCACACGCCGCCGTTGGCCGGCCTTTCGACCGGCAAGTGGCCGATCGGGCTGGCAGTCCGCTTCAATTGGCGGCCGCTCAGCTATGCCGCTGATGATGCCATCACGGCTGCCCTGCAGGACGGCCGGATCAAAGCGATTTTCGAAAGCTACGGCCTTACCCATACGGTGCCTGTTCTGGAGTGAATGCAGTTTTCCGGGAGCAGCCCATCACAGCGTGACGGTCTGTCCCGCTGTGTCCTGAAGAACGATTGTCCGCGCCGGGCCTGAAACCAGGCTCCGCGCCAGTTCTTCGCCCGGTGACAGGATGAGCGCAGTGGACAGAGCATCGGCCATGGCCGCTGTTGGGGCAACCACTGTTGCGCTTGCCCAGCCCAAGGCAACGCTTGCCATCTGCGGATGAAGTATATGGGAGCCGCCGCCTGGAAGCATGAAGCCATTTGAGGCGGAGGTGGCGACGGCAGCATTCTCCAGGGTGAGTTGCCCAGCCAGATCACCGTTGGTGCCTGCAACGCCGATGCTTGCAGACCTGTTCCCGATCTTGAACTCACCGACATTGACCAATGTGGCGGTAAAGCCGTGCGCGGCGAGCGTCTCGCTCACCCGGTCGGTGGCAAAGCCCTGGGCGATGCCGTTCAACGTCATCGCCATGCCGGGTCTTTCGTAGGAGATCCGGCTGCTGTTGATGCTGACATGGTGCCAGCCGATCCGGTCGTAGAGGGCAGGGTCCGGTTGATGTCCGGCGAGCGCTCGGGCAAAAAGCGGCTGGACGGTCGGATCAAACAGTCCGCCTGTCAGGCGGTGCGTTTCTCCCGCAATGGCCATCAGGCGCAGGAACTCCGGTTCTGCCTCAAGCGATCCGGCGCGGTTGAGAACTGACAGCGCGCTTGCGGGATCGTATAGCGAGAACAGCCGCTCCATGCGACGGATCGTGTCGAGCGCGGCAGCAAGCGCAATTTGCGCCTTTTGCGGGTCTCCGCCGGAAAGTGTCAGGCTGGCATCCGCGCCAAGGGCGACACCCTGCCAGTGAAGGTCACGATCCCTGAGGCCGAGGGCAGCAGCTCCCGCTGCAACAGCAGAAATGGCCAGGAAGCGGCGGCGCGACACCTTCATGCCGTCACCTGAGTGGCACGCGGGCGCGGTTGCGGAAGGGCGCGGCCCTTGCCTGCCAGCACCAAAGGCACGCATTGGCGGACATCATCGTGGATGCGCACGCAATCCAGGCAGCCGAAGCACTCGTTGTAGGCAATGGCACCGCTGGGCTTGATGGCCTTGTAGCTGCACTTGACCTTGCAGAGCTGGCAGGGTGAACCACATTCGGCGCGCCGCGCGATCCATTTGCGCCCGCGCAAAAGTCCGCCAATCGCCATGACCGCGCCCAGCGGGCAGAGATAGCGGCAGAAACCCTTGAAAAGCACCATGGAGAGCAGAAGCAGGCCGCCAGCATAGGCAACGTAGTACCATTCGCGGACAAAGAAAGTGGTGACAGCTGTCTTGAACGGCTCCACCTCGACCAGCTTGTCATTGAGCGCCGGGGCATAGAGTGCGGTTGCGACCAGCAGTGCGAGGACGACATATTTCAGGTTGACCAGCACAGCGTCCAGCTTGGCCGGGACACTGAGTTGGGGCAGGCGCAGCCAGCGACCCAGAACATCGGCAAATTCCTGCATGGCACCGAACGGGCAAAGCCAGCCACAGAACAGCGCGCGTCCCCAGATGACGAAAGAGACGAGGACGGCGATCCAGAGCAGCAGCGCGAAGGAATCGTAGAGCAGGAAGCTCATGTCGGCACCTTGCGCCACCCCGCGAACGACGCCCAGGACCGTGACGATGGAGAGCTGGCCCTGGCCCCACCATCCGACAAAACCCGTGACGACCGCCAGGATTGCGAGCCGGATCGCGCGATAATTGGCAAGGCCTGCAAACCGCGACATCAGCGGGCCATTGGCGGTGAACACCAGTGCCAGCAGGATGGCAAGCGCTGCGAGATCGGGAATGCGGCTGCTGATCGCCTGCATCCAGAGCGGATCGGCGCGCACGGCTTCTTCCACAATGAAGAAGCGTTCAGGCGTGGTGACAGGGGTTGAGAAATCGACTTGGCCCATTTCCGGCTGGAACGAGCCGTGGGCGCGCAACGCTCGAACCTTCAGCGTCCATTCGGCTGCGGGGTTGAAGCCCAACCGCCGGTCGGTTCGCAACACCAGCGCCACCCCTTGCGGAACGCCGGATTTCAGCTCGATGGAAAGGTCGGCGTCGCGCAGCGCCACCGGCAGGCCGCCCTGTTCCGCCGACAAGAGATCAGGACTGGTGTTGCGGATGAACTCGTCGGTGACAAGTCCGTGGCGTCCGGCCTCGATGACAAGCACCGGTTCGGCATCCGGGCTGATCGAAAGAAACTGCTTCAACTGGGCAAGCGTGTCCTTCTCGAAAACCGCAGCGGCAACGGAAGGAGGCCCGACATCGACCACCCAAAGGTCAAGATAGGCGGCTTCCGGATTATCAAGGGCCTCCGGGTCGTCATCGGCGAATTTCGTGCCGGTAAAGGCCGCCTGCACTTCGGAATTGGTCACCAGCCGGCGCGTGGCAATGCCCTTGGCAACGAGATCGTCCCAGGTGAGGGCTTCCTGGACTGCCGGATCCGGCCGGGCTGACGAGCGCGCGCCGAGCCCTTCCATCTTTTCCCGCGCGATGGCTTGAGCGGCACCCAGAATGGATTCGTGCGCAATGCGCACGCTTGCCGTCGCCTTGGTGACACCGTCGAGATAGACCAGCGAGGAGGCATCGTTCTTGCCGCCATAGGGTACGCCAACGACGAGCGAGTCGGTGATGGACCGGCCCTTGTACTGGCTGAGAAAGGCGCGCAGCGGCGCTTCCCCCAGGCCCGAGACAAAGATTGGCTCGTTGTGCGAGACGAGCTTTGTATCAATGAAGCGGCCTTCGATGGTGATCTGCACGAAAATGTTGATCGGCGCGCCTGAAAAGCCGGGAAGGGGAGCAAGCGGCTCGCTTTCAAAGCCATATCCGGCAACGCGGCTGTCGAGATTGATCAGTTCCCAGGCGCCGGGACCAATGGATTCGCCCAGCATGTAAGGCGGTTCAACGAAGCTTGCAGCCTCTTCGCGGGTCATCAGCTTGCCTTCGGCAGCCAGCAAAGGAAGTGCTGCAGCGAGGCAAAGCGCCAGCGCCGTTAGCATCTTGATAAGTGTCTTGAAAAGTCCTCCCATGGGTCCATCGTTCCACAGCCCGATGGGACAGGCAATTCAACAGGCCTCAGGAAGTCCCTGTACTTTCGTACGGAGGAACCTGCGAGCTGTAAGCCACCTATGCCATGAAAAGGACCTTACGCTGCACCCATGCGCCGCGATACTTCGCGGGCAGCTTCCGCCACCCATTGTCCGATTTCCGAGATCCGGTTGTCCGGCATGCGCGTTGTCGGGCCGGAGACCGAAATGCCCGCCACCGCCTCGCCATGGCTGTTCATGATGCAGGCCGCAACACAGCGCATGCCCATGGTCCGTTCCTCGTCATCGAAGGAATAGCCTTGGTTTCGCGTTTGGCGGATCGCCTCGCGCAGTTGGGCCGCGTCGTTAATGGTCTTGCCTGTAAACCGGGTGAAACTCGCAGTCTTCGCGAAAGCCTCAATGCGGCCCTCGTCGAAGGCGGCAAGCAGTGCCTTTCCGATGCCTGATGCGTGCAGCGGCGAGCGGGTGCCGGGCGGAAAGAAGGCGCGGATCGTTTCATGCGTCTCGACCTGGCTGACAAACAGCACGTCGCCGTCGCGCTCAATGCCAAGATTTGAGGTTTCGCCTGTTCGTGCCATCAGGTCGCGCATCACCGAGCGGGACCGCTCGACAATGTTGGTGCGCCGCAGGAAGGCCGAACCCAGCCGGAAGGCCTGCGGCCCGACAAACCATTCCTGCCGTTCAGGATTGCTTTCGACATATTGGCGCTGCTCGAGTGTCGCCAGCACGCGGTGCATCGTCGCCGGTGACTGGTCGAGATGGGCCGACAGCCCCGTCAGCGTAATTCCCTCATGGGAAGCCAGCGCCTCCAGCACGTCGAGAGCACGGTCCAGCGCCTGGATGCCTCCCGGCTGCTGTGCCGGCTTCATGGCCTTGGGGCGGCCGCGCTTGCGGGGGGATTGCAGCATTGCGGTGTCCTCCGGTGGTTTTGAACTTCAGAAAAAATAACGTCATGAAAAGTCCTTGCACACAATGAAAAAGTCCAAATCATTCATTTTGAACGATTAATGCCTCCATGAAATACAAATGAAAAATCATTTCAGAAAAATATACGAATTCGATGCTGCGTGCTAGGGTTCTTTCACAAGAGGAGGAGCCGACCATGAGCACCCAGAATCCGATCTTCATTCCCGGTCCGACCAACATTCCCGAAGTGCTGCGCAAGGCGGTCGACATGCCGACCATCGATCATCGCAGCCCGTTGTTCGGAAAAATCCTGCATCCGGCGCTGGAAGGCGTGAAGAAGGTGCTGAAGACGGACAAGGGCCAGGTCTTCGTTTTTCCGTCCACCGGTACAGGCGGCTGGGAAACGGCGATCACCAACACGCTGTCGCCCGGCGACAAGGTGCTCGCCACCCGCAACGGTATGTTCAGCCATCGATGGATCGACATGTGCAAGCGTCACGGGCTTGAGGTCGAGGTTGTCACGCAGGCTTGGGGCGAGGGTGTTCCGGCTGATCGCTTTGCCGAGATTCTCGCGGCTGACAAGGCGCACACCATCAAGGCGGTTCTCGCCACCCACAATGAAACGGCAACGGGCGTTCGCTCCGACATTGCTGCCGTGCGCAAGGCGATTGACGATGCCGGCCATCCCGCGCTGCTGCTGGTCGACGGTGTCAGCTCGATTGCCTGCTACGATTTCCGCATGGACGAGTGGGGCGTCGATGTTGCGGTCACCGGCTCACAGAAGGGTTTCATGCTGCCGCCCGGCCTCGCCATTGTCGGATTCTCGCCAAAAGCCCTGGCCCATGGCGAGAGCGCCAAGCTGCCGCGCACCTTCTTTGACATTCGCGACATGGCACGCGGCTACGCCGCCAACGGCTTTCCCTACACACCGCCGGTCGGCCTGCTGAACGGCCTGAAGGTCGCCACCGACATGCTGCTGGAGGAAGGGCTGGAGAATGTCTATGCCCGCCACTTCCGCATTGCCGAGGGCGTTCGCCGCGCGGTTTCGGCCTGGGGGCTGAAGCTCTGCGCCGTTCGCCCGGAGCTTTATTCCGACAGCGTCAGCGCCATCCGCACGCCGGAAGGCTTTGATGCCAACCGCATCGTTTCCCATGCGCTCAACACCTATGGCGTTGCCTTTGGCACTGGCCTCGGCGATGTCGCCGGCAAGGTTTTCCGAATCGGCCATCTCGGCAGCCTCACCGATGTGATGGCGCTGTCTGGCATTGCCACGGCCGAAATGGTGATGGCCGATCTCGGCCTGCCGGTGAAGCTCGGCTCGGGCGTTGCCGCCGCGCAGGAGCATTACCGCCAGAGCGCTGCCAGCGCCGCGAAGAAAGCTGCATGAAAATGAGCGACACGATGATCATCCCGACTTATGAGGACATGCTTGCCGCGCATGAGCGGATCAAACCGCATATCAGGCTGACGCCGGTGCGCACCTCCGACTATCTGAACGAGCTGACTGGCGCCCAGCTGTTCTTCAAGTGCGAGAATTTCCAGGAGCCCGGCGCCTTCAAGGTGCGCGGCGCGTCGAACGCGGTTTTCGGCCTCAATGAAAAGCAGGCTGCCAAGGGTGTCGCTACGCATTCCTCCGGCAACCACGCTTCGTGCCTGAGCTATGCGGCGATGCTGCGCGGCATCCCGTGCAATGTCGTGATGCCGCGCACCGCGCCGCAGGCCAAGAAGGACACGGTCAGGCGCTATGGCGGCAAGATCACCGAATGCGAGCCTTCGACCAGCTCGCGCGAAGAGACCTTCGCCAAGGTGCAGGCTGAAACCGGCGGGGATTTCGTTCACCCCTACAACGATCCGCGCGTGATTGCAGGCCAGGGAACCTGCGCCCGCGAATTCATGGAGCAGACGGGCGGTCTTGATATGGTCGTTGCGCCGATTGGCGGTGGCGGCATGATATCCGGCACCTGCCTGACGCTGTCGAAGCTGGCACCGGGAACCCAGGTGATTGCCGCCGAGCCGGAACAGGCCGATGACGCCTATCGCAGTTTCAAGGCGGGATACATCATCGCTGACGATGCGCCGAAAACCATCGCTGACGGCTTGCTGGTGCCGTTGAAGGACCTGACCTGGCATTTCGTGAAGAACCACGTCAGCGAAATCTACACCGCGTCCGACCCCGAGATCATCGCTGCGATGAAGCTGATCTGGAAGCATCTGCGCATCGTCATGGAGCCGTCCAGCGCCGTGCCGCTGGCGACCATCCTGAAAAACCCCGAAGCCTTTGCCGGCAAACGTGTCGGCATCATCATCACCGGCGGCAATGTCGATCTCGACAAGCTGCCCTGGAATTGAGGAGAGCCATCATGAACGCAGTTGCAGATTTTTCGGGCCTTGAGGTTGGGTATGACGTTCCGGCACTGCCCGGAATGGACGAGAAAGATATCCAGACGCCCTGCCTGATCCTCGATCTGGATGCACTTGAGCGCAACATCCGCAAGATGGGCGATTATGCCAAGGCGCACGGCATGCGTCATCGCGCCCATGGCAAGATGCACAAGTCGGTTGATGTGCTGAAGCTGCAGGAGAAGCTTGGCGGCGCCGTCGGCGTCTGCTGCCAGAAGGTGTCGGAAGCGGAAGTCTTCGTGCGCGGCGGCATCAAGGATGTGCTGGTGTCGAACCAGGTGCGCGATCCGGCCAAGATCGA
Source organism: Zhengella sp. (assembly GCA_041738295.1). Classification (GTDB taxonomy): domain Bacteria; phylum Pseudomonadota; class Alphaproteobacteria; order Rhizobiales; family Rhizobiaceae; genus Zhengella. Next base: position 14,445 of record JBGSQC010000056.1, on the reverse strand, counting down.
CCGGCTGGCCCGCCTGCCGAAGCTCGGCAGCCGCATTATCGTCTGCGTTGATGACGTGGCCAATGTCGCCGACTTGTCGGCGGCGGCCCAGAAGCATGGCACCACGCTTGAGTGCTTTGTCGAGATCGATTGCGGGGCTGGCCGCTGCGGCGTCAAGATCACCCATGATGTCATCACCATTGCCAGTGCCATTGATGCTGCACCCGGCCTGAAGTTCACCGGCATCCAGGCCTATCAGGGCGCCATGCAGCACATGGACAGCTATGAGGATCGCAAGGCCAAGCTGGATGCAGCGGTGGCGCAGGTGAAGGATGCCGTGGACGGCTTGAAGGCTGCCGGTCTGGACGCAGCGCTGGTTTCCGGTGGTGGCACCGGAAGCTACTATTTTGAGGCCAATTCGGGCGTCTACAATGAGCTCCAGTGCGGATCCTACGCCTTCATGGATGCAGATTACGGCCGCATTCTCGACAAGGATGGCAAGCGCATCGACCAGGGCGAATGGGAAAACGCGCTCTTCATCCTCACCAGTGTGATGAGCCATGCCAAGCCGCATCTGGCAGTGGTGGATGCCGGCCTGAAGGCGCAGTCGGTTGATAGCGGATTGCCCTTTGTCTATGGCCGCTCGGACGTGAAATACATCAAGTGCTCCGATGAGCATGGCGTGGTCGAGGACAATGGCGGGGTGCTGAAGATCAACGAGAAGCTGCGCCTCGTGCCGGGCCATTGCGACCCGACCTGCAATGTCCATGACTGGTATGTCGGCGTGCGCAACGGCAAGGTCGAGACGCTGTGGCCGGTTTCGGCGCGCGGCAAGGCCTACTGACGTCCAGTCCGGGGCTTGCTGCCCCGGACATTTCTTTTCCCCGGAGGACCACCCAGATGATCATCGTGCCGGAACGCCAGATTGCCGGATTGCTCAGCGCCGCCGACTGCTTCACCGCTGTCGAGCAGGTTTTTTCCTCCATGGCGAAGAAGACGGCCGGCAATTTTCCTGTCATCCGCGAGGCCATCGGCCATGCCGATGCGATTTACGGGTTCAAATCCGGATTTGATCGGGAAAGCCTTGCGCTCGGCCTGAAATCGGGGGGCTTCTGGCCGGGCAACATGGCCAAGGGCCTGACCAACCACCAGTCGACGGTGTTTCTCTTTGATGCCGATACCGGACAATGCAAGGCGGTGGTGGGCGGCAATCTACTGACGGCGCTGCGCACGGCAGCGGCCTCGGCCATCTCGATCAAGCATCTGGCGCGGCCTGATGCGAAGGTCATGGGCATGATCGGTGCGGGACATCAGTCCGCATTTCAGCTGCGCGCTGCGCTCGACCAGCGGTCCTTCGAAAAGGTGATCGGCTGGAACATCAACCCTGCCGACCTTGACCGGCTGGCCGCTGTGGCTGCCGAACGCGGCCTGCCGTTTGAAGCCGTCGATCTTGACCGGCTGGGCGCAGAGGCGGACGTGATCATCACCATCACGTCTTCCTTCTGTCCGATCCTCAAGGCATCGCAGGTCCGTCCCGGCACGCATCTGGCCTGCATGGGCACCGACACCAAGGGCAAGCAGGAGGTGGAGGCAGGCGTGCTCGCCAAGGCCACCGTCTTCACCGACGAGATCGCCCAATCGGTCACCATCGGCGAAGCGCAGCATGCGGTGGGCGAGGGACTGATTGATCCATCCAGCATCATCGAGATCGGCGCGGTGATCAACGGCACCCATCCAGGGCGCAGGTCGGCCAAAGAGATCACGCTGTTTGACGGAACCGGCGTCGGCCTCCAGGACCTGGCAGTGGCGTCTGCCGCCGTTGATCTGGCGGTTGCGCGCGGCGTGGCAATCGAGGTCGATTTCTAGGCTGGAGCACATCTCTGGATAGAGCGAAGAGCACCCTGCCTGACGCAGCATCTTCAACGATCCGTCAGGCATGCTGACTAATTTATGGTCAGCTGCGAGACTTGACTAGACTTTGGGCTTCCATTACCAAATTAACCAATTGGTCAAAAAATGGGGAACACCAAAATGACAGCCAGGTTCTTGCTCTCTCGCCGTTCCGTGCTTGCCTCCGGCCTTGCGCTCAGCGCGTCGGCCCTCATTCCCTCCGTGCGTGCCGCCAGCCCGATGAAGGTGGCCGGTATTCATGGCTCCCCGGTCGAAAATGCCTGGAACTCAGTGCTCCACAAGGCGCTTCAGGAAGCTGCCGCCGAAGGTGCCATCGAATACGTGTTCTCCGAAGGCGTTTCCGGCACAGATTATCCGCGCGCCATGAGCGAATATGCCGAGCAGGGCGCCAAGCTGATTATCGGCGAGACCTTCCCGGTGGAAAAGCAGGCCCGCGAAGTGGCGGCAAGCTATCCCGAGACAGCCTTTGTCATGGGATCCAGCGGCAAGGAATCGGGCGACAATTTCGGCGTCTTCGGCACCTGGAATTTCGATGGCACCTATTTGGCTGGCATGATGGCAGGCAAGATGACCAAGTCGAATGTTGTCGGATCTGTCGGCGCCATGCCGATCCCCGAAGTCAACATGCTGATCAATGCCTTTGCCGCCGGCGTGAAATCGGTCAATCCTGATGCCAAGCATCTCGTCACTTTCATCGGTACCTTCTTTGATCCGCCGAAGGCCCGCGAAGCCGGTCTGGCGCAGATCGACGCCGGTGCCGACATCCTGTTTGGCGAGCGCATCGGCACTGCCGACGCTGCCAAGGAGCGCGGCATCAAGTCGGTTGGTTCGCTGATCGACTACACCTCGCGCTATCCCGACACCGTGTTTGCCAATGCACTGTGGAATTTCCGACCGATCCTGAACGCCGCCATTGCCGACGTGGCAGCCGGCAAACCGACCGGCCGCGACTACACGGCCTATGGCCTCATGAAGGAAGGCGGCAGCGACATCTCCTTCACCAAGGGTATTGCGCCAGCCGACGTTGAAGCCGCGATGGAAGCCAAGCGTGCAGAGATCAAGGCCGGCACCTTCGAAGTGCCGCGCGTGATGGACGAGCCCAAGTAAACCGGCGATCCCATGCCGGATGATGCAACGGCGCTGGCCGGGGTGATCGCAAGCGGTCGCCTTGGCAGCGGGGAAGCCATGCGTGCCTCGATTGCCGCAGCCAGGACATTTGCCGGGCTGGCGGCAATTGCGCACATGGATGCGCAGCGCGGTCTCGCCAGTGCTGCCGCCATCGACGCCCTCACGATGGATGATCCCGGTCGTCGGGCGATGGTCTTTGCCGGTGTGCCGGCGCTTGCCAAGGATCTGGGCGGGCCTTTTACCGGGTTTCCATCAAGCGCCGGTTCGCGCATGCTGGAGCGCGGAACCGGCGAGGCTGACAGCAATCTGGCGGCGCGGTTCCGGGCGACCGGCCTTTGCCTCTTCGGTCTGACAACCAGCCCTGAATTCGGCCTGTCGCTTGCCAGCGAGCCGGTTGCGGGCTCCATCTGCCGCAATCCGCTTGATCAAGCGCTGACACCTGGCGGGTCTTCCGGAGGCTCGGCTGCAGCGGTTGCGGCCGGTATTGTGGCCATTGCCCATGCGACCGATGCTGGCGGATCAATCCGCGTTCCTGCCGCTTGCTGCGGCCTTGTCGGCCTGAAGCCGGGCAGGGGTGCCATTCCGGCCGGGCCGCATTTCGGCAATCATCTGGCGGGCCTAGCCTCCGAACTGGCGGTCTGCCGCTCGGTGCGCGACACGTCTGCCATTTTTACAGCGGTCAACGGAAAGGCACGCGGGCCGTTCCCTGATCCCGTCAGTAGCCCGGCAACAGGGGCAAGCCTGAGCATTGGTATCATGACCCATGCCGGGCCGGATTACCCGGTGTCTGCTGATCGCCAGTCCGTGCTCGAAGATGCGGCGCATCATCTCGAAAGCCTCGGCCACCGGATCGTTGCCGTTGATGAAGCCGCTTTGCTTTCCGCAGCTGCCAACAGCCGAAAGGCCTTCGCCGATGTCATCTGCGCAGCGCTGGCGTCCGGCGTCAGCCGCTTCTCGTTGGATGCATCGCGCGCCGAGCGCGTCACGCAGGCCGCCATCCGGCGCGGGCGACAAGATGGAGGCAAGGCATCTGTGGCAGAGCCTTGACGCCATGGTCCATGTCAGCCACGCCATGTGGCAGTTGTTTGACGCCATGGACTGCCTGATTTGCCCGATCCTGTCCGGGTCACCGCTGCCGGTCGGTTCCTTTCCCTCCAATCATGACGACATTGACCTGCATTTCGAGCGCATGGCGGCTTTTGCACCGCTTGCAACGCTCGCCAACGCCTCCGGTTTTCCGGCAATCACTGTTCCTTTTGGCAAGGATGCCAAGAGCTTGCCGCTTCCTGTACATCTGATGGCGCCGATGGGGGGTGAAGCTTTGCTGTTGCGCCTTGCTGCGTCGCTGGAGCAGGATCAGCGCTGGAGCCACGTCTTTCCCGTTGCAGGATTGCCCGCATGACCACGCCCGTTCTTGAAATTTCCGGCGTCAGCAAGCGGTTCGGCGCGTTGCTTGCCAATGACGGGATTTCGCTCACACTCAGTAGGGGCGAAATCATCGCGCTTCTGGGCGAGAATGGTGCCGGCAAGACCACGCTGATGAACATCCTGTTCGGCCACTACACGCCCGACAGCGGTACGGTGATGGTGGACGGCAAGGAGCTGCCACCGGGCAGCCCGCTCGCTGCCATCCGCGCCGGCGTCGGCATGGTCCACCAGCATTTCTCGCTCGCGCCGAACCTGACTGTGCTGGAAAATGTCACGACGGGGACAGAACCGCTTTGGCGCCTGCGGGCACAACGCTCGAAAGCGCGCATCAGGCTGATGGAGATTTCCCGGCGCTTCGGCCTCAAGGTCAATCCGGAGGCCCGCCTCGGCGATCTTTCAGTTGGCGAGCAGCAGCGAGTCGAAATCCTCAAGGCCCTCTACAATGATGCGCGCATCCTCGTGCTGGACGAACCGACTGCCGTGCTGACGCAGGTCGAGTCCGAGCAGCTCTTTGCCACGCTGAAGGAGATGGCCGCACTCGGCCTCTCCATCATCTTCATTTCCCACAAGCTGGACGAGCTGATGTCGGCTGCTGACCGCATCATCGTGCTGCGCGGCGGCCGCCATGTAGCAGAGCGCCGCCCGGCAGAAACCAGCAAGGCGGAACTCGCCGAACTGATGGTCGGCCGCACGGTCAAGCGCCCGGTGCGCGAGCCGCACACTCCAGGCAGTGTAGTGCTGGAGGCAAATTCGGTCACGGTAACGACTGGCGGCGTCGACCGGCTCAAATCCATTGATTTCAGCCTGCATGAGGGCGAAGTGCTCGGCATTATCGGCGTCTCGGGCAATGGACAATCCACGCTCGCGGGCCTGCTGTCGGGCACGGTCCCGATATCGTCAGGCAGTCTCATTCTCTACGGCCATCCCGTTGATTCCGGGTTTTCCGTGTCCGATGCCGTCAATGCCGGGATCGGACGCATACCGGAAGACCGCAACAAGGAAGGCGTGATTGGCGAAATGGCCATCTGGGAAAACGCCATTCTCGAGCGGTTGTCTTCCTTCAGCCGCAGGGGGCTTGTTGACAGAAGAGCAGGCATGGCGCTGGCAGTCCGGATCATCGAGCAGTTCGACGTGCGCGGCGGCACTCCCGGCACGCGCACGCGGCTGCTTTCCGGCGGCAACATGCAAAAGCTGATCCTCGGGCGCAATCTTGTGAACCGGCCGCGCATCCTGCTTGCAGCCCAACCGTCGCGCGGTCTGGATGAAGGTGCGGTCGCAGCCGTCCATGAGCGCATCCTTGAAGCACGCCGTGCCGGAACCGCCGTGCTGCTGATTTCGGAAGACCTCGACGAGGTGATGGCGCTTGCCGACCGCATCCAGGCCATTGCCGGAGGGCGCTTGTCGCCGCCGATCCCTGCGGAGGAAGCCGACACGCGCAAGATCGGCCTGATGATGGCCGGTTCCTGGAGCGGGGAGGCCGAACATGCGGTTTGAACGGCGCGAACACCGGCCCTTGGCGCTTGTCATCACCGCGCCGCTGATTGCCATTGGTGCGGCGCTTGCCATTTCCGGCCTTCTCATCGCCATAGCCGGCGCTCCGGTGCTGGAGGCCTATTGGCTGATCCTCAAAGGCGCCTATGGCTCGCGCCTGTCGGCCACCGAAACGCTGACGCGGGCCACGCCATTGATGCTGACCGGCCTTGCCGCTGCCGTCGCCTTCCGGGCAAGGCTCTGGAACATCGGCGCGGAGGGCCAGCTCTATGTCGGCGCCATAACGGTTGCCGCCGCCAGTTCGCTGTTGTTCGGTTCGCTCCATGCTGCCATCCAGATCCCGCTGTTGCTGGTGCTTGGGGCGACTGCCGGAATGGTGTTCCTGCTCGTCCCGCTCTGGCTGCGCCTGCGCTTTGCCGTGGACGAGGTGGTGACGACCCTGCTGATGAATTTCATCGCCGTGCTGCTGGTCTCCATGCTGATCGATACGGTGCTGAAGGATCCGACCGCCTTTGGCTGGCCGCAATCGCAAGCCGTGACAAACGAGGGAACGCTGCCGAAACTGCTTAGCCGGTCGCGCCTGCATGCAGGCCTGCTGATTGCGATCGTGCTCGCCTTCGTGGTTCATTTCATCCAGTCACGCACGATTTTCGGCCTTCAATCGCGCGCTGCCGGTCTCAATCCGGTTGCCGCAGGATTTGCCGGTGTTCCGCTTGGCCGGACACTGGTGATTGTTGCCGCCATTTCAGGCGGCCTTGCGGGTCTGGCCGGCGCCATCGAGGTGATGGGCGTCAAGGGGTATGTGACGACTGACCTTTCGCCCGGCTATGGCTATTCGGGCATCGTTATCGCCATGCTGGCCAATCTGCATCCGCTCGGCGTCATCCTTGCTTCGCTGTTCATCGCCACCATGTTTGTCGGCGTTGACGGCATGAGCCGCGTGCTCGGCGTTCCGAGCTACATTGCCGATGTAACTGTGGCGCTGTCGCTTCTTACCATGCTGGTCGCCCTCTTCTTTACCCAGTACAGGATACGCCGATGAGCATGATCTTCGACATCATCGCTTCCGCTGGCTTGTGGGCAGCCGTGCTGCGCATTGCCACGCCGCTGATCCTCGGCACTCTGGGCGCCTTGCTGTGCGAGCGCGCCGGAGTATTGAACCTCGGCATCGAGGGCATCATGACCTTCGGCGCGATGATCGGCTGGCTGGCGGTTTACAATGGTGCGGATCTTTGGACCGGCATGTTCGTGGCCGCCCTTGCCGGGGCCGTGTTCGGGCTCCTGCATTCGCTGCTCACAGTGACGCTCGGCCTGTCGCAGCATGTGTCGGGCCTCGGGGTGACGCTCTTTGCTTCGTCCTTTGCGTATTTTACCTTCCGGCTGGCCGTGCCTGTTGCCGGCACGCCGCCCACAGTCACGCCGTTCCAGCCCATTGCCATTCCGGGCCTCAGCGACATTCCGTTCGTCGGGCCAGCCTTCTTCTCGCAGACGGCGCCGACCTATGTGGCCATCCTGCTCGCCATCGTGCTGTCCTGGGTCATCTTCCGCACGCCGCTTGGCCTTGCCATCCGCATGACAGGGGAAAACCCGCATGCGGCGGAAGCACAGGGCGTCAATCCGATGGTGATGCGTTATGGCGCGGTGACAGCGGGCAGCGCGCTGATGGGCATGGCGGGTGCCTTCCTGACGCTGTCAGCGTTCAACAGCTTCTTCCCGACCATGGTGCAGGGGCGCGGCTGGATTTGTATTGCTCTCGTCGTCTTTGCCACCTGGAAGCCGGCGCGCGCATTGCTGGGGGCCATCCTCTTCGCCCTGTTTGATGCTTTCCAGCTGCGCCTGCAGACGATGCTCGGCGGCGCAGTGCCCTACCAGCTTTTCCTGATGCTGCCTTACGTGCTGTCTATCGTGGCGCTGGCCGTCATGGCGCGGCGCGCGCGCGTGCCGCAGGCGCTGATGCAACCCTACCGGCGCGGCGAGCGCTGAGACTGGCGAGGTTTTCCATGTTTGATCTCATCATCCGCAATGCCAACCTTCCCGATGGCCGGCAGGGCATGGACATCGGCCTTGTCGGAGGCAAGATCACCGCCATTGAGCGGAACCTAACCGCAACCGGTGGCAGCGAGATCGACGCAACTGGCCGTCTCGTCAGCCCACCGCTGTGCGATCCGCATTTTCACATGGATGCAACGCTGTCACTCGGAATGCCGCGCATGAACGTGTCGGGCACGCTGCTGGAAGGCATTGCGCTGTGGGGTGAATTACGACCGCTGCTGACTAAAGAGGCGCTGGTGGAGCGCGCCTTGCGCTATTGCGACCTCGCAGTCACACAGGGCCTCCTCAACATCCGCAGCCATGTCGATACGTCCGATCCGCGCCTTGTCACCGTGGAAGCCATGCTGGAGGTGCGCGAGAAGGTGGCGCCCTACATCAATCTTCAGCTCGTCGCCTTTCCGCAGGATGGGTACTACCGCGCGCCGGACGGTGTTTCCTCGCTGGAACGCGCGCTCGACATGGGCGTCGATATTGTGGGCGGCATCCCGCATTTCGAGCGCACGATGGACGAGGGCCGCCGCTCACTGGAAGCGCTGTGCCGCATTGCCGCCGAGCGTGGCCTGCCGGTCGACATTCATTGCGACGAGACCGATGATCCGATGTCGCGCCATGTCGAGACGCTGGCCGCCGAGACCATCCGCCACGGTCTGCAGGGAAGGGTGGCCGGTTCGCATCTGACCTCGATGCACTCCATGGACAATTATTACGTCTCCAAGCTGATCCCGCTGATGGCGGAGGCGAGGATGAACGTCATTCCCAATCCGCTGATCAACATCATGCTGCAAGGGCGTCACGACACCTATCCCAAGCGCCGGGGCATGACGCGCGTGCGCGAGCTGATGGCAGCGGGCATCAATGTTTCCTTCGGGCAGGATTGCACCATGGATCCCTGGTATTCCATGGGGTCCGCCGACATGCTGGAAGTCGGCCACATGGCCATCCATGTGGCACAGATGGGCGGCATCGAGGACAAGAAGCAGATCTTTGACGCACTCACAGTCAACTCGGCCAGAACAATGGGTCTTGAAGGCTACGGGCTGGAGGTGGGCTGCAAGGCCGATCTGGTCATCTTCCAGGCGGCCGATGTGATCGAGGCATTGCGGCTGAAGCCGGTGCGCCTCTTCGTCATCAAGGGCGGCAAGGTGATCGCCAAGTCCGCTCCGCGCATTGGCGAACTGTTTCTCGATGGGCGTCCCGCCAGCATCGACAGCGGGCGGGACTACGTACCCAAATAATATTCCATGTCAGGGTTTTGGAGCAAATATCTGATATTTTGAATCACCTTCAGTTTGAAGCGTTGTCGAGTGAGGAAGTGCCTCGCGGGTGCCTTGTTCTTTTTGCTTCAAGGTTGAAATTTGAAGCTTGAAATAAAATGGTTTCCTGCCTAGTCTGAACCTGTCGGCCAATGATGTGGCTGGCAATCGGGAGGCAGTTGATGAAGGTGCTTTGTCTGGGTGGAGGTCCTGCCGGCCTCTATTTCGCGATTTCCATGAAGCTGCGTGATCCGTCGCACGAGGTCACGGTGATGGAGCGCAACAAGGCCAATGACACCTTTGGCTGGGGCGTCGTGCTGTCGGATGATGCGCTGGGGCGCATGCAGAAAAATGATCCCGCGAGCACCCAGGCCATCCGCGATCACTTTGCCTATTGGGACGACATCGCGGTTGAGCACAATGGCGTGCGCACCGTCTCCGGCGGGCACGGCTTTGCCGGAATCGGCCGCAAGCAGATGCTCATCCTGTTGCAGGCGCGGGCCCGCGAACTCGGCGTCATCATGTGCTTCGAGACCGAGTTCAAAAGCGCTGAAGAATACCGCCGGGACTACGATCTGGTGGTTGCTGCCGATGGCATCAATTCGCTGGTGCGGCGCGAATATGCCGAAGTGTTCAAGCCGGACATCGACACGCGCCTGTGCAAATTCGTCTGGCTTGGCACCCACCAGAAATTCGATGACGCCTTCACCTTCATCTTCGAGAAGACCGACAAGGGCTGGATCTGGGCACATGTCTACCAGTTCGATGACAACACGGCGACTTTCATCGTCGAATGCCTGCAGCCGGCATGGGATGCCTTCGGCTTCGAGCACATGTCCAAGGAAGAGACCGTCGAGACCTGCCGGAGAGTGTTCGAGCGGCATCTTGGCGGCCACGCGCTGATGTCGAATGCGGCACATCTGCGCGGGTCGGCGGTCTGGATGAACTTTCCCCGTGTGATCTGCCAGAACTGGTATCACGAGAATGTCGTGCTGATGGGCGATGCAGCTGCGACAGGCCATTTCTCGATCGGGTCCGGTTCCCGCCTTGCCTTCGACAGTGCCATAGCGCTGGCGGAATATCTGCACAGCGAGCCCACCATGAGCCAGGCTTTTGCTCGCTACCAGGAAGAGCGGCGCGTTGAAGTGCTTCGCATGCAGTCGGCAGCGCGCAATTCGCTGGAATGGTTTGAAGAGGTCGAGCGCTATCTGGACCAGCATCCGGTGCAGTTTGCCTACAATCTGCTAACGCGGTCGCAGCGCATTTCGCATGAAAACCTTCGGCTGCGCGATCCTGAATGGCTGTCGTCTGCCGAACGATGGTTCCAGACGCAAGCCGGTGTTCCGGCCGATGCCCCGCTGCGCGCGCCGATGTTTGCGCCGTTCCGCCTGCGGGGAATGGATCTGGTCAACCGCATCGTGGTCTCACCCATGGCGCAGTACAAGGCGGTGGATGGTTGTCCGACCGACTGGCACTTCGTCCATTATGGCGAGCGCGCCAAGGGCGGGGCGGGGCTGGTTTATACCGAAATGACCTGCGTCTCGCCTGAAGGACGGATCACGCCGGGCTGTCCTGGGCTTTACGATCCAGTCCATGAAGTGGCATGGTCGAGGCTGACGGCTTTTGTCCATGAGCACACGCAAGCCAAGATCTGCTGCCAGATCGGCCATTCGGGGCGCAAGGGCTCGACCCAGCTTGGCTGGGAGGAGATGGACGCCCCGCTGAAGGAGGGCAATTGGCCGCTGCTTTCAGCTTCAGGCGACCCGTGGTCACCTCGCAACGCTGCCCCTCGCGCCATGGACCGGGCCGACATGGACCGGGTGCGGGACCAGTTTGTTGAGGCGGCGCGGATGGCGGATCGTGCCGGCTTCGACATGATCGAATTGCATGCCGCCCATGGCTACCTGATCTCGTCCTTCATCTCGCCGCTTTCCAACCGGCGCAATGACGACTATGGCGGATCGCTGGAAAACCGCATGCGTTATCCGCTGGAAGTGTTTGCGGCCATGCGGGCAGCCTGGCCGCAGGACAAGCCCATGTCGGTGCGCATCAGCGCCAATGACTGGAGGGGACCGGAGGGCGTGACGCCGGAGGAAGCCGTCGCGATTGCACGCATGTTCGGCGATGCCGGTGCCGATATCATCGACGTGTCGGCGGGCCAGACCAGCACCGAAGCCAGGCCTGTCTATGGCCGCATGTTCCAGACACCGTTCTCGAACCGGATCCGCAACGAGGGCCGTGTCGCGACCATGGCGGTCGGCAATATTTACGAGCCGGATCATGTCAACTCCATCCTGTTGGCGGGCCGCGCCGATCTTGTCTGCATTGGCCGCCCGCATCTGGCTGATCCCTATTGGACACTTCACGCGGCAACCGGGCTCAATGACCGCCATGTGACATGGCCGGAACCCTATCTTGCGGGGCGCGACCAGGCCTATCGCCTGCGCGAGCAGCAGCAGGAGGCCATCCGCGCATGACACTGGCTGGCCGCACTGTCCTGATCACTGGTGGAGGTTCCGGAGCCGGAGCAGCCATGGCGCTGGCCTTTGCCGGGGCAGGCGCTGATGTCGTGATCGCCGGTCGGCGGATGGAAGCGCTGGCCGCCGTTGCCGCACAATCACCCCGGATCCGCCCCATCTGTGCCGACGTGACAGATGAGGCTTCCGTGGAGCATCTCTTTGCCGAGGCCGGCCCGGTCAGCATCGTCATCGCCAATGCCGGTTCGGCGGCCAGCGCGCCTTTCAAAAAAACGTCGACCGCACTGTGGAACGACATGATCGCGGCCAATCTGACGGGCGTTTTCCTGACATTGCGGGCGGGCCTCAAGCAGATGGATGGCTGGGGGCGCCTCATCGCAGTTTCCTCGACAGCCGGCCTCAAGGGCTATGCCTATGTCACGGCCTATGCTGCGGCCAAGCATGGCGTGATCGGCCTGACACGGTCGCTGGCGCTTGAAGTTGCGCGCTCCGAGGTGACCGTCAACGCGCTGTGCCCGGGTTTCCTTGATACCGAGATGACCGAGAGGTCGATTGCAACAATCATGGAAAAGACCGGGATGAGCAGCGAAGCTGCGCGGTCTACACTCGCCAAATCCAATCCGCAGAACCGGCTGATTGCGCCGCAGGAGGTGGCGGCAGCGGCGCTGTGGCTCTGCGGGCCGGGTTCTGAGGGCATCAACGGGCAGGCGATTGCCATATCGGGAGGCGAGACATGACCGAGAGGCCGCCGCTTTCCAGACGACGTCTGCGCATGTGGATCCGCATGCTGCGCCTGACGCGCGGCACCGAAAACCACCTGCGCGAGTTCCTGCGGGTCAAATACGATACGACACTGCCGCGCTTTGACGTGGCGGCTGCGCTCTATCGCGCCGACGCTCCCATGAAGATGAGCGACCTCAGCCAGCAATTGCTCGTCTCCAACGGCAACGCCACCGTCGTGGTCGAGCGGCTGGAAAAAGACGGGCATGCGCGGCGCGTCCAGGGAACCGAGGACAAGCGGGTGGTCCTGGTCGAGCTGACGGATGCCGGGCGCGCCTGGTTCCGCGAGGTTGCGAGTGCGCATGAAGCCGAGATCGACCGGCTTTTTGCGAGCATGGACCACGACAATATCGACACCACCCGCGATTTGCTGCGGCTCATGGAGAAAACCAATGATGACCAGCTTTCGTGATTTCAAGCCCAAACACTTTGCCTGGTCGCTGGATGACCGCGTGGCGACGTTCCGGCTGGACAGGCCGGAGCGCAAGAACCCGCTGACGTTCGACAGCTATGCGGAGCTGCGCGACCTGTTCCGGGCGCTGCCCTATGCCGAGGATGTGGATGTTGTGATCTTCGGGTCGTCCGGTGGCAATTTCTGCTCCGGCGGCGATGTGCACGACATCATCGGTCCGCTGGTTGCCATGGACATGAAGCAGCTTCTGGCCTTTACCCGAATGACAGGTGACCTTGTGAAGGCGATGATCGGTTGCACCAAGCCGGTGATCGCCGCAGTTGACGGCATCTGCGTGGGAGCCGGTGCGATCATCGCCATGGCAAGCGACATGCGGCTCGCCACGCCCGAGGCAAAATGCGCCTTCCTGTTCACGCGTGTGGGTCTTGCAGGCTGCGACATGGGCGCTTGCGCCATGCTTCCGCGCATTGTCGGGCAGGGCCGGGCCGCCGAGTTGCTCTATACCGGCCGCGCGATGAGCGCGGATGAGGGCGAACGCTGGGGCTTCTGGAACTCGCTCCATCCGGCAGGTGATCTCGACGGCAAGGCGATGGAACTTGCCCGGCGCCTTGCCGCCGGGCCGACATTCGCCCACGGCATGACCAAGACTCAGCTGAACCAGGAATGGAACATGGGGCTTGAGCAGGCCATCGAGGCCGAAGCGCAGGCGCAGGCCATCTGCATGCAGACGCAGGATTTCGCCCGAGCCTACCACGCCTTCGTGGCGCGCGAAAAACCCGTGTTCGAGGGCAACTGATGGCTGACAAGAGCTTTCTCGACTGGCCGTTTCTCGAGCCTCGCCACAAGCAGATGGAGGCCGATCTCGATGCCTGGGCAAGCCGGAATCTCGGAGCCATTGATCACGGCGATACCGACATAGCCTGCCGGACGCTCGTCCGCTCCATGGGCGAGGCGGGGTGGCTGCGCCACACAGCAGCCGAAGATGGCGAAAGCCTTGATGTGCGCGCGCTCTGCCTGACACGTGACACGCTGGCCCGCCATGACGGCCTGGCCGATTTCGCCTTCGCCATGCAAGGGCTTGGAACTGGCGCGATTTCCTTGTTTGAAACCGCTGCGCAAAAGCAGGCATGGCTGCCGCTGACGCGAAGCGGCAAGGCCATCTCGGCCTTTGCGCTGACCGAACCGCAATCGGGTTCGGATGTTGCCAACTCGACCATGACGGCAACCCGCGACGGCACCGACTACATTCTCAACGGCGAAAAGACCTGGATCTCCAATGGCGGGATCGCTGACGTTCATACGCTGTTTGCCCGCACCGGCGAGGGGCCGGGTGCCAAAGGACTGTCGGCCTTCATCGTTCCGGCAGGGCTTGCCGGTTTCGAGGTGGCCGAAAGGCTGGAAACGATAGCGCCGCATCCGCTGGCAAGGCTCCGCTTCACTGATTGCCGCATCCCGGCAAGTGCCATGCTGGGGGCGCCGGGGCAGGGCTTCCGCATTGCCATGTCGGTGCTTGACGTCTTCCGCTCCACGGTTG
>JBGSQC010000047.1:0-8495 GCA_041738295.1 Zhengella sp. | reverse complement strand
GCCTCTATCTGGCTACCGCGCCGAAATCCAACGCCGCCTATGTGGCCTTCAAGGCGGCCATGCGCGCGGCCAAGGATCATGGTTCGCTGCCTCCGCCCAAGCACATTCTCAATGCGCCGACCAAGCTGATGAAGCAGGAGGATTACGGCAAGGGCTATGCCTATGATCATGACCAGCCCGATGCCTTTTCGGGGCAAGACTATTTTCCGGAAGCCATGGGCCGCCAGCAGTTCTACGATCCGCCGGAGCGCGGCTTCGAGCGCGAGATCCGCAAGCGGCTGGACTGGTGGTCAAAATTGCGCAAGGAGCGCCAGAAGGAATGACCGACAAGACAACGGCTTCTCCCGAGGCTGCAAAGCCGCACTGGACGGACGGCATCCCGCTCTGGCCGATGGTCTTCGGCGCTGTGGCGCTGGGGCTGGCGCCGTTCTTTCCCGAGCCGCATCTGGTGGAAAAGGCGCGCTGGCTGATCGAAGGGCATCCGTTCACCTGGATGGATGTCATTGATGTGCCCTGGCACCTGTGGCCGACTGTGCTGCTTGGGTTCAAGTTCTGGCACATGGCGCGCTCACCCAAGAAGGCCGCATGAAAACGGTCTCGCAGCGCACGATGCGGCTGCTTGGCGGCAATGCCATCATCCTTGTCGATTCCATCACCCAGGTTGAACCGGGCGACACCGGGAAGATCGTGATTTCCGGTTCACATGGCGGCACGTCTGCGGCCTTCTTTGCCGCGCAGGTGCCGGCACTGCTTTATGCCTTCAATGATGCCGGCATCGGCAAGGGCAGGGCAGGCGTGATGGGTCTGAACCTGCTGCAGTCTCATGGCATTGCTGCCGTGGCGGTTGCCCATGACAGCGCCGCCATCGGCGATGCTGCCGACACGCTAGACAGTGGTTTGATCTCGACGGTCAATGAGACGGCCAATGCGCTGGGTGCCAGGCCCGGCATGAGGCTGGCAGACCTTGTCAGCGCACTTGCGTGATGGCAGCGCTTGACGCGCATCAAGGCAAGATCCGGCCAAAGGGCGGAGCATGGCAGGCACACAGGAGACACTGCCATGCGCCGCCGATCCGCTCTGGTCTTTTTGCTCGCCTTCGCAATGCCCATGGCCTTTGCCGCCGAAGAGGCGCCATGGGAACGGGAATTGCGTGAACAAGCGCGCATGAAGCTCAATTGCCAGGTGGAGTATCTGGTCAATCCGCAGGCGGGCGAAGTTGCCGGACGCAAGACGGTCCAAGCCCGGATGCAATGCACGGACGGGCGGCGCTTTGACGGTTTTCGCGTGGAACCGGACACGGATTTCCAGTTCCACGCCTGCGACACGCAGGCTTGCTAGGGATCGCTGCGACACGCAGGCTTGCTAGAAATACCTGCGACACGCAGGCTTGCTAGAGCTACCTGCGACACGTGTCAGGAAACCGGCTTGCCTGAAGGCTTTGGCCTTGTTGCCGGGGCTGGTGCAGGCGTGACAGGTTCCGGGCTCACGGAGCCGACCGGCTGGAGGCGGATGATCACAGGATTGGGCGTGTGGTCCAATGTTGCGCCCGTTGCAACGTCGACACCCATGCCGATCACCCCACCGGCGACGATGTTTCCGGCAAATCCCGCCGCACCTTTGCCGGAAACCTTGGTCTCGACGCTGACGCTCTGCGTCACGTAGCCTTCCTTGGCGGCCGTGACGATGAACTTGTCCTTGCGCTGCACTTTCACCACGCAGGGCATGGCCGTGCAACGGTGGTTGAGCGTGGTGGAGACCACGGCGTCAACCGGCTGGACGTCGATCACCACGTCCTCGGTGGTTCCACGCACCACGGTGCCACAACCCGCGAGCATGGCCGCGACCGGAAAGACAAGCAATTTTCTCATGATGGCCCCTGTTGGCATTCCCGTAGCGATCTAGCGCTGTTCCCGTCATGATTGCAAGACAGATGCCCCAAGGGGAGGTGCTTTGCAGAGGCGCGCCAGTGGGTTATCAACAGTGTCATGACACACATGCTGATCATTGCCCTTGGCGGCGCCATCGGGGCTTCGTTGCGCCATCTTACCGGACTGGCGTTCCTGCGCGCCGTCGGTCCCGGATTTCCGTGGGGGACGCTGACGATCAATGTCGCGGGCTCGTTCGCCATGGGCCTGATGGTGGCAACGCTGGCACGGATGGATCCGGTGGCCCCGGAATGGCGGCTGTTCCTTGGCACCGGAGTGCTGGGCGGCTTCACCACGTTTTCCGCCTTTTCGCTGGATGCGGCCCTTCTCTATGAGCGCGGCGAATTGGGACTGGCGGCTGCCTATGTGGCGTTGAGCGTGATCCTGTCGCTTTGCGGACTTTTTTTGGGTCTTTGGGTCGCGCGCAGCCTTGCCGGGTGATAAAGCCCACGCTCAAGTGAAGATGAGGACGTGCGCCAGTGGCCGGTGTTGAACAGAAAACCGTCAGTGAAGACGAAAACGGCATGCGGCTGGACCGCTGGTTCAAGGTGCATGCGCCGGGGCTGGGCTTCGGCGCACTGCAGAAGCTGCTGCGCAGCGGCCAGATCCGCGTTGATGGCGGGCGTGTAAAATCCGACACACGGCTGCAGACCGGCCAGATGGTGCGCATCCCGCCGCTCAACATCGACATCAGGGGCGATGGACAGCCGCTGACATCGCGCACCATCCGCGGGCAGGATGATGGCGATGTGCTGGCCAAGATGCTGATCCACGAGGACGAGAAGGTTTTCGTGTTCAACAAGCCGGCGGGACTTGCCGTGCAGGGCGGCTCAGGCATTGTGCGCCATGTCGATGGCATGCTCGAAGCCTGGCGCAACAAGAGGGGCGAGAAGCCGCGCCTTGTCCACCGCATTGACCGCGACACGACCGGCGTGCTGGTGGTGGCACGCACGCGCGCTGCAGCCGTCAAGCTGACCGCAGCCTTCCGCGAACGAGACACGAAGAAGACCTATTGGGCGCTGGTGAAGGGTGTGCCGAAGCAGCGCGAAGGCCGTATCTCCACCTGGCTGGTGCGTGAGCAGACGCCTGATGGTGACAAGATGCGGATCGCCAAGCATGGCGAGGCTGATGCCGACCACGCGATCACCCATTACCGGATTGTCGACCAGGCGGCGCAGGACCTCTCCTGGCTGGAAATGGAGCCCTATACGGGCCGCACCCACCAGCTTCGCGTCCATGCCGCCCATATGGGCCATCCGATCATCGGGGATCCCAAATATTTCGAGGCCGACCAGAACTGGGAGCTGCCGGGCGGCATCCAGAACCGGCTGCATTTGCATGCGCGCCGCATCATCATCCCCAATCCGGGCGGCCCGGGCGTGATCGATGTGACAGCGCCGCTTCCGCCGCACATGGTGCAAACCTGGAACCTGCTGGGGCTGGACGAGAGAACCGCTGATGAGTGACGGCAAGGCGGCTGTTGTGCCGCTGACGGCGGGCGCGACAGTGCTGATGTTGGTGCTGGCAGCCAGCTGGGGTTTTGGCCAGACCGCAATGAAAGTGGGCGCAGAAGGATTCAGCCCGGTGGTGCAGACGATCCTGCGCTCAGCCATTGCCGCGTCTCTGGTGTATGGCTGGTGCCGCTGGCGATCCATCCCGCTCGATTTCCGCGATGGCACGCTGGGGCCGGGCCTGCTGGCAGGCGGGCTGTTCGGCGTCGAGTTCCTGCTTATTTTCGCCGGGCTTGACTACACGACGGTCGCTCGCGGCGTTCTCTTTCTCTATGCCATGCCGTTCTGGGTGATGCTGGGAGCCCATTTCCTGCTGGGTGAGCGGATAACAACGCGCAAGCTGCTGGCGATGGTGCTGGCCTTTGCCGGCCTTGCCTTTGCCTTCAGCGACAGGGCGAGCCGGCCCGCACCCGATGCCTGGATCGGCGACCTGATGATCCTGGCTGGCGGTATGCTCTGGGCCGCGACGACGCTTGTCATCCGCAGAAGCGCGCTCGCAAAGGCCTCGGCTGAAAAGGTGCTTCTCTACCAGCTTGGCGTTTCCACCCTGGTGACCTTGCCATTGCTGCTGCTGCCGGGGCCGCATCTGCGGGATGTGACCATGGTTCCGGTGCTGGCGCTGCTGTTCCAGGCGATCTGGGTGGTGGCGGTCACTTATCTGGTCTGGTTCTGGCTGGTAAAGCGCCATCCGGCGGCAAGCCTTTCTGCCTTCACCTTCCTGACGCCGGTTTTTGGCGTGCTCTCCAGTGCGCTTCTTCTCAATGAGCCGACATCGTCACGCGTCTGGCTGGCGCTGGCGCTGATCGCAGCTGCACTGGTCTGGGCCAATCTTCCGGCGCGCGCCGCAACGCAACCAACAAGGGCCGACGCATGAAACTGGTATTGTTTGATTGTGACGGGACACTTCTGGATTCCGCCCCGCTGATCCATGCCTGCATGGAGCATACCTTTGCCGAGGCGGGCCATGACCGGCCGACATTTGACGCGACCAAGGGCATCATCGGCCTGTCGCTGGAAATCGCGATCGCCCGCATGTTGGCCCGCGAGGTGGATGATCACTGTGTGGCACTGACGGCACGCTACAAATCCCATTTCCATGCCATGCGCGGGCAGGCGCATCTGCTGGAACGCCTTTACGACGGCATTGATGCGCTCATCACCGAACTCGGCCAGCGCGACGACATGATCCTCGGCATGGTGACCGGCAAATCCCGGCGCGGTGTCAACCTGGTGTTCGAGAGCCATGGTTTCGGGCCGCATTTCCACGCGGTGCGCACGGCTGACGACTGCCCGTCCAAGCCGCATCCCGCCATGGTGCTGGAATGCTGTGCCCAATGCGGAATTGATCCTCAGGCGACCTTTGTGATAGGCGACGCCATCTTTGACATGCAGATGGCAAAAGCGGCTGGCGCCAAGGCCATCGGCGTTTCCTGGGGCTATGCTCCGGTGGAGGCCTTGCTGGCTCATGGCGCCGATGCAATTGCCACAACACCGGCGGCCATAGCTGAACTGCTGGACTGAAAGGACCGGTCATGCGTGACATTCTGGGTGATCTCGAACAGGGCAATCTCCTTTCCGATCCCGATCCGGTGCGCCGGGCGCAAATCCAGATGCTGGAGCCCTTGCCGAAGCGGTTCTACAAGGACGTGACCGTAGGCGAGGGCGAGGACGGGTACACCATCCTGCTCGACGGAAAGCTGGTGCGCACGCCCGGACGCGGGGCGCTGGCGCTTCCCACATGCGCAGCAGCGCAGTTGGTGGCCGGTGAATTTGCGGCGCAGGTTGAGGTGATCAATCCGCTGACCATGCCGGTGATGCGGCTGGCCAATTCTGCGCTGGACGGCGTGGCGCATGATTTGCAGTCGGTGGCCGATGACATCGTGAAGTTCTGCGGCTCCGACATGATCTGCTATCGTGCCGACAGCCCGGCGCGCCTCGTCGAACTGGCATCGGCTGCCTGGGACCCGATCCTTGCCTGGCTGGCGAGCGCCCATGGCGCGCGGTTTTTGCTGGCTAGCGGCATCATCCATGTGGAACAGCCGGGCGACGCCGTGGCCGCCTTCAGAGCGGCGATGAGCGCCTATGATGACGCGCTGAAACTCGCCTGCCTGCATTCCATGACGACCCTGACCGGCTCGGCCATGATCGCGCTTGGCCTTGCCGAGGGGTTCCTGACCGCAGACCAGGCATGGGCAGCAGCGCATGTGGACGAAGACTGGACCATATCCCAGTGGGGCGAGGACGAGGAAGCGCAAGCGCGGCGGATTGCCCGGCGCAAGGAATTTGATGCGGCCGTGGCGCTTCTTTCAAGCCTTGCATGAAAAAACCCGGCGAATAACCGGGTTTTGAATCATTCTTGATGTTTGGCCGGGGGACTGTCCTCCGGCCTTTTTTGTGTGCCGGTTCAGGGCTGGCGGGTGAGCAACAGCTTCACGAAGGCCGCAATATCGCCTTCCAGCGGGAAGGAGAGCATGCCCATGACGCTGTAGCCCAGCAGCCAGGGCATCAAATAGAAGCGGAACATGAAGAAGAACCAAGCCACATAGAGCGGCACCAGCTGCGGAACGAGAAAGCCCGGGGTGATGGGCCGGAACAGGCGGATCACCGGGTCGGTCAGCCGGATGAAGATGCGGCTGAAGAAGAAGGTGGAATCTTCCGGCAGGAAGAGGCGCATGGCGGCGCGGCCGATCAGGGTCCACATGATAAGACCTGCGGCGTAGTCAATGATCAGCACCCATATCGGGTGAATTCCAAGCCAAGCTTCCATCGTACTTCCTCTCAATGAAACAGGGGCGGGTAGAACCCGCCCCTGCCTGTATTGTCAAGCCTTGGCTCAGTGAGCCGAAGCCATGATCGTGCCGCCGGTGGGCAGGCGCGTCTGGTCAACCATGTCCTGGATCTCCTTCGGCGGAGCCTTGGTCATGAGCGACACGACAACCATGGCAATCAAGCTGGCCGGCATGCCGATGATGGCGAACCGGATGTCATCGATGCCCCACCAGGGATCCATGAGCTTGTTGAAGACCATGTAGAGGTACCACGAACCGACCAGGAAGCCGGCCAGCATACCTGCGATGGCGCCGGCTGCGTTGGCACGCTTCCACCACACGCCGAGGACGAGCGGGAAGAAGAGGCCGGAAGCGGCGAAGTCGAAGGCCCAGGCAACGGCACCAAGGATACCCGTGAGGCGGAGAGATGCGACGATAGCGGCTGCTGCACCGATGAAGATGAGCAGGACGCGGGCGACGATCAGGCGCTTCTTGGTATCGGCCTTGGGGTCGATGATCGAGTAGTAGAGGTCATGCGACAGGGCGTTGGCGATGGCGAGCAGCAGACCGTCTGCCGTCGACATGGCTGCAGCCAGACCACCGGCCGCAACGAGACCGGAAATGACGGCGGGAAGGCCGGCGATTTCAGGCGTTGCGAGCACGACGATGTCGGGACGCATGAAGAACTCATTCAGCTGCAGGATTCCGTCGGCGTTGGAGTCGGTGAGGAAGAGCATCTTCACAGACGACCAATGCTGGATCCACGGAAGGGCTGCAACGTCCGCGAAGGGCTTGCCGATGATCGAGGTCGGCAGGTTCGGGTCGAGCAGGTTCAGCTTCGTCAGCGTGGCGAGAGCCGGGGCCGACAAATAGAGCAGCAGGATGAAGAACAGCGACCAGGCGACGGACTTGCGTGCCGAACGGACGGTCGGAGTGGTGAAGTAGCGCATCAGGATGTGCGGCAGCGAAGCCGTGCCGGTCATCATGCAGATGGCAAGCGAAACCATCTTCCAGCCGGAGCCTTCGGGCGCATTCTGCGGAACCGTCAGCACGGACACGCCGCTGACGCCGGCTTCCTTGAGGGCTGCAGCAGCGGTATCAGCCGCCTTTGACAGGCCGTAGGTTGCTTCCAGTTCCTGGATACGGGCAACACCATCACCATAGGAGAAGTGCGGGATGATGCCGTAGCCAAGCTTGTTGGACATCCAGAGGATCGGCAGCAGGTAAGCCACGATCAGGACGATGTACTGCGCCACCTGGGTCCAGGTCACGCCGCGCATGCCGCCGAGCATGGAGCAGATGAAGATGCCGAGCAGGCCGAGCCACACGCCGAGTTCGAAGGGAACGCCGAGCGTCTGTGCTGCAATCGTGCCGGTCGCGTTGATCTGCGCCGTCACATAGGTGAACGAGGCAACAACGAGAACGATGACAGCGATGAAGCGGGAAAGGTTGCCGCCGTAGCGCGTGCCAACGAAATCCGGAACGGTGTAGCAGCCGAACTTGCGCAGGTAGGGCGCCATCAGCGAGTTGACGAGCACGTAGCCGCCGGTCCAGCCGACGATGTATCCGAGGTACGGATAGCCGCCGAAGTAGACACCGCCGGCGAGCGCGACGAAGGACGCGCCGGACATCCAGTCAGCGCCGGTTGCCATGCCGTTGTAGATGGCCGGAACTTCACGGCCTGCCACATAGTACTCACCAACGTCGGTGGTACGCGACAGCCAGCCGATGAGGGCATAGATGCTGATGGTGAAGATGAGGAAGCCGACGCCGATATTTTCGGCGCTCATGCCCATCTGTTCGAGGAACGCCATGAAGGCGAAGAAGACAAGGAAGCCAAGCGTATAAAGCGCGTAGACCTTGCCGAGATTTTGCGTGAAACCGCCAGAGTTAGAAGCCATTTTTATTCCCCTTACTCGCCGGTGCCGTATTCATCGTCGATCTTGTCCTGCTGCCAGTTCTGATAAACGATCAGAATGAGGAACGCGATCAAGGAACCCTGGACACAGAACCAGTAGCCGAGCGGGAAGCTCAGGAAGGTCATTGAGTTCAGGGAATGGGCGAAGTACGGCAAAATGATCCCGAAAAGCACCCAGAAAGCCAGAACGACGTAAGTCAGGTTCCGGGTTCTGATCCAGTGCTTCAGTCGGGCAGCATCGGTTGTCAGTGACATCGATTGTCCTCCCAGTTAAGTTCTGCCCGTTGCTCCCTTGCAACGGACACCGGGCCCCCTCCTTGCGGAATCCACCCAGTCGTCCTTAGCGGTACAGGCTTGCCGCTTTCGTGAAAAT
>JBGSQC010000046.1:0-3483 GCA_041738295.1 Zhengella sp. | reverse complement strand
GTCGCGCCCCGCTTCGCACTGGCCGGCGCTTCCGCCCATGGCATCCACCCGATTGCCGGCCAGGGCCTCAATCTCGGCTTCCGCGATGTCGCCGCGCTCGCTGAAGTGATCGTCGATACCAGCCGTCTCGGCCAGGACATCGGCGCGCTCGATGTGCTGGAGCGCTATCAGCAATGGCGCCGCTTCGACACCGTACAGATGGGCATGACCACTGATGTGCTGAATCGCCTGTTCTCCAACGACGTCACCCCGCTGCGTATGATACGCGATCTGGGTCTCGGGTTGGTCGATCGCATGCCGGCGCTGAAATCCTTCTTCATCCGGCAGGCCGCTGGCCTGACCGGCGACACGCCCCGCCTGCTGCGCGGCGAACCGCTCTAATCGACAAGGCTGACTTCCATGGACCGACAGATGAATTTCGACGAGGTGGTCACGCTGGCCGCAACCGCCGCCATGCGCAGTGGTTCCTATCCGCAGGATCTGGCAGGCCTTGTCGGCGAGATGGTGCTCTGGCTGGAGCGCCACCGCCTGCCCGGCCTTGAACTGCTGGCCAACTGGCTTGAAACGGCCCCTGCCTTCGATACCGAGGCAGCCCAGCCGATCATCCACCCCAATGCGCCGACCGAATTTCCTGATCCCTTCATTGGCGGCATGTTCATGGTCGACAATTTCGAGATGATGACCATGCCCGCCATGATCAAGGCCCCGGAAGGCGGCGCGGCCCTGATGGCGCCGTTCTTTGCCATGGCCGCCCACAAGCGCGAAATTCCGCTGGAAATCGCCTTGCTGGGCACCACCACCAGACAGGGCGAGGCGGCGCGCATCACCTATCGGGATGGCAAGTCAGCCTTCGAGGGCAAGATCTCCATGATGTTTGCCGCCGACGCCATCGGCCTGACAAAGCCGGATTTCCTGGCGAAGCAGCCGGTGGAACCGATCGCAGAAACCATCATGGTGAAACCCGCGGTGCTGGCACGGCTGGCACCACCCGCCCTGTCCTGACAGGATACGCGTCCGGCGGTGTCAGTGGACAGGCACGCCCTTGTAGGCTTCTGACCCCCAGACGGCCTTGACGCGGACATCGCGCCCGCAGCCTTCGCGATAACCCTTGTAGGCATCGGACTGCTTGACGAGGCCAAAGCGGGTGAGTTGCACCTTGTCGCCCTTGTAATAGTCCTGATGATAGCTTTCGGCTGCCGTGAAGGTGGCCTTGCCTTCCACCGGAACCGCCAGTTCCTTGCCGAGAAGCTTGGAGGCATCGGCGACAGCTTCCTTCGCTGCCTTCTCCTGTTCAGGGCTCAGCGCATGGATGGCCGGGGAATAGCCGTGGCCACGGTCGCAGAACTGGCCATTGCCATCGGTCACATCAATGGTGCGCAGGAAAATGTCGGTCAGCTGGCGATAGCTGATCCGCGTCTCGTCGAAATCCACCGCCACCACTTCGCGGTGCCTGCCATCATGATAGGTCTGGTAGGTCGGATTGGCCGTCTTGCCGCCGGCATAGCCCGACATGACCGAGCGCACACCCGGCACCGCCTCCAGATCGGATTCCACGCACCAGAAGCATCCGCCGGCGAATATGGCGGCCTCTGACCGGGCCAGGGGAACGCCAATGGGAAGGCAGGCGAGGACAGCGGCAATCAGGGCAGCGCGCATGGGCAGGTCTCCATCCGGAAATAAGTCTTGCCCATGATCTAGAACATCATTGCGCAAACGCAAAGTCACGTCCGCGCACGATGCCGTGAGCCGGTCAGGCCCCGGCGGTGAACGCGTCGAAGGCGCTGAGCGCTTCGGCTCCATAGATCATCGACGGGCCGCCACCCATGTAGACGGCAACCGCGATGGTCTCGAGGAGTTCCTCGCGCGTGGCACCATGCTTGATCGCAGCCTTGACGTGGTAACCGATGCAGCCGTCGCAGCGCGCCGAAATGCCGATGCCTGTGGCGATCAGCTCCTTGGTCTTGGAATCGAGCGCACCGGGAGCAATGGCGTTTTTGGCGACTTCGCTGAACCCCTTCGCAACGCCGGGAATCCCCTCGCGCACCTTGGCCATGCGGCCGTTGGTCTGGTTGATGAACTCGTTCCAGTCATGCGTCGCCATTCAAGATATCTCCATATGAACATGGTTCGCACCTCTATCGCAGCGCTTCGCCAGCAGCCTTGATCAATCTCAAATGGCCGGCGGCGTGAGCAGGCGTCAGGCGCCCACCGCATCAAGGCGCGCCTTGAGCGCTGCCACTTCTTCTTCCAATTGGCGCACGCGTTCTTCCAGTTCTGCAACTAGCGACGGCGCCGCAGCGCGCGCCGGGGCCGATGCAATGATGGCCGAAACATCAACATCGCCGGCCAGCAGATGGGCAAAGCGGTCTTCGCGCTGGCCGGGCGCCCGGCCGATCTCCTTCACGAGGGACGGCCGCCGGCCGATCATCATGTCGAGTTCCTCGCGCACATGATCTGCCGAGGAAAAATGCGCCATGCGATCCGAACGCGTCAGCAATTCATTCAGCGTCTGCGGACCGCGCAACAAGAGCAGCGCCAACAGGGCCGATTGCGGCGTGGTGAGCCGGAAGACGCGTCCCGCACCATGCTCGAAGCGTTCAACCCGTGATCCGGATACGCGCCGCGCCAGCCCCTTTTCCTCCAGAGACCGCAGCGTGCGTTTGATGTCGGCGGGATCAAGCGCCATCACCGGCTCGCGCGAGGTCTTCTGGTTGGCCGCCGCCTGCAAGGCGTTGATCGACAGCGGATAAATATCCGGTGTCAGCAGCTGCTTTTCCATCAGGCAGCCGAGCACGCGCACTTCAAAGGGGTTCAAATGGGGGAGTTCGGAATCGGTCATGGCGACTTTTTAACCTCTGCCGGCAATCCGCGCCAGTCCCATGGAAAGACGGGCAAGCGACTTTGCGTCCCGCGACTTTTGTCATTCTTGGGCTATCGCAGCTCTCGTCATCCACGCCGTTCCGGCGGGCAAATGATTCACAGGATCATTTGCTTTCCCGCCTTCAATGGCGAGGACCCAGTTCTTTCTCTTTTGTCTCTGGGTCCTCGGGACAAGCCCGAGGATGACGAGCGGTGGGCGCTTGATGGAAGTAGGCGAGCGTCCGCGACGCCCGACTTCGGAAAGCCAGCGCAATTCCGTGCATCGATAGGACCGGTCGCAGCGCTCATGGAGGCGGCTGTGGCACGCGGGTGCGGTAGAGTGCGAGATCCTGGCAGTCCTTCAGGATTAGATCAGCCTCGTTGCGGGGTTTGGCGATTTGCCCCGGCGGGCGGCCCGGCCGCATCGGGCCGAGCGGCAGCGGGTTACGGACGCTGCCGGGGGTGACGCCTTTTGATGCGCGCTCTGCTACCGCTTTTTGCCGCACCTCCATGATGCGTTTCAGGCGTCGGGCTTGGGCGGGAAGCGTGTTGAGCGCGTGGTGAAGGGCGGATATGCGGCGGTGGATGGCGCCACTCTCCCCCCTTGCGGGGGAGATGTCGCCG
>JBGSQC010000025.1:0-10055 GCA_041738295.1 Zhengella sp. | reverse complement strand
GACGCGCTGACCATCCGGCGCGCGCTCGGAACGCTGGGCGGGCTTACGGTCGCCATTTGCGGCGATGTGCTGCATTCACGCGTGGCGCGCTCCAACATCATCCTGCTCAATGCCATGGGTGCCCATGTGCGGGTCGTCGCGCCCTCCACGTTGCTGCCATCCGGCATCGCGCAGATGGGCGTGACGGTCCACAACCGCATGGAAGACGGCCTGAAGGACGCTGACGTGGTGATGATGCTGCGCCTCCAGCGCGAGCGCATGGCGGGAGCCTACGTGCCGTCGGTGCGCGAATATTTCCACTTCTTCGGCCTTGACCGTGACAAGCTGAAACTTGCCAAGCCCGGCGCGCTGGTGATGCATCCCGGCCCGATGACCCGCGGCGTGGAGATCGCGTCCGAAGTGGCTGACGGCCCGCAATCGATGATCCAGGAACAGGTGGAAATGGGCGTAGCGGTGCGCATGGGCGTGCTGGAAGCCCTGCTCGACCCGCGCAAGAACGGGGAACCTGCCTGATGGGAACCACCCTCTTCACCAATGCCCGCGTGGTCGACCCGTCGCGCGGAATGGACGAGACCGGTGCGGTTCTGGTCCGCGACGGTGTCATTGCCGCGTCCGGTGCGTCGGCGCACAACCAGGGTGCTCCTGACGGTGCCGAGATCATCGACTGCAACGGAAATGCGATCATTCCCGGCCTGATCGACGGGCGCGTTTTCATGGGGGAACCGGGCGGCGAATATCGCGAAACCATCGCGTCTGCGAGTGCGGCGGCGGCGGCCGGTGGCGTGACCGGCATCGTCACCATGCCCGATACTGATCCGGTGATCGACGACGTGGCGCTCGTCGAATTCGTGCTGCGCACGGCGCGCGAGACGGCCTGCGTGCGCGTGCACCCGGCTGCTGCCATCACACGCGGACTGAACGGCCATGAGATGACCGAATTCGGCCTGCTGGGTGCTGCCGGAGCTGTGGCCTTCACCGAAGGGCGGCGCACGCTCAACTCGTCCCTCGTCATGCGCCGGGCGCTCACCTATGCGCGCGATTTCGGCGCGCTCATCTTGCATGAAACGCAGGATCGCGACCTTGCATCGGCGGGCGTCATGAACGAGGGGCTGTTTGCCAGCTGGCTTGGCCTGCCGGGCATTCCGCGCGAGGCCGAACTCATTCCGCTGCAGCGCGACCTGATGCTGGCGCGACTGACGCGCGGCAATTACCACGCGGCCAAGATTTCAACTGCCATGTCCGCCAATGCGATCGCCAGCGCCAAGGCCGAGGGCGTCAACGCCACGGCGGGCGTCTCGGTCAACCATTTGTCGCTCAACGAAAATGACGTGGGCGAGTACCGCACCTTCTTCCGCCTGTCGCCACCGCTGCGCCACGAGGATGACCGGCAGGCGATGATCCAGGCGGTCAAGGACGGCGTGATCGATATCGTGGTGTCGTCCCATGATCCGCAGGATGTGGACACCAAGCGGCTGCCCTTTGCCGATGCCGAAACCGGAGCCATCGGGCTGGAAACCCTATTGGCAGTGATGCTGCGGCTTTATCACAATGGCGACTTGCCTCTGCTGCGCATCATCGAAGTGCTGTCGACAGCACCGGCAAAGCTGTTCAAGCTGGATGGCGGAACGCTGCAACCCGGCAAGCCGGCAGACCTTGCACTGGTTGATCTCGGCGAGCCTTGGGTGGTGCGTGAAGCAGACATCCGCTCGCGCTCCAAGAACACCTGTTTTGAAGGCGCGCGGCTGCAAGGACGGGTCTTGCAAACCATGGTGGCAGGACGCACAGTGTTCGCCTTTCAGGCTCCTTCGGAGGCATCGGATCGTTGATGAAAGTGCTGTTTGAAAACGGTCCCATGCTGCTGTTCGGTCTGGTGGTCGGCTACCTGTCCGGCTCCATCCCGTTCGGCCTGCTGCTGACCCGGATGACCGGTGCGGGTGATCTGCGCGCCATCGGTTCCGGCAATATCGGGGCAACCAATGTGCTGCGGACCGGGCGCAAGGGTCTGGCAGCGACGACGCTCCTGCTCGACGCGCTGAAGGGCACGCTGCCGGTGCTGCTGATGAAATGGGAGGCCGGGCTCTATGTGGCCTTCGCCGCCGGCCTCGGCGCGTTTCTTGGCCATCTCTATCCGGTCTGGCTGAAGTTCAAGGGCGGCAAGGGTGTCGCCACCTATCTGGGTGTGCTGCTCGGCCTCAGCCTGCACGGACTGCTGGTTTTTGCCGCTGTCTGGCTGACCATGGCCTTCCTGTTCCGCTATTCGTCGCTCGCCGCGCTGACGGCCACAGTGGCGGTGCCGCTGGTGCTCTGGCTGATCGGCCTGCCCGAAACGGCAGCCTTCTTCGCGCTGCTCAGCGTGATCGTCTATGTGAAACACCGCGCGAACATTTCCCGGCTGCTGTCTGGAACGGAATCGCGAATCGGGGCCAAGGGCTGATGGCCTCTCCTGCTGCCCGACCGCTGAAGCTCAGCGACAGGCAGCGGATCCAATGGCTGCGGCTGATCCGCACCGAGAATGTCGGCCCGGCAACCTTCCGTGACCTGATCAACCGCTATGGCTCGGCTGAAACCGCACTGGCCATCCTTCCGGAACTGGCCATGCAGGGCGGACGCAAGACGCTGCCGCGCATTCCGTCAGAACAGGAAGCACAGGCCGAACTGGATTTTGCCCGCGATTGCGGGGCAGAGATCGTCGCCATTGGAGAGGCTGCTTATCCTCCCATGTTGCGCACCATGCCGCAGCCGCCGCCGCTCATTGCCATGAAGGGAACACCGGGAGTGTTTGCGCTGCCTGCGGTCTCGATTGTCGGCGCGCGCAACTCCTCGCTGTCGGGAATCAAGATGGCGCGAATGCTGGCGCAAGGCCTTGGCAGCGAAGGCTATGCGGTGATTTCTGGTCTGGCGCGCGGCATTGACGCCGCCGCCCATGAAGCCGCGCTGCCCACCGGCACCGTTGCCGTTCTGGCAGGCGGGCTGGACCAGCCCTATCCGCCTGAAAACGTGCCGCTTATGGAGCGCATTGCCAAGGAAGGCGGTGCGGTGGTCTCCGAAATGCCGTTTGGCTGGCAGCCTCGTGCGCAAGATTTTCCACGCCGCAACCGCCTGGTGGCGGGCCTCGGCCTCGGTCTGGTGGTGGTGGAAGCGGCCCAGCGTTCCGGCTCGCTGATATCGGCGCGGATGGCCGGCGAGATGGGACGCACGGTCTTTGCCGTGCCCGGATCACCGCTCGACCCGCGCGCGGCTGGCTCGAACGGACTGCTGAAAAACGGCGCGACGCTTGTGACCGAAGCTGCCGACATTACCAGCTTCCTTGCGCCGCTTGGCGGCAATCGTGACCTCTTCTCTTCAATCAGCGAACCGGAAGCGACCGACCTTACGGGTTCTGCAGCCCCGGGCGATGACGAACGCCCCCGCGTCGTCACCGCCCTCGGCCCCACACCTGTCCATATCGACGAGCTCATCCGCCATACCGGTCTATCACCTGCCCAGGTGATGCTGGTGCTGCTGGAACTCGATCTTGCCGGACGGTTGGAACGCCATCCCGGAAACCATGTCTCACTGCTGATGTGACCGGCTTACAGCTTAGCCAGCCGCCAGCTTGGGAATGATTTCGATGTCATGCTCAAGGCGCATCGGGCGGGTGCCGCGGATGATATCGGAGGATTCGACATAGGCCATCTCAATCAGGTAGGCGAGAACGTCACACCTCTCCCCTTGCGCCATGGTGCGCAGCTGGCCGAGCATGGACTGGATAAAGTCAAGCGTTTCGGTTCGGTTGTGCCTGGTCTGGAGCATTCTTGCCTCGAATTGCTGGTTGCCGCTTCCCTGCTGCCTGTCCTGCCCTTACCGTGCACTCCCGCCGCACCCGCCACCGGGCACTGGTGACGTGCGTCAAAGAATAGCGACGGCTTATTTAATTGCAATACATTTTGTTTTCTCTTTTTGGTTGTATTTCGATTGCCCTTGGCGGCAATTTGGACGGTCACCCTTGACCCGGCCAAAAACCACGGCCATTTGACGACGCACGAAACAGTTGCCACAAAGCGCGTTCGCTCCTTGTGGGCAGTCCTCTCGCATCTGGAAAACCGATGGACGTTGTCATTGTGGAATCGCCTGCCAAGGCGAAAACCATCAACAAGTATCTGGGGCGCGGCTACAAGGTCTTCGCTTCCTTCGGCCATGTGCGCGATCTGCCCTCCAAGGATGGTTCTGTCAGGCCGGACGAAGATTTTGCCATGACCTGGCAGGTGGACGGCCCGTCGGCCAAACGCCTGACGGAAATCGCCAATGCGGTGAAGGAAGCCGATGGCGTGATTCTGGCAACCGACCCGGATCGCGAAGGGGAAGCCATTTCCTGGCATGTGCTGGATGTGCTGCGCCAAAAGAAAGTGATCAAGGACAAGCCGGTGAGCCGGGTTGTGTTCAACGCCATCACCAAGAATGCGGTGCTGGACGCCATGGCGCATCCGCGCCAGATCGATACGGCGCTGGTGGAAGCCTATCTGGCGCGGCGCGCGTTGGACTATCTTGTCGGGTTCAACCTGTCGCCGGTGCTGTGGCGCAAGCTGCCGGGTGCGCGCTCGGCAGGCCGCGTTCAATCGGTGGCATTGCGCCTCATCTGCGACCGCGAAGGCGAGATCGAGCGCTTCATCCGCGAGGAATACTGGCTGGTGGCCGGAACGTTCCAGACGCCGCGCAATGACCTCTTCGAGGCGCGGCTCACCAGCTTTGACGGCAAGCGCGCCCAGAAGCTCGACATCACGACAGCGGCCCAGGCGGAAGAAATCCGCAAGGTGCTGATGGCATCGACCTTCAAGGTGGCATCCGTTGAGGCCAAGCCTGCCAAGCGCAACCCTGCGCCGCCCTTCACCACGTCTACCCTTCAGCAGGCCGCCTCCTCGCGGCTCGGCTATGGCGCGACGCGGACCATGCAGGTGGCGCAGCGTCTCTATGAAGGCCTCGACATTGGCGGCGAGACCACGGGTCTCATTACCTATATGCGTACCGACGGTGTGCAGATGGCACCCGAGGCCATTGCTGCGGCCCGTGTGACCATCGGCAAGGAATTCGGACCGCAATACCTGCCGGAAAAGCCGCGCTTCTATGCCACCAAGGCCAAGAATGCGCAGGAGGCCCACGAGGCGATCCGCCCCACCGAATTCTCCCGCACACCGGCCATGATGAAGCCGCTTCTCGATGGCGACCAGTACCGCCTTTACGAGATGATCTGGAAGCGGGCGATTGCCAGCCAGATGAACCCGGCAGACCTGGAGCGCACCACGGTGGACATTCTGGCCACCGGCGGCGGCAAGACCGCCGAACTGCGCGCCAATGGCCAGGTGATCCGTTTTGACGGTTTCCTTGCTGCCTATACGATCGAGCGCGACGAGGATGCCAGCGACGACGAGGAAGGCCGGCTGCCGGAAATCCGCTCGGGCGAAAACGTGGCGCGCGAAGCCGTCACTGTCACCGAGCATTCGACCGAGCCACCGCCGCGCTATTCGGAAGCCACACTCATCAAGAAGATGGAAGAGCTCGGCATCGGCCGGCCTTCCACCTATGCCGCGACCATGCAGACCTTGCAGGACCGCGATTATGTGACCATCGACAAGCGCAAGCTGGTGCCCGGTTCCAAGGGCCGCGTGGTGACGGCGTTCCTGGAAAGCTTCTTCCGCCGCTATGTGGAATATGATTTCACGGCGGATCTCGAAGAAAAGCTCGACGAGATTTCCGACGGCAAGCTCGAATGGAAGCAGGTTCTGCGCGATTTCTGGACGCAGTTCACCGCTGCCATCGATGAAACCAAGGAACTGCGCGTCACCGACGTGCTGGAAGCGCTGAACGAGGAACTGGCGCCGCTCGCCTTCCCCGACCGTGGCGACGGCACGGAGCCGCGCTCCTGCCCGAAATGCGGTGTCGGCCAGCTGTCCCTCAAGCTGGGCAAATATGGTGCCTTTGTCGGCTGCTCGAACTATCCCGATTGCGGCTTCACCCGCCAGCTTGGCGAGAACGGCGAAAATGGCGGCGATGCCGGCGGCATGGAGGACGGCACCAAGGTGCTCGGCTCCGATCCCTACACGCAGGAAGAGATCACGCTGCGCTCCGGCCGTTTCGGCCCCTATGTCCAGCGCGGCGATGGCAAGGAAGCCAAGCGCTCCAGCCTGCCCAAGGGCTGGGCTCCGGCTGACATCGACCATGAAAAGGCGCTCGCCCTGCTGAACCTGCCGCGCAATGTCGGGCAGCATCCTGAATCCGGCAAGATGATCTCCGCCGGTCTTGGCCGCTATGGCCCCTTCGTGCTGCATGATGGCACCTATGCCAATGTCGAGAGCATCGAGGACGTGTTCTCCATCGGGCTCAACCGCGCCGTGACCGTGCTGGCTGAGAAGGCCGCCAAAGGCGGGCGTAATGGCGGCAGTGCTGCGGCCCTCAAGGAGCTCGGCGAGCATCCCGATGGCGGCAAGGTGACCGTTCATGAAGGTCGCTACGGGCCTTACGTGAAATGGGCCAAGGTCAATGCGACTTTGCCCAAGGGCAAGGACCCGCAGGCCGTGACGCTCGAAGAAGCGTTGCAAATGATCGCCGCCAAGGGCCCGGCCAAGGGTGCCAAGAAGACGGCAGCGCCCAAGAAGGCACCAGCTGCGAAGAAGCCCGCAGCCAAGAAGGCAGCGCCCAAGAAAGCTGCGGCCAAGAAACCAGCCGCGAAGAAGAGCGCCTGATGGCCCGGAGCATCTCCGGCCCGTCGAAAAGCGCGGACAAGCCGCAGCATGCGCCGCGCAACGCCCATATGCCGACACGCGAGCAGATCCTCGCCTTCATCCGGGAAAATCCGGATGCGGCGGGAAAGCGCGAGATCGCCAAGGCCTTCAACCTCAAGGGCGATGCCAAGATCGAGCTGAAGCAGATGCTGCGCGACATGGCCGATGACGGGCTGGTGGAAAAGCGCCGCAAGCGGCTGGCCCAGTCTGGCACCCTGCCCCATGTGGCCGTGCTCGACATTTTCGGCCGCGACAGTGGCGGTGGCTTGCTGGCCAAGCCGATGGAATGGGACGAGGCGGACGGCCCTGCCCCGGTGGTCGAAGTGAAATTCCGCGCCAGCGAGGGCGGACGCGCGCCCGGTATTGGCGACCGCATCCTGGCCAAGACCTTCCCGGCGGAAGAAGAAGGCGGGCCGGCCTACACCGCCCGCGTCATCAAGTTGCTCGAAAAGCGCCGCGATGCCGTTCTCGGCATTTTGCGCAAGGCGGGCGACGGCACGTACCGGCTGGAGCCGGTGCAGCGCAAGCAACCCGAACTGGTGATTGACGTCGATTTCCTGAACGGCGCCAAGGTCGGAGACCTGATCGAGGCCGAGCCCGGCCGCACGCCGCGCCACGGATTGCCCAGCGGCAAGGTTTCCATGGTGGTCGGTGCCGGAGCGACCGAGAAGGCGATCTCGATGATCGCCATTCATGCCCACGAGATCCCGCATGTCTTCCCGTCGGAAGTTGTCGCTGCCGCCGAAGCCGTGAAGCCCGCTTCCATGGCAGGCCGCGAGGACTGGCGCGAGCTTGATCTCATCACCATCGACCCGGCGGATGCCAAGGATCATGATGATGCGGTGCATGCCGAGGCGGATCCTGATCCGGCCAATCCCGGCGGACATATCTGCACAGTGGCCATCGCCGACGTGGCAGCCTATGTCACGCCCAACTCGGCGCTTGACCGCGAGGCGCTGAAGCGCGGCAACTCGGTCTATTTCCCGGACCGGGTGGTGCCGATGCTGCCCGAGCGCATTTCCAATGACCTTTGCTCGCTGAAGGAAAACGTCGACCGCCCTGCCCTTGCCGTGCGCATGGTGTTTGACGCGAGCGGTCGCAAGTTGAAGCACAGCTTCCACCGCATCATGATGCGCTCATCGGCCAGGCTTGCCTATGTGCAGGCGCAGGCCGCCATCGATGGCGCGCCGGACGAAAAGACCGGGCCGATCCTTGAGACCGTGCTGAAGCCGCTCTGGGCCGCCTACAAGGCCCTGTCGCGGGGCCGCGCAGCGCGCGAGCCGCTGGAACTGGACCTGCCGGAGCGCAAGATCCTGCTGAAGGAAGACGGCACTGTGGACCGGGTGACCGTGCCGGACCGCCTCGACGCCCACAAACTGATCGAGGAATTCATGATCCAAGCCAACGTTTCAGCTGCCGAAACGCTGGAAGGCCATCGCCAGTCGCTGATCTATCGCGTGCATGATACGCCGTCGCTCGCCAAGCAGGAGAGCCTGCGGGAATTCCTGCGCACGGTCGGCATTTCGCTGGCGCGCGGCGCCCAGCTTCGCCCCTCGCAGTTTAACCAGATCCTCGCCCAGGTCGACAACACGGAGAATGAGGCGCTGGTCAACGAGGTGGTGCTGCGCAGCCAGAGCCAGGCCATCTACTCGCCGGCCAATATCGGCCATTTCGGCCTCAATTTGCGCCGCTACGCGCATTTCACCTCGCCGATCCGCCGCTACGCCGATCTCATCGTCCATCGCGCGCTGATCACCGCGCTGAAGCTGGGCCATGACGGGTTGAAGAAGGAGGACGACGAGCGGCTGGAGGAAATTTCGGCGCTGATCTCGGGCACTGAACGGCGCGCCATGGCCGCCGAACGCGAGACGGTGGACCGGCTGATCGCCACGCATCTGGCCGACCAGACCGGCCAGACCTTTGACGGGCGGGTGACCGGCGTCACCAAGGCGGGCCTGTTCATCCAGCTGCCACAGTATGGCGCGGACGGTTTCGTGCCGATTTCGACGCTGGGTGACGAATATTTCCACTTTTATGAAACATCGCATGCCGTGGTCGGCCAGCGCTCGGGTGCCGGCTTCCAGCTGGGCGACAAGGTGGAAGTGCAATTGAAGGAAGTGGCACCGATGGCAGGCTCCATCCTTTTCGGTATGGTGAGCGAACCGCGGCCCATGCCAGGCGCCACCCGCTCCTTCCACAAAGGCAAGGGCAAGGGTCCGGGCCGGTCTGTTGCCAAGGGACGTGCCGGGCAACGACCCGGCCGCAGAGGGTAGAAAAATGACACACGAACTCCATCAGTATGGCGGCGAAGCCCATAGCGGGCGCCCCGCACGGGCCGTCTGGCCGGCGATGCTCAACGGTTTCAAATGCCGCTGCCCGAAATGCGGGGAAGGCAAGCTGTTTTCCAGCTACGCCAAGACGGTGGATGCCTGCGCAGTGTGCGGGGAAGAAATCCACCATCACCGCGCTGATGACCTGCCGGCCTATCTGGTGATCTTCATCGTCGGCCATATCGTGATCGGCGCTTTCATGGGTGTTGAACGCATGGTCTCATGGTCCAGCTGGACGCATCTGGCGATCTGGGTGCCGATCACCATAGCCATGTCATTCGCCATGCTGCCCTCCTGCAAGGGAGCGGTCGTCGGCCTTCAATGGGCCCTTTACATGCATGGGTTCGGTGGCGACGATGACACGATCGAGACTCATCCGGAACAGGACCAGCATTGATGAAGGGTTTGACCAAGGCCGATGTCGACAAGTCGGAATCGCGGGATTTCGCGGTCGGCAAGGGTCCGCTGAGACCGCGTGATTCGGCCACTTTGCTGCTGCTCGACAGGTCCGGGCCGGACATCCGGGTGCTGATGGGCAAGCGGCACCACAAGCATGCCTTCATGCCGGGACGATTCGTGTTTCCGGGTGGCCGGACAGACCCTGCGGATGCGCGCGTGCCCATTGCCTCGCCGCTCAGTGCGCCCGAACTTGCCAAGATGAGTGCCATGACCGGCGCGCGGTTCTCGCAGGCCCGCGCCCGCGCCATCGCCCTTTCAGCAGTGCGCGAAACCTATGAGGAAGCGGGCATCCTGCTTGGCGAGCGCCGCCCCTATTCCACGCGCTGCGAAGGCTGGCAGGGGTTCTGCGCCCATGGCGTGACACCGACGCTGGACGGCCTGCGCATGGTGGCACGCGCCATCACGCCCCCCGGCCGGGTTCGCCGCTTCGACACGCGGTTCCTTGCTGTCTGGCGCGACCATGCGGGTGTGGAACTGCCGGAAGGCGGGCCGACGGGCGAACTGGAAGAAC
>JBGSQC010000367.1:0-14795 GCA_041738295.1 Zhengella sp. | reverse complement strand
CCGCATGAATTGTCGGGCGGCCAGCGCCAGCGCGTCGTTATTGCCATTGCGTGTGCGCTGAAACCCCGCCTGCTGATTGCCGATGAACCGACAACCGCGCTCGACGTGGTGCTGCAGGCGCAGATCCTCGACCTGCTGCGCGAACTGGTGCGCGAAAACGACATGGCGCTGCTGCTGATCAGCCATGATCTCGCCGTCGTCACCGAAATGTCGGACCACATCACCATCCTGCGCCATGGCGAGGTGATGGAACATGGCGAGACCGCCGCCACGCTGAAGAACCAGAAGCACCCCTACACCCGCCAGTTGGCGGAAGCCTCCATGCATGTCCCGGCTTCGCGGCGCGTGGTGATCTCCTCCGCCTCACACAATCATTTACTGCCCAACCTTGCCGCTCCAGCCTCGCCCTTCGAGGCTCCGCTTCGCTTCGCACCTCAGGATGAGGCTGTAGAGACAGAGGCATCGCCTGGTCGCCCTCATCCTGAGGTGCGAGTTTCTGAGCCAAGCGAAGAACGAGCCTCGAAGGACGAGGGCGAAGCTGCCAAGTCTGCCGCCCCCCTCCTCGCCGTCGATGCGGTCTCGAAAACCTATCCGGGCCGCCGCACCTCGCTCTTCTCCAAAGGCGAGCCTTTTCGCGCCGTCCATGAGGTTTCCTTTGCGATGGAGCCCGGCCATTCGGTGGCGCTGGTTGGTCGGTCGGGCTGCGGCAAGTCCACGCTGGCGCGCATGATCCTGGCGCTCGACAAGCCGACCGGCGGGGAAATCCGTCTTGGCGGGCAGGACATGGCGAAGCTCGAGGGCGAAGCGCTGCGCCCGTTCCGCCGCCGCATGCAGGTGGTTTTCCAGGATCCCTATGGGTCCTTCAACCCGCGCCACAAGGTGGCAAGGCTGGTGGCCGAACCGCTGCACCTGCTGGACGACAAGCCTTCACCTGCCCAAACGCGCGATCTTGTGGCACAAGCCCTCACCGATGTCGGCATGCCGGCCGACGCCATGGAGCGCTATCCGCACGAATTTTCAGGCGGCCAGCGCCAGCGCATTTCCATTGCGCGCGCCATCATCACGAGGCCCGACCTGATCGTCGCCGACGAACCTGTCTCGGCGCTCGACGTATCGATCCGCGCCCAGGTGCTCGACCTTTTTGCCGAACTGAACGAAAAGCTGCGCCTCGCCTATCTGTTCATCACCCATGATTTGACGGTTGCCCGCGCCATCACCGACGACGTGATGGTCATGCACGCAGGCGAGATTGTGGAACGCGGGCGCACCATGGATGTGCTCGACAATCCGCGCCATCAGGCAACCATTGATCTGGTAAATGCCGCGCCGGATCTGGGGCGCGCAATCGAAAGAAGTCTGTCCCGGCTGGCCGGATAGCGCTGCGGACAGCCTTAGCCCTTGGCGTCCGGCTCTTCGTTGAGCAGCGCAATGGTGCGCCGGATCAGCGCGGCTTCCTTTTCGTCAAGATTTTGGTCCGCCTTCGCGATCTCTTCCATGTGGCGGATCAGGGCGACCTTGCGCTCATAGGGCAGTGCGCGAAAAATATCCGCCGCCTGCGCCGCCGTGGTCTCGTAGCCGAAATCCTGAAGATATTTCACCACCTTCGGGAAGGAATCCGGGCCGATGCCGAAAGCCTCCTGCGCAATGCGGCGGATGGCATCCAGCTCCGCCTTCTCCACCTTGCCGTCTGCCAGCACCACGCGGAACAGCAGCAGGAGCTCAGCCGTCTGCGCCGGGTCGTGAACCACGCGCTCGACGCTGTCGTCAATGTCGAACAGCCCGCGCAGACGCGCTACCAGATTTTCCAGCATCCGACTCTCCCCGTTCCGCCGATGAAGCGATGGTAGCGCCAAAATCCCCTTGCGCAAGGCGCTCGCCATGGGGCAAAGCGGCAGGGAACCGGATGCTTTCCCATGATCGACCTGACGCTTGAACTGGCGCTTTTTCTGGCCGTCGCGGCCTTTGCTGCCGGCTTCATTGACGCCATTGCCGGCGGCGGCGGGCTGATCACCGTCCCGGCCCTTGTGCTGGCAGGCTTTGATCCCGTGGCAGCGCTCGGCACCAACAAGCTGCAAAGCCTGTTCGGCTCCGGCTCGGCAACGCTCGCCTATGCAGCAAAAGGCCATGTCGAGCTGAAAAGCCAATGGAAGCCGGCAGCCTTCTCCTTTGCCGGCGCCGTTCTGGGCGCGGCACTTGCCACCATCACACCGGCCTGGGTGCTGAAGGCACTCCTTCCTGTGTTGCTAATCGCCATCGCGCTCTATTTCGCCTTCAAGCCGGCATTGACCGACACAGACCGGGCGCAGCGCATCAGCCCTTTCGCCTTTTCGCTCACTGTCGTGCCGCTCATCGGCTTTTATGACGGCGTTTTTGGTCCGGGCACCGGTTCCTTCTTCATGCTGGCCTATGTGGCGCTCGCCGGATACGGCGTGCTGCGTGCCACCGCCCATACCAAGGTGATGAATTTCGCCTCCAATCTGGGCGGTTTCGTTGCCTTCGCAGCCTTCGGAGTGGTTGCCTGGAAGGCCGGCCTGCTGATGGGCGCTTCGCAATTTGCCGGTGCGCGGATCGGCGCGCAGTTCGCCATGAAGAACGGGGCTGCGATCATCAAGCCGCTTCTGGTCATCACCTGCACGGGCCTCGCCATCCGCCTGCTGATGGATGAGACCAATCCGCTGCGCCAGTTGATCGCTGGCTAACGGCCCCGGCTCGGCTTTCCTGCACAGGGGTTATGCGCCAAATGAGTAACGCTGGCGGTGTTGCTTGGCGCGGCACATGGACTACAGTCCTCTCCTGTTTCCAGCATTTCGGGAGGATGTCATGGACGCTCACCAGTTCGAGCTCAACGAAGACCAGCGCGCCATTCAGGAAATGGCCGAGGCCTTTGCCGCGGACCGCGTGGCACCCCATGCATTGGAGTGGGACAAGAACCGCTATTTCCCGGCTGACGTGATCCGGGAAACCGGTCCGCTGGGTCTTGGCGGCCTCTATGTACGCGAGGATGTCGGCGGCTCGGCGCTCACGCGTCTTGATGCGGTACTCGTCTTTGAGGCGCTGGCCACCGCCTGTCCGGCCTTTTCCTCCTTCATCTCCATCCACAACATGTCGGCCTGGATGATCGATACGTTCGGCTCGCCTGAACTGCGTGAGAAATACCTACCGCGCCTGACGTCCATGGAACTTCTGGCCGGATACTGCCTGACCGAGCCCGGCTCGGGATCAGATGCTGCAGCGTTGAAGACCCGCGCCACCCGTTCCGGCGGCAATGGCAGCGACTATGTGCTGAACGGCACCAAGCAGTTCATCTCGGGCGGCGGCGTCAACGATGTCTATGTCGTCATGGCACGCACCGGCAATGAGGGTCCGGGCGGCATTTCCACCTTCGTCGTCGAAAAGGGCACGCCCGGCCTCTCCTACGGAGCTCCGGAGAGCAAGATGGGATGGCACATGCAGCCGACCGCCCAGGTGATCTTCGAGGACTGCCGCATACCGGCCGAAAACATCATCAATGACGAAGGCATGGGCTTCAAGATTGCCATGGCAGGCCTTGATGGCGGCCGCCTCAACATCGCCGCTTGTTCGCTCGGCGGCGCAAGCTCCGCAGTTGCCAAGGCGCTGCAATATGCCTCCGAGCGCAAGGCCTTCGGCAAGGCGATCAACCAGTTCCAGTCACTGCAGTTCAAGCTGGCTGACATGGAAACGGAACTGTCGGCTGCCCGCCAGCTTCTCTACACCGCCGCCTCCAAGCTCGACCGCAAAACGCCCGATTGCTCCAAATGGTCAGCCATGGCCAAGCGCTTTGTCACCGATGCCGGCTTCGAGATCGCCAATGACGCGCTGCAGATCCATGGCGGCTACGGCTATTTGCACGACTACGGCCTGGAAAAGCTGGTGCGCGACCTGCGCGTCCACCAGATCCTTGAAGGCACCAACGAGATCATGCGCATGATCGTCGCGCGCCACATGATTGGAAGATGAAGAGAGTGAGTAGTGAGTAATGAGTAGCGAATAGCGAATAGCGAATAGAGGGTTGCAGATCAGACGCCCGAATTCAAATGAGCTGGTCTATTCCCAGACTCCCTACTCGCTACTCTCTATTCGCTACTCTCTATTCGCTACTCCCTACTCCCTACTCGCTATCCGCTATTCGCTATTCGCTACTCGCCACCCAATTCCGGAGGACCCCACCTATGACCACAATCGCATTCATCGGGCTTGGCAACATGGGCAATCCCATGGCCGCAAATCTCATCAAGGCCGGTCACACGGTGCAGGGCTTTGACCTGATGCCGGAAAACCTCAAGGTCGCGCGCGACAATGGCGTGACCGTGATGGCCAATGCCGTGGCGGCGGTGAAGGATGCCGATGTCATCATCACCATGCTGCCGGCTGGAAAGCATGTGGTCTCGGTCTATCAGGATGTGGTGGCGGCAGCCGATCGCGGCGCACTCTTCATTGACAGCTCGACCATCGACGTGGACTCGGCCCGCAAGGCGCACGCAATTTGTGCCGCCGCCGGAATGCAGTCGGTCGATGCGCCGGTCTCGGGCGGCGTAGGCGGGGCGTCAGGCGCGACGCTCACCTTCATGTGCGGCGGCGCAGCCGATGCCTTTGCCCGCGCAGAACCCTATCTCTCTGCCATGGGCAAGAAGATCGTTCATTGCGGCGATGCCGGAAACGGCCAGGCCGCCAAGATCTGCAACAACATGATCCTCGGCATTTCCATGATCGCGGTATCGGAAGGCTTTGCTCTGGCCGAGAAGCTGGGCCTGTCGCACCAGTCCCTGTATGACGTGTCGTCCACCTCGTCGGGCCAGTGCTGGTCGCTCACCACCTATTGCCCGGTGCCAGGCCCCGTGCCCACCTCGCCTGCCAACAATGGCTACAAGCCGGGCTTTGCCGCTGCCCTGATGCTGAAGGACCTGAAGCTGTCGCAGGAAGCCGCCCAGGCCGCCGGAGCCTCCACTCCGCTTGGCGCGCAGGCCGCCCAGCTCTATTCGCTTTTTGCCAATTCCGGCCATGCCGGAGAGGATTTTTCGGGCATCATCAACTTCTTACGCGGAAGCAGCAACTGACGTTGCGGAATGGGGTTGCCCGCAGCTTGTGCAGAAAAATCTCGAAAAGCGCAAAATTCAGGTTTGCTTAATCACTCGCTAACCGGGTGGTAAGGATAGCACGCTAGAACTTGTGACGAGGCGGCGATCAAGCGCCTCGCTGCTCCGGATCAGGTACTGCGTACCGGAGCATCGCGTATCCTCCGCGTGTACTGTTTGCGGAGTGCCATGCGTTGAATTGGCAAAGCCGCGTTCTTCCGGATGCCGGACGAGCGCGGTTTTTGCATGAGCGAACCACTTCCAATGGTT
Organism: Zhengella sp.; assembly: GCA_041738295.1. Classification (GTDB taxonomy): domain Bacteria; phylum Pseudomonadota; class Alphaproteobacteria; order Rhizobiales; family Rhizobiaceae; genus Zhengella. The sequence continues at coordinate 9,432 of JBGSQC010000367.1, read as the reverse complement.
GCATTCAATTCGTCTTTGCAACTAATATGCCTCCATGATTCTCCTGGAGGTTCGCCATGCCCTTTCTCGGCCTGCTTTGCCGCCGCTACCGTCTCCTGGGTGATGAGCCTTGCAGTCAATCTCAACCCGCTGATGCGCTTTGACGGTTACTACCTGTTGTCGGACGCGCTGGATGTGGAAAATCTGCAGGAACGGGGCTTTGCACTCGCCCGTTGGCGCATGCGCGAACTTCTGTTCGGCTTTGGCGATGCCCCGCCTGAACGCCTGTCCCCGGCGCTTGGCTGGACGCTGACGCTCCACGCCTGGGCCACCTGGTTTTACCGGTTTTTCCTGTTCCTCGGCATCGCCGTGCTGGTCTACCATGTCACCGTGAAGATGCTGGGCATCCTGCTCTTCATCGTCGAAATCGTGTTCTTTGTCTTGAAGCCTGTCTGGCGCGAGGTCATCGAATGGTGGAAACGGCGCGGCGACATGCGGGCGAACCGCCAGACCCTGCGCACCGGCCTTGGCTTGGCGCTCACCGCCGGGGTGTTTTTTGTCCCTTGGCAAACAAGCGTCCAACTTCCGGCAGTCCTGCGGGCATCTAAGGTGGTGCCGCTGCACGCTCCTTCGGAAGCAATGATCGCCGAAATCCTTGTGCGAAACGGCGACACAGTAACGGAAGGCCAGTTGCTGTACCGCCTGTCATCGCCCCATCTGGCGATGCAAAAGGCAGCCGCCGCATCTCGCCAGGATCTCGCCCGGGTGCGGCTGGCGCGCACGACCGCCGATGATCGTGACAGGTCCGAACGCCCGGTGATCGAGAATGAAAGAAGGTCGGCAGGTACCATGCTTCAAACTCTTGCAAATGTTGAAGCCGCCCTCGACCTTCGCGCGACGGCGGACGGGACGATTGCCAATGCCGATCTGGCCCTTCATGCAGGCCTCTGGGTGCCCTCTCTCCGGCTGGCGATCATAGCTGCAGACGGAGCGCCATCGGTCATAGGGCTGGTTGGCGAAGACGGTGCCTCACGGCTTGAAGCTGGCGCAACCGGTCATTTCATTCCGGCAGAACTGGAAATGGCGAGCTTTCCGGTGTCATTGTCGGCGATTGCCGCCAATCCCGCCACCGAACTGCCCGATGTGATCCTCGCCAGCGATTTCGGCGGACCGGTGACGGCTACGCGCAACAGGACAGGCGCCATGGAGCCTGTCGCCACATGGTATGCCGCGTCCTTTGTGATTTCCGATGATGTTCGGGCCCCGCGCACCGAGGTGGCCGGAACCGTGATCCTCGACGGGCAAGCGCGGTCCCTCGCAGGCAGGTTCCTGCGCCGTGCGCTGTCGATCCTGATCCGCGAGAGCGGATTCTAGTGGCGGTTCAGGCTCAGGCGATCAGGGCTTGCGCAACCTGTCGAAATTGTTGCGCACAGCCCGCGAGGCGGGTTTCAACGCTTCATTGCCTGCCTTGACGACGCTGTTTGCCATCAGGTCACTTGGATGACGGCCGCGCAGCACGCCCGGCCAGAAATCCATGGCGGACTTCAGCATGGAAGCCTGCATCGCCATGGCACCTTCCACACCGGCCATCACCTTTTCGGTGACCGCCTTGTGGGCCTCGCCGGGCGATGCCTTCCCCGATGCCGCTTCAGCAAGAAGAATTGGCATGCGCATGGCCATGACCATGGGTGCCAGCAGAAGGTCCTTGTGTACACCGCTTGCAGGGAGACCCATCGGCGCGGAGCGTGTCCGCCGTTTCTTTGTCATCATTGCCAATCCTGTCAGAGTTGCTGTCTTGGGCCATGACCCTGGCGCGGGGGTATTACCCCTTCGCACGCAGCTCCTCCGCAGCGCGGTCAAGCGCCATTATAATCCGATCCATCGCCATGTCGATGGTCTGGCGTGTCCAAATGAGCGGTGGCGACAGGATCATCGTGTCCCCGACGGCGCGCATCATCATCCCGACAGCAATCGCCTGGTCACGAACGGTGACTGCCGCATCGCCGTCGCCGGGGAAGCGCGCCTTCGTTTCCTTGTCGGCAACAATCTCGATGGCCCCCATCAGGCCGATGGAGCGGACTTCGCCGACAATCGGATGCGGCGCGATGCGGGCGGCCAGCTGCTCGGCAAAATAGGGCCCGGTATCCGTGCGCACGCGCTCCACCAGACCTTCGCGTTCGATGATTTCGAGGTTCTTCAGCGCCACCGCGCAGGCCACCGGATGGCCGGAATAGGTGTAGCCGTGGTTGAATTCACCGCCCTTCTCGACCAGCGCCTTGGCAATCCGGTCGCCGACGAGCAGCGCAGACAGCGGCTGATAGCCCGACGTCAACGCCTTGGCGGTGGTGATGGTGTCGGCTTCCAGGCCATAGGTCTGGGCAGCAAACCAGTTGCCCGTGCGTCCATAGGCAGTGATCACCTCGTCCAGCATCAAGAGCACGTCATGCTTGCGGCAGATGCGCAGGATTTCCGGCCAATAGCTGTCGGGCGCGATCTTGACGCCGCCTGCCCCCATCACCGGCTCGCCGATGAAGGCGGCCACCTTGTCGGCGCCATGGGCGAGGATCGCATCTTCCACTGCCTTGGCCGCGCGCAGTCCAAAGGCGTCCATCGTCTCGCCCGGCTCCTTCAGTTCGAACGCATAGGGCGGCATCACATGGACAATGCCGGGCACCGCGCCGCCCAGCTGGTCGTGCATCCCGCTCATGCCGCCAAGCGAGGCGCCGGTGATCGTCGAGCCGTGATAGGCCATGGCCCGCGAGATGATGAGATTCTTTTCAGGTTTGCCTTCAATGGCCCAATAGCGGCGGACAAGCCGCACGGCAGTGTCGTTGGATTCCGAACCCGACGATCCGTAGAAAACCTGGTTGATATTGGGCGGGGCCAATTCGGCCAGTTTCTGCGCCAGCAGCACCGGGGTGGGCGTCGTGCAGCGGAAGAAAGAGTTGTAATAGGGCAGTTCCTTCATCTGCGCGGAGGCGGCCTCGGCCAGCTCGTCGCGGCCATAGCCGACATTGACGCACCAAAGCCCGGCCATGCCGTCGAGGATCTCGTTGCCCTCGCTGTCGCGGATGAATGGCCCGTCGGCAGACACGATCATGCGGCTGCCGGCAGCCCGCAGCCCCTTGTGGTCGGTAAACGGGTGAAGATGATGCGCAGCGTCGATTTCCTGCAGCTGCCGCATGGAATAATTGTTGTATGTCAATGTCTTGCCTCCTGATCCTGAATCAAGCCCAAAGCGGGCAGCGTCACTGGTTCAGGAGGCGGAAGGCGGGGAATAGCCGATGCGGGCGCACAGGCGCAGCAATTCGGCATGGCGGGTACGGCTGGTCAGTTTGACAGTCATGGCCAAACGATAACCGCAGAGCCATGACTTGAAAAGACGTTTTGGAAACGCTGCCGCGGTCACCCGCCGGCCAGCGCATTCAGCGGCTTGGCCGGTCGCACGAAGCTCTTCCACACATAGCCGGATTTTCCCTGGTAGCTGACCTGGCACCAGCCCTTGCAGGATCCGAGCTGCACTTCGGCGCGTGCAGGCAGGACGCCGACGACGGCGGACTTGCCATCCGGTCTTGCGCGCAACTTCACCGCTTCAGAAATCAGCGCCTTCTTGGATGTTTTCACAGGGGCGACTTCCGGCGCAACGCTGCGCGATACCGGCTGGCCCTTGGGGGGATCGGCCGGCGCCAGCGCCGCCGTTACTGTCTGGTCCGGCGTGCTTTCTTCCACAGAGGCGTCTTCGCTGGCCGCCAGTTTCTCGCGCAGCGCATCAAGCGCCTTGTTTCGCGGGACAGACGCAGCCGCAGCCCAGCGCGGGTCATCAGCAGAGGGAACTGGTGCGTCTGGCCGGATCACCACGGTTGTGACGCGCTTCGGCTCCAGCGGAGACTGGACAACGGTCACGGCCGAGGGTGCCAAGGCCGGTTCCGGTTCGGCCACACCATCGGAAGACGCGGACCTTGTCTTGGCTGCTGCTGCATTGGCCAGAACTGCTGGTTCTTGAACTGCCCTTTGCGCTTCCGGTGCCGGAGGTGGCGCAGAAGTCCGGGCTTCAGTCACCCGACGAGCATCAGCTTCGTTCACCGGAACAGCCACAGCTTCACCTGCCACCACAGCCTTGTCAGCAGGAACGCTCTCCATGATCGGGGGATTGGAAACAGCGTTCAGATAGACTGCGGCCGCAACGGCACAGGCAAAGGCAGCACCTGCGCCAAATCCGGCAAGCGCCATCAGGCGTGGATTGCGCTTGGCCGGGGAGATCCGGCGCAGATAAGGTCCACGATTTTCCCTTGGGTACGAATTCTGGTCCACGTTGAGACCCTCCACCTTTTCGCCCGGTCTTGCCTTGTGGGCAATTCCCGGCTGGCATGCCCCTGCCGATGAAGCTTTGTTGCAGGCGAATATGGCATCCCCAAGCCGCGATCATGGCAAAGGATGGACCATTTGCCCGTAAGGAAAATTCCGCAAGGCTCGAACAGGCAAGCCGATGGCGCAAATGCACCATGGCTTTGACTTGGAAAATGGCCCCATTCCCTTCGGTAAATCTTGCGTTCCTGCCGGAGCCTTTTTTGAAGCCGGGCTTGCAACCTGGGCAAAGGTTGGCGCAAGATACCTGCAGAGGCCGCCACTTTGGCCTGTCAACAATTGCCGGGAAATCCCGGCACGGAACGCGAAGAACGCAGTGGTTCGCGCTCTGGATAAAGGGGTTACTGCACTTGATCGGGAGAATGAAACACATGAAGAAACTGCTTGCGTCGACCGTTATTGCCGCCGGAGCCATGTTTGCCATGGCCGGGGGCGCTGCTGCCGCTGAGTGCGGCCGCGTGACGATCGCCAACATGAACTGGCAGTCGGCAGAAGTGCTTGCTGCCATCGACAAGTTCATCCTGGCAAACGGTTACGGCTGCGAGGCCGAGATCATTGCCGGTGACACCATGCCGACCTTTACGTCGATGAACGAAAAAGGTCAGCCGGACCTCGTGTCGGAACTGTGGATCAACGCTGTGCGTGAGCCGCTCGACAAGGCCGTTGCCGAAGGAAGCCTGGTTCTGGCCGGTCAGCCGCTGTCTGATGGCGCTGGCGAAAGCTGGTTCATCCCCAAGTTCCTCGCTGACGCAAATCCGGACATCAAGACTGTTGAGGATGCGCTGAAGCGTCCTGACCTCTTCCCGGCTCCGGAAGATCCGTCGAAAGGCGCAGTCCATAACTGCCCGGCAGGTTGGGGTTGCCAGGTTTCGACCGGAAACCTCTATCGTGCCTTCAAGGCTGCCGACAAGAATTTCGTCCTGGTTGATACCGGTTCGGCAGCAGGCCTTGACGGTTCGATTGCCAAGGCAAACGAACGCAAGGAAGGCTGGCTTGGCTACTATTGGTATCCGACTTCCATCTTGAACAAGTACCCGATGGTCAAGCTCGACAATGCTGTCCCGTTCGACAAGGAACATTGGGACAATTGCATCATGAAGGGTGAAGCCTGCGCTGAACCAAAGCCGACCGGCTGGCCGGTCACGGAAGTCTATTCCGTGGTCACCAAGGATTTTGCGGCCCGCGCTGGCGTGGCGATGGATTACATCGGCAAGCGCGCAATGTCCGGCGACGAAATCCAGGGTCTCATGAACTGGATGACCGAAAATCAGGCTACGGGTGAGGATGGCGCAAAGCATTTCCTCAAGGAAAACCCGGCCGTCTGGGGCAAGTGGGTCTCCCCGGAGGCAGCTGATAAAATCAAGGCCGCTCTTTGATCTTGAAACGGAGGGCGGCCCTTGGGCCGCCCTTTTCGTTTGATTGATGCCCAGCCTTCCTCAGCAAGGCAATTTCTTGGCAGCACAAGAGCGCACATAAGCGCGGAACAAGAATGATCGGGGGAGAATATGGATTGGCTCTTTAATTTTCCACATTTGGATGATGCCACGTTAAGGGATTTGAAAAAAACCATTGACGAAGGATTTCGCGGTTTGACACGCCAATATGGCGACGTGATCGAAGTCTTTTTCGAACCGTTGCGTTGGTTCCTCATCTACGCCGAGCGCTTCATGATCTCCACACCGTGGCCCATCATCCTGATGATGATCGGCGGCCTGGTGTGGGTAGCGAGCCGTTCCTGGAAGATTACCGTGGGCTCAATCATCACACTTCTGCTGATCGGTTTCTTCGACATGTGGGATGACACGATGAAGACGATTGCCATGACATTCGTCTGCACGCTACTTGCCATCGTCGTCGGCATACCCATCGGCATTGCGATGTCACGCTCCAACCGCCTGCAGACCATCGTCAACCCGATTCTCGACGTGATGCAGACCATGCCGAGTTTCGTTTATCTCATTCCGGTGGTCATGCTTCTGGGAATCGGCAAGGTTCCGGGACTGATTGCGGTCGTGATCTATGCAATTCCGCCGATGATCCGCCTGACCAATCTCGGCATCCGGCTGGTTGACAAGGATGTGCTCGAGGCAGCCGATGCCTTCGGCTCGTCGAACTGGCAGAAGTTGAAGAATGTGCAGATGCCGCTCGCCCTTCCCACCATCATGGCGGGGATCAACCAGACCATCATGATGGCGCTTGCCATGGTCGTCGTCGCCTCCATGATTGGCGTACAGGGACTTGGACAGCCGGTGCTGCGCGCAATCAACAACCAGTATTTCACCCTCGGCGTTTTCAATGGCCTTGCCATTGTCGGAATTGCCATCATCTTTGATCGCGCGAGCCAAGCCTATGGCAAACGCCTCCAAAAGCATTCGGAGACGGTCCATGGCTGAGCAAGGCATTCCCATCAATGTTCGCAACCTCTACAAGATCTTCGGTCCGAACGGGGCAGACTACGTCGATGCCGTCAAGAACGGCATGTCCAAGACGGAACTGAACGAAAAGCACGGCCATGTGCTGGGCCTGAAGGACATCAACATCGAAATGCCGGCTGGAGGCATTCAGGTGGTCATGGGCCTCTCAGGTTCGGGCAAGTCCACGCTGATCCGCCACATCAATCGCCTGATCGATCCCACTGCAGGCGAAGTCCTCGTCGGCGGCGACGATGTGGTCAAGATGAACGCGGACCAGCTGCGCGAATTCCGGCGCCACAAGACTGCGATGGTGTTCCAGAAGTTTGCGCTTCTGCCGCACCGCACCGTCCTCGACAATGCTGTCTACGGCTTGGAAATCCAGAGCGTGTCGCGAGCCAAGCAGGAAGAGGAAGCGCGCCGTTGGATCGCCCGCGTCGGCCTGTCAGGCTTCGAAAACCACTACCCCAACCAGCTGTCAGGCGGCATGCAGCAGCGTGTTGGCCTTGCCCGTGCGCTGACCAATGATGCACCGATCCTGCTGATGGATGAAGCCTTCTCGGCGCTTGACCCATTGATCCGCATGGACATGCAGTCGGTGCTCCTCGACCTGCAGAAGGAAATCCGCAAGACGATCGTCTTCATCACCCATGATCTGGACTAGGCGCTCCGGCTCGGTGATCACATCGCCATCCTTCGCGACGGCGAGATCATCCAGCAGGGCACCGGCCAGGACATCGTGCTTCGACCGGCGGACGACTACATTTCCTCCTTCGTCAAGGAAGTGAACCGGGGCCGTGTCATCTTCGCGCGCACCGTGATGACCCCACTCAATGGCAAGCAGCCTTCCGGCCCGGCCCTGTCAGCCGATGCTTATCTGGAGGAAGTCGCCAAGACCATGACCGACGCCAATTCGTCCGCCGCCCATGTGGTGGACGAACAGGGAATGCCAATCGGCCATCTCGACATCCATGGCGTGATTTCGGCCATGGTGACACCAGCCGTTCACAAGGCTGCCTAGGCGCCGATACGGTCTTGAGCAAGAAACCGCCCTGCCCTCACCGGCGGGGCGTTTTCGTTTCGATCGCAGGTCTCGCTTGCCATGACATAAAGACTTCTTTATATGGTTATGCAAATATTCCAATCCTGACAGGATCAAGTCCATGACCGACGCCCTTTCCGCCCTCCTGGCTGAAAAGCCTGTGCTGCTCGCCGATGGCGCCACCGGCACCAATCTCTTTGCCATGGGCCTGGAATCGGGCGACGCGCCGGAATACTGGAACGCCAACCATCCGGATCACATCACCAAGCTGCATCAGGATTTCGTCGATGCCGGCTCCGACATCATCCTCACCAACACCTTTGGCGGCACGCGCCACCGCCTGAAGCTGCATCACGGCCAGGATCGCGTGCACGAACTGAACATGAAAGGCGCGCAGATTGCCCGCGCAGTTGCCGACAAGGCTCCGCGCAAGGTCATCGTTGCCGGGTCTGTCGGCCCGACCGGCGAACTTCTACAGCCGCTTGGCGCCATGACCTATGACGAGGCCGTTGCCTCCTTCGCCGAGCAGATGGAAGGCCTGAAGGCCGGTGGCGTTGACGTCGCCTTGATCGAGACCATGAGCGCGCCGGACGAAATTCGCGCCGCAGCCGAAGCTGCCGTCAAGGTCGGCCTGCCCTATGTCTATACGGGCTCCTTTGACACCGCCGGGCGCACCATGATGGGCCTGCATCCGAAGGACATCCATGGCGTGTTGACAGGCGACGTCCATCCCATCGCGGTTGGTGCCAGTTGCGGCGTCGGCGCCTCCGACATGCTGTCCACCCTGCTCGACATGTCAGGCGCTGCGCCGGATGCAGCCATCGTGGTCAAGGCCAATTGCGGCCTGCCGGAATTCAAGGGCACCGAGATCGTCTATTCCGGCACGCCGGAACTGATGGCCGACTATGCCCGGCTTGCCATGGATGCCGGTGCGCGCATCATCGGCGGCTGCTGCGGCACGCGCTGCGAACATCTGGCCGCCATGCGCCAAGCCATCGACACCCATGTGAAAGGCGCCCGTCCGACCATGGAGGAAATCGTCATCCGTGTCGGCGAAATGAAAAACAAGATGGCCGACCAGAGCGGCGCCGGCAGCGATGGCGCAAGCCGTGAACGCCGGGGCGGCGGGCGCAGGCGCTAAAGGCGACCTGCTCATTCCTGAAAAGCAAAAGAGGCCGGGTTGAACCGGCCTCTTTCTTTGGGTGAGACTGATGAATCAGTTTGACTGACCAGCCTTGCAAGTGCCCGGAAAGACTCAGCTTTCGCCAAGACCCTCGATCTGCTTGCGCGCGGTGTTGAGAATGTCACGCACCTTCTCCACCTGCTCGGCCGACCATTCCTCGCCACGCAGCTTTGACTTCAGGATGCCGCGCAGCGCGCGCATTTCCTCAACGATTGCCGCGCCGCCGGCACGCCCGGCAAAATGGTCCATCTGCGCAGTGATGCGATCGAGATCGACGGCATTTTCAGCCAGATAGGCCTTGCCGTCTTCGGTGATGGAATAGAGCCGCTTGTTGCCATCGGGCGATGACACCACCAGATCGGCCTCCTCCAGCATCTGCAGCAACGGATAGATCGCGCCGGGGCTCGGGCTGTAGGCTCCCTGGAATTGTGCTTCCAGCGCCTTGATGATGT
>JBGSQC010000342.1:0-11783 GCA_041738295.1 Zhengella sp. | reverse complement strand
CCTTTGCCCAGGCCAGCGTGCCAGGCGGCAGGCCTGCGCCATCCAGCGCGCCCTTGGCAACGGCATGGACGAGACGGGCGTTCGGCAATGGTTCGGCAGTGATTTCGACAGGCATTCGGAAGCGTCCTCATGGCACGCCGGACCGCCCGGCGCGAAGCGTTTTAACCATCCGTTAGGGTTAACAGATTATTGCTTGCAGGGAAGGCCCGCGACAGGCGGGCGAATCGCCGATTGCGGAGCCGGACCGGATGACTGATCGCAAGGGAATGACCAAAACCCTTCTTCTGGGCGCCACCCTCGCCTTCTTGGCGCTGGGCACGGCGGGATGCGCCAACAAGAGCCTGGCCACCGGCTCGATCCGCGGCCCGTCGCTTTCCAAGCCGGTTGAAGCGATGAATGCAGGCGAACTTTCCTCTGCCATGCACACGTTTGGCCAGGCCTATTCCCGCGATCCGAAAAACCGCGATGTCGCCGTCAATTATTCGCGCGTGCTGCTGATGCAGAACCAGACCGACCAGGCATTGGCGGTGATGCGCAAGACCGCCATCTATCACGCCAATGACCGCTCCGTGCTGGCAGCCTATGGCAAGGCGCTGGCGGCAGCAGGCCAGTTCGAGCCGGCACTCGATGCCATCCGCCGCGCCCAGACGCCGGAATATCCCGACTGGAAGCTGGTGTCTGCCGAAGCCGCGATCCTCGACCAGCTCGGTCAGACCGACAATGCCCGCCAGCTCTACAACAAGGCGCTGGGGCTGGCACCGGGCGAGCCGTCGATCCTATCCAATCTCGGCATGAGCTATGTGATCAATGGCGACCTTTCGTCGGCCGAGACCCATTTGCGCAAGGCATCGACTGCGCCGGGCGCTGACAGCCGAGTGCGCCAGAACCTTGCCCTCGTCGTCGGCCTTCAGGGCCGCTTCGAGGAAGCCGAGCAGATTGCCGGACAGGAGCTCGATCCGGCGCAGGCGCAGGCCAATATCGCCTATCTGCGCTCCATCCTCTCCCAGCAGAATTCCTGGACCAAGCTCGCCGACGACAGCAAGGGCAAGAAGGCGACGAACTGAGGCCGGGCTTTGCCTGCCGGGCAATCAGCCTCGTGAGCGCTTGCTCGCTCCCTCGTCATCCTCGGCCTTGTGCCGAGGACCCAGTGACCAAGACCGGACTTTGAAAGTGTTGGCCATGCCTTTTGCCAATCAAGTCTGGGTCCTCGGGACAAGCCCGAGGATGACGAAGGGTGGTGCGGGTTTCCCTTTGTCATCTCCGCCACCAGCTCTTTCGTCATCCCGGACAAGCATCCGTGAAACGGGTGCGCCGTGTCCCTGATCCATTCCGATGAAGGCGACAGGAAAGCGCCGCGGCGTGGTGCCGGAACTTGGTGTCTTATGCGGTTGATGGCAAGCGCCACTCTCCCCCCTTGCGGGGGAGATGTCTGCGCAGCAGACAGAGGGGGGTCAGGTCAGCGCCAAGACGCCCCCCTCTGTCGCCTTCGGCGACATCTCCCCCGCAAGGGGGGAGAGTGGAGCGGCGCCGATGGCACACACCTTCTCGCCACCACGCCCGGAAATGTCCGTCTGGCCATTGATCGTTGAAAGTCTGCCCCTCGGCAAACGAGGGAAGGCGGCGGCCACAAGGGCACCGATAATGCTAGTGTGAGTAGGCGACCTTCCGGCCGCCGCCCGGCTGCTGCCCGCATGCTGCGATACACCCTGGTTATGACCTAGCCCCTGCCGTCTCCCGCAGGCCAAAAGGCGGCGGGTTCTTGGGCAAGCGGCGGGGACCCGCATTCTGGACCCGGGTATACGGCCCAACACCAAACTGCGCTCTCCGACACAGCCCACCCGGCACCGCGATCCCCCATCCGATGTCCGGTGCACAGCGAACTTCCCTCACGGGGGACCGAAGCGGCAGGATAAGGCAGGGTTGGACGGGTGTGGATAGAGCGGGCGTTGTGCTGCGGCCCTATCCCCCTTGCGTAGAAGTTGGGAGCAGCGCCCATCATCATCCCGGACAACCCGTCTCGCTGACGCTTGCCGGGTTTAGGGATGATGAATGACAGGGAGTGTCGATTGTCCCCCAGCCATTGTTCCGCAATCGCCCTACTTCAGCTCTCCGGGAAACTGCTTGTTATAGCCGTTGAAATCGGCAAAACATTCGTCGATCAGTTCATTGTTTTTCTGATCAACGGTCCCGGTCATCTTGTAAATGGCAAATCCCTGCGTGGTGATTTGCGCGGCCTGGGTGGCATGGGGAATGACAATCTTCTGCGCTTCTTCGACGGGAATGCCCCGTTCCTTGGTAAGCCGGGTCAGGGCAAGGTTGAAAGCAATCGCGCCGTAGTTCTTCAGTTTGCCGGCCGCATCGGCGCTGGAGCCTTGCGCATAGTTCGACAAGGCCTCGAACCGCCCGTAGCAAGAGGCCATCGTCTCCCACCACGGAACGTCAACCATCTTCCCCTTGCTTGTCTTGAACGGGTGGGTCGAGTCGCCCGCCAATGCAGACGAGACCGAACAAAGGACGGCAAGGGCGGCGAACAGTTTTCTCATGATGGGCTCCGTGAATCGTTCGACCATCAAAGATCAATCGGGCCAAGCTGCCAAGATCAGACCGTTGACTTTTTCAGCAGAATTGATTGGCGGGTGACCCATGAAAGCAAAAAACGCCCGGGCCTTTCGGCACGGGCGTTTGATGGATTGCGGGCCGGCTTGCTTGCGTCAGTGGCCGCCGAAGATGCCGTTTTGCGAGATGTTGATGCCGGCAGGCCCGAGGATGACGCCGAAGAGCACCGGCAGGAAGAACAGGATCATCGGAACGGTGAGCTTGGGCGGCAGGGCGGCGGCCTTCTTTTCGGCCTCGTTCATGCGCTGGTCGCGGCTTTCGCTGGCGAGCACGCGCAGCGCGTGGGCCACCGGCGTGCCGTAGCGCTCGGCCTGGATCAGGGCCTGCGACACGCTCTTCACCGATTCAAGGCCGGTGCGCTCGGCCAGGTTTTCGTAAGCCTGGCGGCGTTCCTGCAGGAAGGACAATTCGGCATTGGTGAGGATGAACTCCTCGGCCAGATCGACCGACTGGGCGCCGATTTCCTCGGCCACCTTGCGGAAGGCAGCTTCCACCGACATGCCGGATTCCACGCAGATCAGCAGAAGGTCAAGCGCATCGGGCCAGGCGCGCTTGATGCCCTGGCGGCGCTTGTTGGCAAGGTTGTTGACGTAGACGATCGGCGCGTAGAAGCCGGCATAGGCGGCCAAAACGTTGATGAAGATCTTCATGAAGAACGGCTTGTCGGGGAAACCGCCCAAAAGGAAAATGTAGACGCCCATGCCTGCCGCGAAAACAAAGGGCAGCATCAGGCGGAAGAACAGGAACTTGGTCAGCGGGTTCTGGCCGCGGAAGCCCGCCATGCGCAGCTGGTTGACCGTCTTGTCGTCGGCCAGCGCCTTGCGAAGATCGAGCTTGTCGACGATCGACTTCAGTCCGGTTTCCTGCTCGCGCAGGCCGCCGCGCCGCTTCTTGTCGCTTTCGGCTGCCAGGCGCGCACGCTGCTTGGCGCGCAGTTCGTCGCGCTCAAGGGCGGCCGACTTCATGCGGCTTTTCAGTTCGTTTCCGCCGAAGGAGGGCACCACCGTGAAGAAGGTGGCAAACACCGCCACGCCGACCAGCAGCGCGATGAGGAAGGACGGATCGAATATGGCCGCGGCGATTTGGTCGGTGGACATGTCAGTTCCTTAAACGTCGAAGCTCGTCATTAAACGTCGAAGTTCATCATTTTCTTCATCACGAACATGCCGATCGACATCCAGACGCCGGAGACGGCCAGGATCATGTGGCCTTGCGAGGTGGTGAAGAGGGGCATGATGTAATTGGGGCTCGACAGGTAGACGAGGAAGGCAACGATGAAGGGAAGCGCGCCGATGATGGCGGCAGAGGCCTTGGCTTCCATCGACAGCGCCTGCACCTTGGCTTTCATCTTCTTGCGGTCACGCAGCACGCGCGACAGGTTGCCGAGCGCTTCAGACAGGTTGCCACCGGCCTGCTGCTGGATCTGGATCACGATGCCGAAGAAGGCTGCTTCCGCACACGGCATGGTTTCCTGCATGCGCATGGCCGATTCCGGAATCGACATGCCGATCTGCTGGGCCTCCACCATGCGCTTGAACTCGGTTTTCACCGGCTCGCGCGATTCCGAGGCAATCAGGCGGATGCCGTCATTGAGCGGCAGGCCGGACTTGACGGCACGCACGATGATGTCGAGCGCATTGGGAAACTCGTTGAGGAAGGCATTGACGCGACGGCCACGCATGAAGGCGACATACCAGCGCGGAACGCCGAAGGCGAAGACCACAAAGATGGCCGGAACGGACAGCAATGGCATTGGAATGCCCAGAATGAAGGCCACCACCATGGCGACAAAGCCCACGATCACCGACACGGTGTAGAAGCGCTGCACGGTAAAGGTGAGGCCGGCCTGCTTGATCTGGATCTTCAGCGGAGGGCGCTTCTGGATGGCAGCATTGGTCTTCTGCTTGTCTTCCAGCTCCTTGATGCTGTCCTGGATGTTCTTGCGGCGCCGCGCGGCCTCGTTGTTGCGGTCACGGCTGGCCTTGACGACGTTGCGGTCGGTCTCGAATTTGCGCACGCTCTCGAGGCGCCGGCCGGTGGTCTTCTCGCTCTCGATCTTCTTGAACATGAAGACATAGGCGACCGCGCCGGCGGAAACGCCTGCCAGGACGATGATGGCCACGACCGTGATGTCAATTCCGAACATGGGCTGCCACTTCCTTCATCCGGTCTCAGACCGAATCCTTTGCTTCCATCGCTGCCAGCGCAGTGGCCAGACGGGCTTCTTCGCCATAGTAGCGGGCGCGTTCCCAGAAATGCGGGCGGCCGATGCCGGTGGAGCGATGTTCGCCCAACAGCTTGCCGTTCGCATCTTCGCCCTTGATGTTGTAGAGCATGATGTCCTGGGTGGTGATCGTGTCGCCTTCCATGCCGATCACCTCGGTGATGTGGGTGATGCGGCGCGAACCGTCGCGAAGACGGGCCGCCTGGATGATGACGTCGACGGAGCCCGAAATGATCTCGCGGACCGTCTTTTGCGGCAAAGTGAAGCCGCCCATGGCAATCATTGATTCCATACGGTTGAGGCATTCGCGCGGGGTGTTGGAGTGGATGGTTCCCATGGAGCCGTCATGGCCGGTGTTCATGGCCTGCAGCAAGTCGAACACTTCCGGTCCGCGCACTTCGCCGACGATGATGCGCTCAGGACGCATGCGCAGGCAGTTCTTGACGAGGTCGGTCATGGTGACCTGGCCTTCGCCTTCCAGGTTTGGCGGGCGGGTTTCCAGACGCACCACATGCGGCAGCTGAAGCTGGAGCTCGGCGGAATCCTCGCAGGTGATGACGCGCTCGTGCTTGTCGACATAGTTTGTCAGGCAGTTGAGCAGCGTTGTCTTGCCCGAGCCCGTACCGCCGGAGATGATGATGTTGCAGCGGACGCGGCCGATGATTTTCAGAACCTCTGCGCCCTCGGGCGAGATGGCCCCGAACTTGACCAGCTGGTCGAGCGTCAGCTTGTCCTTCTTGAACTTGCGGATGGTGAGGGCCGCGCCATCGATGGCGAGCGGCGGCGCAATGACGTTGACACGCGAACCGTCGGCGAGACGGGCGTCGCAAATGGGTGATGATTCATCGACGCGGCGGCCGACCTGGCTGACGATGCGCTGGCAGATGTTGAGAAGCTGCTGGTTGTCGCGAAAGCGGATCGTCGTTTTCTCGGTCTTGCCGTTGACTTCGATGAACACGCCCGCAGCACCATTGACCATGATGTCGGCGATGTCGTCGCGTGCCAGCAAAGGCTCCAGCGGACCGTAACCCAGCACGTCGTTGCAGATGTCCTCGAGCAGTTCCTCCTGCTCGGCGATCGTCATGGCGAAGTTCTTGATCGCGATGATGTCGTTGACGATGTCGCGGATTTCCTCGCGCGCCGCCTCCTGGTCCAGCTTGGCAAGCTGGGAAAGGTCGATCGTGTCGATCAGCGCAGAAAAGACCTGGCTTTTCGTGTCGTAGTAGGAATCAGAGCGTTCGCGCTGCTTCTTGGGTTCGGGCGCTGGCTGAGCCATCGGCTCCGCCTTCGCGCGCTGGGTTGCGGCCTGCGGGCGCGCCTGCGCCATCACACCGCCCTCGCCCTCCGACCTGGCGGCTTGCGGCGCCCGGAATTCCGGTACACCGCGTCCTGCCCCGTCACCGCCTCTTTTGCCAAACATGCTCTTCACCCAATTCCGCTTGAACCGTTCCGGTTATTTCTTCTTGCCCAACTTGCCGAGGAACTTGCCCAGCCCCTTGGCTTTCTTTTCCTTGACCTCCATCCGTCCGGTCAGGATGTGGGCAATTTCCGCGATCGTGTTGGAGATGGCGTGGTTTGCCTCCATTTCACCCAGCATGCGGCCATTGTTGGCGGCATTGCCGAAGAGCAGAGGATCAAAGCCGATGGTTGCCAGCGGCGTCAGGTCCAACGGATCGGAAAAGTCGAGTGGTGCAATCTCAGGGCGCTTGGGCATCCCGACCTGGTTGAGGATCAGCCGCGGCGTACGGTCATTCGGCCGAAGGCGCTTCAGCGTGTCCACCAGGTTCTTGGTGTTGCGCAAGTTGGAAAGATCGGGCGTTGCAACGATGACGATCTCGTCGGCCTGGGCCAGCGTGTCCCGCGTCCAGGCATTCCAGGTATGGGGAACATCGAGGACAACAAAAGGTGCGCTGCGCTGGGCCGTTTCCACCAGGCTGGTAAAGGCATTGGCATCAAAGTCATAGACACGGTCAAGCGTCGAGGGCGCAGCCAGCAGCGACAGATGCTCGGAGCATTTGGCGAGCAGGCGGTCGAGATAGACCTCGTCGATGCGCTCGGGCGAAAACACCGCTTCGGCGATGCCCTGGGCCGGGTCCTGGTCGAAATTGATGTTGGCCGTGCCGAAAGGCAGGTCCATGTCGGCAACGACCACTTCCGTCTGGAACAGGTGCGAGACTGACCATGCCACATTGTGGGCAATCGTGGACGCGCCGACGCCACCCTTGGCTCCGACGAAGGCGACCGTCTTGCCGAGCGGCTCGGCATCGGGATTGACGAAGATCGACGTGACGACGCCCATGATGTCGGCCAGTGTGACCGGCGCGACGATGTATTCGGAGATGCCGTTGCGGATCAGCTCGCGGTAGAGCGCCACATCATTGTAATGGCCGATGATGACAACCCGCGTGGACGGATCGCAAACCTCGGCAAGCGAGGCAAGGTCGCCCATCAGTTCGCCCGGAGACCGGCGCGATTCCACCATGACAAGGTTGGGAGTGGGATTAGAGCGGTAATATTCGGCAGCTCCCGGTATGCCGCCCATCATCACCTTCACATGGGCCCGCGCCATGCGCCGGTCCTCGGTTGCCCGCTCGACCGGCTTGGCGACACCTTCGGTCTCGCAAAAGGCATGGATCGAAATGCGCGGGATCGGGCGCACTTCCTGAAGGGCAGCCACATCGTGCGCCGAAGGCTCGAAAGCGGACTGATTGTCGTGGTCATAAGCCAGATTTGTCATGGTCCTGTCCGATGCGCCTGTCAGAAGTCGGTTGTGGGATTCCAGGCAGACTTGCCTGTCTCGTAGTCGTCAATGACGGTTGACCGGCGGGTGCCGTCGATCTCGCCAGGCTGGCGCGGTCCAAGCAAGTCGGCCGGATTGGCCACCTGGGCTGCAAGGTTCGTCTGGTAGGAACAGCCGAAATTCTGCCAGTGACGGTTTTCGGTGTTCTCAGCGAGGTCAGCACCCCAGCGGCCGCATTTGCCGGTCGATGCGGTCAGCCGCGAATAGGCGATGCGCACCGGAGCCGAGGCGCCGTGCTGGCCTGCATCATAGCTGTAGGTCATGATGCGCCCGGCCGGGACACCCGATGTGGACAGAAGCTGGACAATGTCGCCAGCCACGCGGTTTGCACCGTCTGCATTGGGCGAACCTTGGGGCACCATGACCTTGACGCCAGCTCCCGACGAGCGGTCGTAATTGGCGATGAAGCCGCTCACTGCCTGCTTCTGCATGAGCGAAAGGCCGGTGGCATCACCGGAAACCGGCACATCATAGACAGCCTCGCGTTCGGCAATGGTGATGGGATGGTTGGTCCGGTAGTCCTCCGGCACTGAGCCGACGGTCACCGAATCCCGCTTGGTGGCCGAGCAGGCGCTGATGAGCGCCGTAGCCGCAACGAGAGCGACGCGAAAGGCTGCGCGGCTGATGGCGGGGGATGTTTTCTGCGTGGAGTTGTTCATGACACTCATACCCCGATCACTTGTAGATGTAGCCGATGGCGCCATGGTAGCGGCCATCCGGGCGGTTGGTTTTCATGGTGCCGTAGACGCGGTTGACACGGCCGAGGAAGATTCCGGCGCCATCGCTGGCGGCATTGAAATTGTCATCCGGCTTGGCCAGCTCGTTGCGGGCGACCGGACGCGAGAGATAGGGCGTGACGATGATGACCAGCTCGGTCTCGTTGCGCACGAAGTCGCGCGAGCGGAAGAGCGAGCCAAGGACCGGGATCTTCATCAGCCCGGGCATGCCATTGACGGCCTGGCGCACATCGTCGCGGATCAGGCCGGCAATCATCATTGATCCGCCGGAAGGCAGCTCGACCGTGGTGTCTGCCAGACGCTTGCGGATCGAGATCAGATTGGTTTCGGCCATGGCCACCGAGCCTTCAGTGGTCGGCTCGGATACCTGCGTGCGGATCTTCAGGCTGATGCGGCCCGGAGAAAGGACGACCGGAAGGAATTCCAGGCCGATGCCGTACTCGATCTTGTCGACAGTGTAGGTGACGTTGTTGTCCTCGTCGGAGTCGCGCTCGGTAACGAGATTGAACTCGCCGCCGACGCGGAACGTCGCCTGCTCGCCGGAGACCGCCGTCAGGGTCGGCTCAGCCAGCGTCTTCATGACACCGGTCTGCTCCATGGCATTGAGATAGGATTGCAGCGTCACCGAGCCGATCGTCCCCGAGAGCATCGAGGAGGCATTGGTCATCGGCTTGCCGAGACCGCTGAAGCTGTTGGCGATGGAATTGAACGTAATGCCCTGCGAACCCGAATTGTTGGCATAGGCACGCATTCCCAGCTGCTTCATGACGGAGCGCGACACTTCGGCAACCGTGACCTTCAGCGTGACCTGATCCTCACCGATGATCTTGAGAAGGTTGACGATCTTGGAGGTACGGCGCTCGGAATCGGGATTGTTGATGTCAACGTCGGTGTTCTGGGCATTGCCGGATGCCGTCGTCGCATACTGGCCGGTGGTTGCTTCACCGCCTGAAACGAAGACATTGGCCAGCTGCTGGGCGCGCTGGGCATCAAGCGGGGTGTTGACCGTTCCGGTAAGCACCACGTTGTCATTGATCAGTTCGACCTTGATGTCGGATTCCGGCAGGAAGCGCTCAAGGTAATCCTCAAGACCGGCGACATCGCGCTCGATCTGCAGGTCGAGCGAGGCAATCTGCTCGCCATTGGCCCCGAAAACGAAGATGTTGGTCTCGCCGACCTGCTTGCCGAACAGATAGACACGGCGCGCCGTGCGGGTGATCGCGTCTGCGACCGCCGGATTGGCCACCAGGATGTCATAGGCGTCGGCCGGGAGGTCGATCACCAGCGACTTGTTGAGGCCGAGCTTGATGCGCTGCTGCGCCTTCGAGCTGGAAACCCGCGTTTCAGCGGCACCGGCAGGCGTCATGGCCGGGGACAGCGCAGTTGCGCAGAGCGCAAGCGCCATGGCGGCAACAAGGCCGGAGCGGGGAAAGGGAAGGATGCGGTTCATCTCGGTCAGCCGTGTCATTTCTTGGTCGCCTCTTCGCTCACTTCGCCGCCCTTGATCATGCGAACCACACCGGCACGGTCGCCGCCGGCCGAGACAAGGTAGTCGGCCTCGCCGGTTGTCTGTTCGTCGGCATCCTTGACGGAGCGCAGGGCCAGCGTCAGACGGTCGGCCATCCCCTGGGCAACCGTGATGATCTCGGCCTGCTGTGCGGTCAGTTCGAGCGTTGCCGTTTCACCGACCTTCACCTTGCGGCCTTCCTCATCTTCCTGGATGGTCTGGTCGATGGCGAGAACGCGAATGTTCTTCAGGATCGTCTCGGTCTTGAACCCCTCGCCGGTCGCGCCATTGGCAGCTGCGCGCCGCGTCATGATCACATCCACATAATCATTGGGAAGGATGAAGCCGCCGGCCGATGTGTCCGCCGAGATCTGCGTGGCAATCGCCCGCTTTCCGGCTGGCAGGATCGACGACATGAAGGACTTGCCAAAGCCGACGAGGCGCGTCTTGCGAACCGGTTCGCCGACGCTCATCGGCACACGGACAACAACACCGCGCAGTTTTTCGATCGCATCGGGCTCGGCTTCGCGGGTGATGTACTGCTCATTGACCGTTTCGGTCGGCCAAGGCTGCCATTTCATCTGCTCTTCCAGCGGCTGGCCCATGGTCATGTCCTCGCTGAGGACAAGCACTTCGGTCAGCTTGATCGCCGGCTCGGCAGGCCTGGACTGGACGACCACCTGGCTTTGCGGCGGCGGTGCCGATGTCATGTTCTTGGCCATGATGCCCGCGCCACCAGCTGCAGCCACCGCGACACCCAGAACAATGAACTGGGACGTTTTCATTTCATACACCTCGCACTCGGGTATCTTTTCACTCGTCGCCAATGTGCGCGGCCAATCGTCAAATTATGGTTAACGGCCCCCTTAAGATCGTGGCTAATTTTTTGTTACCGTGCTGTTTGCCTTTGAAATGCAGAAAGAAAACGAAAAGGCCGGGGTGTGCCCGGCCTTCATCGGTCCAAACCATGTGCCTGCGATCAGGAGATGCCGGCAATCGACTGGAGAGCCCAGGCCGCCAGGCGCGTTTCCGGGAAGACATAAAGCCCCGCCAGGCCGAGCGCGATGCCGTAGGGAACGCCCTTCTGGGGATCGGCAATGCGGCGGATGAACTCGAGCTGGCCGCCATAGACGGCAAGCGGAGACGCGCGCAGCATGAGCACGCCCATGGTCAGGAAGCCGCCGAAGACGGCAGACACCAGCATGAACTCCATGAACTGGAGATTGAAGCCAAACCAGAGCGCAATGCCGGTGAGAAGCTTGGCATCGCCGCCGCCCATGCCGCCCACGGCAAAAAGACCGAAGGTCACGGCGAGCACGGTGGCTGCTGTGGCAAAATGGACGCCATAGGTTGCCCAGTCCAGGCCCGTCAGCGGAGCGATGACGGCAAAGCTTGCCACCAGCAGCAGGCTCACGCGGTTCTGGATTGTCATGGACAAGAGATCCGACACGGCTGCAAAGGCCATGCAGAACGGGAAAATTACCAGGATTGCTGCTTCGATCATGCCGGTTGTCCTTGTCTCGGTCTTGTGGGCCAATTGTAGCGCTGCCGGCTTAATCTTTGGTGAAGCGGTGCTTCCCAAAAGGAAACGGGCCGCCCCGCAAGGGACGGCCCGCCAGGTCCCGGTTGCCCGGAAAGACGATTAGGAAATCGTGGTGGCCAGGGTGTTGAACTTGGCGTTCAGCGAGGTGCCGAGCGCGCCAGCGCCTGCCATGATGGCAACGGCGATGAGGGCGGCGATCAGGCCGTATTCAATGGCGGTGGCGCCGGATTCGTCCTTGGCAAAACGTGCAACGATCTTCGACATTTGGGAGCTCCTTTGTTGACAGCAGGCCGTCGGTTTCTTTTGCACCGATCGGATGAGCCAAACCTAGCGCCGGGGTCTTTCATCCAGGTTAC
>JBGSQC010000368.1:0-6648 GCA_041738295.1 Zhengella sp. | reverse complement strand
GCCCGCAGGCGCTTGCCGGTGCTAGGGTCCAGTTTGCCCCGATCGTCGGCGCCCCGGTTTCCACTGTCACCCCGCTGTCGCGCCGCCTATCCTTGCGCGCCCGCGAAAACGCCTTGAAGATCGTGCCGGCCAATGATCCCTCCACCACCCATCTGGTGAAAGGCTACCTTTCGGCCGTTGGCGATGATGGCGCCACAACCGTCATCCATGTCTGGGACGTGATGGACATGAGCGGCAACCGCCTGACCCGCATCCAGGGCGAAGAAAAGGTGTCTGGCGAGGCGACCGATCCTTGGTCGGTTGTCCCGGGCGCCACCATGGAAAGCATCGCCGACCGGCTGATGCGCGACCTCACAGGCTGGATTGCCGCAAACCCGTCCTGAAGACCGGCTCAGCCTGACCGTCGTTCCTCCGTTCACCTTTTTCGGGGATCAGCCAAGGAATCGCCGCCTGCCCGCTTGCATTAGCCCGTGACCCGGCTAAAAGGCCGAGCAACAGCCGATCACCGCCAGGGGCCAAGCCATGAAACTGTTCGCAGGCAACTCGAACCGCGTACTTGCCGAAGCTGTCGCCAAATATCTCAACATCCCCCTCGGCAAGGCCATGGTGAAGCGATTCGCCGATGAGGAGATCTTCGTCGAGATCCAGGAGAACGTCCGTGGCGAGGATGTGTTCATCCTGCAGTCCACCTCGTTTCCGGCCAATGACCATCTGATGGAACTGCTGATTATGATCGATGCGCTCCGCCGCTCCTCGGCGCGCCGCATCACGGCCGTGATCCCCTATTTCGGTTATGCCCGGCAGGACCGCAAGCCCGCCGCCCGTACGCCGATCTCGGCCAAGCTGGTCGCAAACCTGATCACCGAGGCCGGTGCCAACCGCGTTCTGACGCTTGATCTCCATGCCGGCCAGATCCAGGGCTTCTTCGACATTCCGACCGACAACCTCTACGCCGTGCCGGTTCTGGCGCGTGATGTGCGTGCCCATTACGACCTGTCGAACCTGATGGTCGTATCCCCCGACGTTGGCGGCGTGGTCCGCGCCCGGTCTCTCGGCAAGCGTCTGGATGCGCAGCTCGCCATCGTCGACAAGCGCCGTGACCGTCCAGGCGAATCCGAGGTCATGAACGTCATCGGTGATGTCAGCGGCAGGGATTGCATCCTCATTGATGACATCATCGATTCCGGCGGAACATTGTGCAATGCCGCCGATGCCCTGCTCGCCAAGGATGCGGCCTCAGTCACCGCCTACATCACCCATGGCGTTCTGTCCGGCGGCGCGGTGGAGCGCATCAAGGGGTCCAAGCTGAAGGAACTGGTGATCACCAATTCCATCCAGCCCAAGCCGACCGTCGAGGCAGCGCCCAATATCCGCGTCATCTCGATTGCCGACCTGATGGGCGAAGCGATCTCGCGCACCGCATCCGAACAATCGGTGTCGAGCCTGTTCGACTGATCAGGCCACCAAGGCAAGCGCGCCCGCGCTCGCCGCTCCCGCCAGAACGGCGAGCAGGTTCCAGTGGAGCCGCAGAAGCGCCACGCCGCTGGCCAGCGCGATCACCAGTGCCACCCAGTTTAGCTGACCCGGATCAGGCGTGGGCAGATGAAGCGGCCCGGCTTGCACCGTTGCGAACTCCCCGAACAGCACATGCAGGCCGAACCACAGCGCCAGATTGGCAATGACACCAACCACCGCTGCCGTCACCGCTGACAGTGCAGCTGTGAGCCAGCCGACAGATCGCAACCGTTCCATGAAGGGCGCCCCGGCAAAAACCCACAGGAAGCACGGCACGAAGGTGAACCACAGCGCGGTCACCGCTCCGGCCATACCCAATGCCAGCGACCCTCCCGCGCCGGCCGCTCCGACGAAACCTGCGAAGGCCAGCACGAGAATCAGCGGCCCAGGCGTCGTCTCGGCAAGGCCGAGACCGGTCACCATGTCGGCGGCCGTCAGCCAGCCATGCACCTCGACCGCCTGCTGCCCGACATAGGCCAGCACCGCATAGGCCCCGCCAAAGGTCACCATAGCCGCCTTGGAGAAGAACAGCGCCATGGCGGACAGCACATGGCCGGGCAACAACGCCAGCAGGAGCGCCAGCGGCAGCAGCCAGGCCGCGCCGAACACCGCGATACTGACGAGTGACTGACGCAGGGCGGCACCCGAAGGCGGAGCATCACCAACGGGCACAACAGCAGTCTTGCTTCGCAGTGCCAGTGCGCCGAACAGCGCAGCAGTTGCGATCACCAGCGGGAACGGCAGCTTGAAAAAAGCAATGGCAAGGAAAGCCAGCACCGCGATGGCAAGATGCGTGCGGGTCTTGAGCGCCCGCTTGCTGACCTTCAGGAGGGCTTCCGCGACAATGGCCAGCACTGCAGCAGACAGGCCGAAGAACAGTCCTTCCACGAGCGGAACCTTGCCAAGCGTCACGTAGAGGGCTGCCAACAGACAGATGACAGCAAAGCCCGGCAGCACGAAAAGAAGTCCGGCGATGAGCCCGCCGCGCCATCCGGCCTTCAACCATCCGGCATAGGTGGCAAGCTGCATGGCTTCCGGCCCCGGCAGCACCATGCAGAAATTGAGCGCATGCAGGAACTGCTCTTCGCTCAGCCAGTCCCGCTCCTCCACCAGCTCGCGGTGCATCAGCGCAATCTGTCCGGCAGGCCCGCCGAAGGATAGCAGGCCGATCCGCCCGAAGACGCGGAAAAGGGTTCCCGGCGAAAGCGATGCAGTGGTGCCATCAGCCATTGGTGCTACCAATCCCCGCAACCGGAAGGCCGGCTTCACGCCAAGCCTCAAACCCGCCTTCAAGATAACGGCAATCATGGCCACAGTCCCGCAGGAACCCGGCCACTGACTGGCTGACCTCGTGTCCATGCACGCAGTAGGCAATGAAGGGACCGTTGCGAAGGGTTGAAGACCAGCTCAGCGCATCAAACGGGTGATGCCATATGGACCCTAGAATAGACAGGCCGGAAGCAGAGCGCGCGTGCGGCTTGCGTACGTCCAGAACCATCACACTGCCGATTATTGCCGCAGCTTCGGAAACGGGGATAGAATTTGACATGAAAAAACCCTTCGCAAGGATACGAAGGGCGGAGCTTGGGCTTTCGCCTGCAACGGGGCGTCCACCCTTGGCCCCGTTCACCGAGCCTAGCCAAGCTCTTGGCTTCTCGCAAGCCAGTTCCATCACCGCTGCTCACAGGCCCTGTCATTTGCAACGCAAAAGAAGGGGCGCCTCCCCTTGAGGGAAGCGCCCGAGGCTGGATGCATGGAACATTCGGCCTTACATGGCCTTGAGCGGAACCATGACTGCCTTGTCACCCGCCATCACAGGCGTATCGGCATCCGTAGCGCCGGGGGCGAAGTCATAGGTCATGTTGCCATTGGTCTCGTAATGGAGCATCAGGCTCGGATTGGCCCCAAGTTCACCGGTGAAATCGACATTGATGGCGATGTCCTTGCCCGGCTCGACACGGATATGGCCGATCGAGGCTGGCGGGGCGCCCGCACCATCATTGTGGACCACCAGATAGCCCGGGCGGTTGATGTCAACCGTCACACCGGTGATGGTGTTGCCTTCAACCTTGGCGTTTTCGACGCCGATGCGCGGAGCTGCATCTGCAGCTTCCTGTGCCAGTGCCGGTGAGGCGAGAAGGGTGACTGCGGACGCAGCGAGGAAAAGCTTTTTCATGGGGAAACTCCCTGTTCTTGGTTTTCTCAGAAACGTTCATTCGTCTCCGGGAGGCAAACGGCATGGTCCGGCCAATGGTTCCCAATTCCTCGCGGCATTCGCCCCGCGCGCTTGCACAGCCCTGCCCTTTGCGCTATGGAGCGCCGTCCGCGCAGACACCCTTGGAGGCAACGCGGATGATGCGGTTTCCGCCCATGACCGTTTCCTGACCGCCAAAGCGGAAGGAGACGCCATGTGTGGTGGCCGTTTCACGCCTTTTCCGGACACGGGTCCGGCAAGGCGCTCCACAACCTGAAAGGAAAAGCCATGAGCCACGATACTTACGAGCTCACGGCCGAGAAGCGTGAACGGGCAGGTAAGGGGTCCTCCCGTGCACTGAGACGCTCCGGTCGTATTCCTGCGGTCATCTATGGTGACAAGCAGGCCCCCCTGTCGATTTCGCTTCCGCTGAAGGAAACGCACCTCAAGATCTACGCTGGCGGTTTCATGACCACCATCGCCACGATCGATGTGGGCGGCGAGAAGATCCAGGTTCTCCCCAAGGAGTACCAGCTGGATCCTCTGATGGGCACAACCATGCATGTCGACTTCCTGCGCGTCTCCGCTGACACGCTGGTCACCGTCGAAGTGCCGGTACACTTCCTCAACGAAGAAGCCTCGCCTGGCATCAAGCGCGGCGGTGTGCTGAACGTCGTTCGCCACGAAGTGGAATTCCACTGCCCGGCCAACGCCATCCCCGAATTCATCGCGGCCGACCTGACCGGCCTTGATATCGGCGACGGCATCCACATCTCGCACATCAAGCTGCCGGCCGGCGTGACGCCCGTGATCCATGATCGCGACTTCACCATCGCCACCATCGCAGCACCGGCAGGCCTCAAGTCCGAGGAAAATGCCGCTGGTGAAGGCGACAAGTAAGACATTTTTCCGCCGGGAGGCCCGGACATGCTGATCCTTGCAGGTCTCGGGAACCCCGGCGCGAAATATGAACGGAACCGGCACAATGCCGGCTTCATGGCGGCGGACGCGATAGCCCGCCGCCATTCCTTTTCCCCCTGGGCCAAAAAGTTCTCCGCACTCGTTGCCGAGGGCATGCTCGGCGGACAAAAAACCCTCCTCATCAAGCCGCAGACCTTCATGAACCTGTCCGGCCAGTCGGTCGGCGAGGCGATGCGCTTCTACAAGTTGACACCCGCCGATATCGCCGTGCTCTATGACGAGCTGGATCTGGCACCCGGCAAGATCCGTGTGAAGACCGGCGGCGGCAATGGCGGCCACAACGGCATCAAGTCAATGGACGCCCATTGCGGCAAGGACTACCGCCGCGTGCGCATCGGCATCGGCCATCCGGGTGACAAGGCCCTTGTCCACAACTGGGTGCTCGGCGATTTCGCCAAGGTGGATGCCGAATGGCTGGACCCCCTGATGGACGCCATCGCCGACGCCGCGCCCCTGCTGGCAAATGGCGATGATGCCGGCTTCATGAACCGCGTGGCCGTGCTGACCCAGCCGCCGCGTGAACGGCCGGAAGCGCCCTCGCCCTCATCTGCCGCAAGCCCTGCCCCTGCTCCCGATGCACCCGCCAAGCCCAAGGGCAAGAGCCACATCCACCAGGCCCGCAACTCTTCCCCTAAGGTGAAGCTGCCCGAGAGCGGCCCGATGGCCGACATGCTGAGGAAGCTTCTGGGCAAGTGAGCGCAGAAGGAAGGGTGCCAGTCAGCCCGCGCCCCATTCGGAAACCCGTGTTTTGACCAGATCAATCACGGCGCCAAAAAGCCAGTCGATCCATTGGGCAACGTCGACATCCGCGCCGTCCACCGCGGCCAGGAACAGCAAACCGCCCAGCGTGGTGGTCGTCACCGAAATGCGCAGGTTCTTGGCGCTGTCGGCCCGGTAGAACCCATAATCGTCATACTCGATGCCGAACAGCCAATCGCTGAGCGAAAACCCGTCAGAGACCACCAGATCAAGCGCAACGGAATCACTCAACCGGTCGGGATGCATGTTGATGTGGCCGCGCACCACATGCGAAAGCCATCCGCAAACTGCGAGAAACAGGCCGGCGAAGGCAAAATGCCAAAGGGTCACGTCGGGTCTCCGGTCTGCATGCGAGCTCAATGAGAAGCCGAAAACTTGAATTCTCGGTAAACGTCAGATGGCACTTGAGAGGACCGATCCCGCCGATGCTTCCCTGTTTCGCAAATCCCTCACGGTGAAGGCGGTACCAGATCGCCCTCGACCGCTTCTGCATTGAACCAAATTCCGTCTGCAACATCAGCGAGAACCGGCCATTGCGACACTGGCAGGCTGATCCAGGTGATCCTTTTGCCCATGCTTCCGGTCAGGGCAGCGGGGCCATTTGACCGGTCAAACTGCGCATGCCATTCAATCTCCTCATAGGGCCGGTCACCGAGCGCTGCGAGCACGGTCTTTCCATCGGCAACAACTTCGGCGCAAACCCAGCCGAGGCCGTCAATGCGAAGCAGAAGCTCGCCCTCCCACCGCCCGCAGAGAAGTCTCACTCGGAATTTGCGGTCGCTCCGCTCCGCAACTGCAAGCCGGATCAGCGATCCATCATAGCTTCCGCCGGAAATGCGCCAGACCGGGTATATTTCTACCGCAAGCGCCAATTGCTCGATCAGCCATGCCGCCTGGGCCGGCGCCTCCTCCGGCGAATGATCGCCGCCAGTGAGGATGTTGAAGTAGCTCGGTGCGGCGGCTGGCATGGGATTTGAGGGGTCTCTTTTCCGGCCTGAATCAGGCCAGCGCCAAGTCTGCCAAACCCGGCTGGCAGGCGACAGGTGTTTTTCCGGCAAGAAGCACTTTCTCTCTGGAAGCCTGAAGGGCATCCTCGCCGTCCTCATCCTTCGTCTTCCATACGGTTCCGCTTCCCTCGTCATCCTCGCAATCGCTACCTTTGTCATCCAAGGGGTTCCTCCACCTTCGTCATCCTCGCC
>JBGSQC010000365.1:0-4072 GCA_041738295.1 Zhengella sp. | reverse complement strand
GGCTGGGACTGGGCGCAGGCGACCGTGCGCGAACTGGCGAAGATGGACAATGTCCGCTATCTGCCGCGCACCACGGCGTTCGGCTATCACGCGCAGAACCTTGTGGGCCTTGCTGAACGTGTGACCGACCATCTGGCGCATCCCTCCAAGAACCTGCCGCGCGAGCGGATGTGGCAGGTCCGCGCCAGGCAGGTGATCCTCGCAACAGGCTCCATCGAGCGCCATGTGCTGTTTGACGGCAATGATTTGCCGGGCGTGATGCTGGCGGCAGCCGCACGCACCTATCTCACCCATTACGGCGTTGCGCCGGGCCGCAAGGTTGGCGTCTACACCGCCTGCGACAGCGCCTATGGCGCTGCGATTGATCTCGCCAAGGCCGGTGTGACGGTGGAAGTGATTGCCGACTGGCGGCATGACCCTGCCGGCCCGCTGGTGGACGAGGCGCGTGCCATGGGCATCAAGGTGCTGACGGGCCAGGAACTGGTGAAGGCAACGGGCCGCCACCATGTCTCGTCCATGGCGCTGAGATCACGCGACGGCGGGTCCAAGCGGTCGTTCTCCATTGACTGTCTGCTGATGTCGGGCGGCTGGACGCCGTCCGTGCATCTCTATTCGCAATCGCGCGGCAAGGTCGTCTGGGACGAAGCGACCGGTCGCTTCCTGCCCGGCGTGCAGGTGCAGGATTGCCGCACCATCGGGGCCTGCAACGGCACTGACGATCTGGCAGAGGTCATTGCGGATGCCCATGAGGCCGGGTCGGCTGCGGCGGCTTCCTGTGGTCATTCTTCGGTGGCACTAGCGGCCACGCGGGTGGAGCAGTATGAAAGCCAGGCAGGCGGGCTGATCGGCAAGGACGGCAATCTCAAGGGCTGGGCCTTTGTCGATTACCAGAACGACGTGAAAGCCGCCGATATCGTGCAGGCGGTGCGCGAGGGCATGGATTCCATCGAGCATGTGAAGCGCTTCACCACCAATGGCATGGCGAGCGACCAAGGCAAAATGTCGAACATGCACGGCCTGTCGCTGGCAGCTGCCGAGCTTGGAAAGCCCATTCCGGAAGTGGGCCTGACGACTTTCCGCCAGCCCTATACGCCGGTGACCTTCGGCACGATCGTCAACCACGGCCGTGGCAATCTGTTCGATGTGACGCGCAAGACGCCAATCCATGACTGGGCTGTGGCCCATGGCGCGGTGTTCGAGGATGTCGGCACCTGGAAGCGTGCGCGTTTCTTCCCGCAAGCGGGCGAGGACATGCATGCTGCGGTCAACCGCGAGTGCCGTGTGACCCGCCAGGTTGCGGGCATGTTCGACGCGTCCACGCTTGGCAAGATCGAGGTGGTGGGACCGGACGCCGGAACCTTCATGGACCTGATGTACACCAACCCGATGTCGAAGCTCGGCGTCGGCAAGCTGCGCTACGGCATCATGTGCCGCGAGGACGGCTTCATCTATGATGACGGCGTGGTGGGCCGGGTGGCGGAAGACCGCTTTCACGTGACGACGACGACCGGCGGTGCACCGCGCGTGCTCAATCACATGGAGGATTATCTCCAGACGGAATTCCCGCATTTGAAGGTCTGGCTGACCTCGACGACCGAGCAATGGGCGGTGATTGCCGTGCAAGGCCCTAAGGCGCGCGAGATCGTCAGCCCGTTCATCGGGGGCGTGGACATTTCGGCAGAAGCCTTCCCGCATATGAGCATGGCGCAGGGCACGGTCTGCGGTGTTCCGGCGCGCATCTTCCGCGTGTCGTTCACCGGCGAGGCGGGTTTCGA
Organism: Zhengella sp.; assembly: GCA_041738295.1. Lineage (GTDB taxonomy): Bacteria > Pseudomonadota > Alphaproteobacteria > Rhizobiales > Rhizobiaceae > Zhengella. Next base: position 2,297 of record JBGSQC010000365.1, on the reverse strand, counting down.
GCTGAACGTGCCGGCAAGCCAGGGCCGCGCCGTGTGGGAAGCCCTCCATGCGCGGACCATGGAAATGGAAGGCTGCGTCTATGGCACCGAAGCGATGCACGTGCTGCGCGCCGAAAAGGGCTACATCATCGTCGGTCAGGACACGGACGGCACGATGACGCCAGATGATGCCGGGTTGGCCTGGGCGGTCGGCAAGAAGAAGCCGGATTTCGTCGGCATTCGCGGCATGACCCGGCCCGATCTCGTGGCTCCCGGACGCAAGCAGCTTGTCGGCCTCATGACCGTCAACCCCGCCGATGTTCTGGAAGAGGGTGCGCAGATCGTCGCCGATCCGGCTGAGAAGGTTCCCATGACCATGATCGGCCATGTCACCTCGTCCTACTGGTCGGAAAATTGCGGCCGCTCGGTCGCCATGGGTGTCGTTCGCGACGGCAGGGCAAGAATGGGCGAGACGCTTCATGTGCCGATGCCCGGCCGCACCATCGTGGTGACGGTGACCGAGCCGGTGTTTATCGACAAGGAAGGAGGGCGGATCAATGGATAAGCGCTATCCGCTGGACGGCCATGGTTTTGCCAATGGCCATGTGACGATTTCACCGGTGAAGGCCCAATCGAGGCTCAGCGTGCGGGCAGGCAAGGATGCCGTGGCTCCGCTCTCGGCGGCGCTTGGCCTGGACCTTCCCGTTGCCATGCACGGCGTGACGCAGAAGGGGGATCGCGCGGCCTTCAGGCTCGGGCCGGACGAATGGCTGGTGATCGACGCTTCGGGTGCTTCGCTGGCTGATGCGGTAAAGGGCGTTGCCGCACCGCATGCGGCGGTCGATGTTTCCGAACGCACCGTCGCAATCCTTGTGTCAGGTGCGCGCGCTGCAACGGCGCTGAGCTGCGCCTGCCCGCAGGACCTGTCGGACAAGACCTTTGCGGTTGGCACGGCGCGCCGGACGCTGTTTGGCAAGGCCGAGGTGGTGCTGTGGCGCAAGGCGGCAGACATCTGGCATGTGGAATGCTGGCGCAGCTTCAGCCCCTATGTCTTCGAATTGCTGGAAGAAGGCGCCAGAGACGCTGCCATCGCAGCCTGAGCCATCAGTTCAGGAATAAAAAAAGGCCGGGGCATTGCCCCGGCCTTTACCGTTCGGGTCTGAGGGGGCCAGTCCCGGTACAGCAGCGAGTTGGGCCGTGGTCAGGCCTTGTCGACCATCTTCTTGACGGTGTCCTTGGCCTTGCCGACAGCCTGCTGGGCTTCGCCCTTGCGCTCCTGGGCAAAGCCTTTTGCTGCCAGCTTCTTGTTGCCGGTCGCCTTGCCAGCGGCCTGCTTCACATTGCCTGATGCCTCGTTGGCCATACCCTTGATCTTGTCGGACGTGCTTCCCATGAAAATCTCCCTTGAGGTTTTGGTGAACTCTTTCCGCTGCTTGGCGGAAAGCAGGAGAATGCGCGGCATCAGGAATGGTTCCAGCACGTGGCTGCCGGTGCATTTGGCGGGCGAAAAGGCGTGCCGCAGCTTCGCCGCAAATAAGGCGAAATGACCTTTTTTCGGCCCTAAGGGAACCAAATGTTAACCATAGCATTACTTCGTGAACTGATGAGGAGATGCCGTCATGACCGACCATTTCGAATTGCCCGATCCGCGCTGGCCCGTGCCTGCCTCGGTCCTGGCCGGTCTGTGGCTCGACAGCGACAAACCGAAGAGTGATCGTGTCAAGGATGCCGAGGGCGATCCGTCGGACCAGAAGTCGAAGAAGGACCTCGACGAGGAACTTGAAGAAGGTCTGGAAGACACGTTTCCGGCCTCCGATCCGGTTTCGGTGTCGCAGACGACGACGACCGGCGCTCCCGACGAGTTCCGCAAGTCAACCCGCAAGAGTGGAACGAAGCACTGAGCCTGACGGGCCGCATCCCTGCCGGCCCTTGGCACCAGACTTCGATCCGCAATGAAAGAGCCCGGACCTCCAGCCGGGCTTTTTCATGCCCGCAATCCGGTTGCCGCTGACGCAGTCAAACGGCGCTGACGCCACCGTCGATGGTCAAGGTCTGGCCGGTCATGAAGCCGTTTGCGGGATCACAGGCAAACAGCACAGCCTCGATCACCTCATCCACCTCGCCAAGGCGGCGCATCGGAACACCGCGCACCAGCTGGGCGACGGCTTCCTCCATCGGCTTGTCCATGGCCAGCAGTTCCTTCATCACCATGTCGGTCCGGGCAAAGGCCGGGCAGAGCGCATTCACGCGCACGCCACGGCGCGCATATTCGGCGGCGGCCGAGCGGGTGAGACCGACGACGCCATGCTTGGCGGCGG
>JBGSQC010000352.1:0-4585 GCA_041738295.1 Zhengella sp. | reverse complement strand
GCCCGCAAGCCAGCCGCAATGGCGGACACTGCACTGGTCCGCCTGACGCCTGAGGCGGAAGACCCGTTCCTCGGACCCGATGACGGCCTGCCGCCGCCCGTGGCAGCACCGCTGAAGCGCGGCCGGCTCTCCTGGCGCTTCGTTTTCTTTACAGCGCTCGGCGCCCTGCTGACGCTCGCCTTCGGACTATGGGTTGATGGCCTGATCACCACGCTGTTCTCGCGCGCTGACTGGCTGGGCTGGACGGGCGTTGCGCTCACCGCGCTTGCAGGCTTGGCCTTGATTGCCATTGCCATTCGCGAAATCGCAGCGCTTGCCCGCCTCTCCTCGGTTGCAGCGTTGCAGGTGGAGGCCGCAGACGCGCTGGCCCACAGCGACGCCTCCAAGGCCCGCAAGGTAACAGCCCGCCTGATGACGCTGCTGAAGGACCGTCCGCAAAACGCCGAAGGCCGCAAGCTGATCGCGGCGCAGGAGCATGAGGTGATCGACGGGCCGGACCTGCTGGCGCTGGCCGAGCGCGAATTGCTGGCGCCCTTGGACGCCGAGGCGAGAAAGCTCGTCACCGACGCCGCCAAGCGCGTTTCCATCGTCACAGCCGTTTCGCCGCGCGCGCTGGTTGATGTCGGCTATGTGATCTTCGAGGCCTCGCGGCTCATCCGCCGCATCGCCCTGCTCTATGGCGGAAGACCGGGAACGCTGGGCTTCTTCCGCCTCGCCAGGTCCGTTGTCGCCCATCTTGCCGTCACCGGTGCCATGGCAGCGTCCGACAGCCTGGTCAGCCAGGTTCTGGGCCATGGCTTGGCCTCGCGCCTCTCGGCACGCCTCGGCGAAGGCGTCGTCAACGGGTTGATGACAGCTCGCATCGGCCTTGCCGCCATGGAGACGGCACGCCCAATGGCCTTTACCGCCGTCAAGCGGCCGGGCATCGGTGACTTCATTGCCACACTCACCCGCAATTCCGGTCCTAAACCTTCTGCTGATGGACCCGCCGGCTCCTGAAGCGCTTGCGCGAATCTGCTTGCAGGCCGTAGCTTCGATCGTGCCGCAAAGGAAGAATTAACCATTCTTGCCCATGGTGGCCTTCGGTGTGTATCGTTTCGCCAAACCAACCGGGTGTCCCCATGTTCAGACGCGCTCTCCTCATTTTTTCCGCGCTTGCCGCAACGGCGGTCCTGCCGGTCAACGGAGCTGTCAGCTCTGACAAGGATCATGAATTCTTCCGCTCGATTGCCGGAAGCTGGTCCGGTCCGGGCGAGATCGTCGCCGGCAAGTACAAGGGCACCAAGTTCATCTGCAATTTCAAGGGTGATACGCCCGGCGCGCGCGTCGGCGTTTCGCTGGACGGCACCTGCCGCGTCGGCATCTTCAGCCAGCCGATGAAGGCGTCGATCGAGCGCTCAGGACGCGCCTATCGCGGCAAGTTCCTTGATGGTGCCGCAGGCAAGGGCCTTGATGTCGTCTCCGGCAATGTTGCCGGCAAGCGCGTGGTTCTGGGCCTTGCCCGCAACACGCTGCGCGGCGCGATGATGGCGAGCCTCAACGGCAACGACAACATGAATGTCACGGTCTCGGTGAAGGTCGACAGCAAGATGGTGCCGGTGATCGGCATGAGCCTCAAGCGCACCGACGCCACCGCAACGGGCAGCGTCAAGCAGTAAGCACTGGCTTCACAGGTTTCATTTGAAAGGCGCTGGCTGGTCCGGCGCCTTTTTCATGTCCGGCTGCCCGCGAATGCCGGGCTTAGCCCTTCCACCAGTCTTCCGGCACATCAAGGCGTGTCATCCCGTCCTTGCCGATGGCCTCCGCGCGCTTCGCAATGGCCTGCCCGTCCAGCATGGCATCAGGGGCGATCTCGGCCAGCGGCACCAGCACGAAGGCGCGCTCCGCCATGCGCGGATGCGGGATTGTCAGCCCCTCTTCCTCAACCGTCTGGTCGCCATAGAGCAAGATGTCGGCATCGATGGTGCGCGGTCCCCAGCGCCGGTCGCGCACCCGCTTCAGGTCGCGCTCCAGTGACAAGCAGAAGGATAGCAGCGCGCTCGGTGACAGCGTTGTTGAAACGGCTGCACCGCAATTGAGGAAGTCCGGCTGGTCGGTCACGCCCCAGGGCGGCGTGCGAAAGAGCCCGGAGACTGCCGTCACGACGCAGGCTTCATGGGCGTCCAGCGCCTGAAGCAGTCTGGCCATCGCCGCCTGCGGATCACCGAGATTGCCGCCAAGGCCGAGACAGGCCGTGACGGGCTTACTGGGGCCAGGCAACACAGACCTCGACATGGTCCAGCACGCCCGGCACCGGGGCATTGGGTTTGCGCACCGTGATCTCGGCGCGTGTGATCTGCGGGAAACGCTCGCTCAGCGCCTTGGCGACTTCCAGCGCCAGCGCCTCGATCAGGTACCGCCGCTTGCCGGTGATGATCGCCTCGATGGCCTGGAACGCTGTGCCGTAATCTACCGTGCCATCAATGGAATCTTCCACCAGCGCATAGCCGGCATCCACAGTGAGGATGGCGTCGACATAAAAGCGCTGTCCTAGCGTCTCCTCTGCATCCAGCACGCCATGGCGGGCAAAGAAGGCGCAGTTCTTCATGCGGATTGTATAAACTGTCATGGCTTGTCTCCGTGCCCTTGTCCCGGGCCGTTGTCGAGCACGGCATCGGCCATGCGCAAGGCTTCCAAATTTGTTGCCACATCATGCACCCGGAAGATGACAGCCCCTTTCATGCGCAACAGCGCGGTGGTGACTGCCGTCGCCTGGTCTCGCGCATCCGCATCGCGTCCCGTCACATGGCCGATGAACCGCTTGCGCGATGTGCCGACCAGCCAGGGATGTCCAAGTGCGTGCAATTCCTCGAAACGGGCAATCAGCGCCAGGTTCTCGTGCGGATCCTTGGCAAAACCGAATCCCGGATCCAGCATGATCTGCGAGTGCGCGACGCCGGCTTGCGCGGCAATCTCCAGCGACTTTGACAGGAAGAGCGCCTGGTCGGCAATCACGTCAGGCAGCCGCTCGCGCTCGCACCCCGTATGCATGATGACGAGCCCTGCCCCGGTTTCAGCCGCCACGCGCGCAATGCCCCGCTCGCGCTGCAGGCCCCAGACATCATTGACGATGTGGGCACCAGCGGCGACGGCCAGCCGCGCGGTTTCTTCGCGGTAGGTGTCAACCGACAGGATCGCGTCGCTGCGCCCGGCAAGCGCTTCAATGATCGGCAGGATGCGCGCCTGTTCCTGTGCCGCACTGACCGGGGCTGCGCCCGGACGGGTTGATTCGCCCCCAATGTCGAGAATCGCGGCACCTTCGCCAAGCATCCGCTCGGCCTGGTCCAGCGCTGCCACCGGATCATCGAAATGCCCGCCATCAGAAAAGGAATCCGGCGTGACATTGAGAATGCCCATGATCAGGCCGCGCCCGGAAAGGTCGAGCGTGCGGCCATGGGCCAATGTCCAGATGTGTGTTGCCATGCGGGATTCCATGCCCAGACCTTCCACGAGGGCTCGCGTTTTGGGCCTTGCGGAAGCGAAAATCAATTGCCGCGCCGCGACATGGCCCACTTTGCCGGATTGCGGACGCCATTCCTGTGGGTTTGTCCCGAATGCCCCGGCTTGCATGTTGCAACTGGACCCGGCACGCGCCATCAAGACCGGTGCGCCAATGCGGCGCGTCGCCCCCGCACCTCACCCGGACCAGCAAACGGACAGACGCATGAAGATCGACATCGAGATGGGACTGGCCCCCGGCGCCAAGCCATCGCTCATCGATCTGGAGGAATTACTGGCCACCCGCCTGCTGGTGCAGGGCAATTCCGGCTCCGGCAAGTCGCATCTGCTGCGCCGCCTGCTGGAACAATCCGCGCCATGGGTCCAGCAATGCATCATTGATCCCGAAGGCGATTTCGTCACGCTGGCCGACAAGTTCGGCCATCTGGTGATTGATGCCGACCGTCCGGTCGAGGAGCTGACCCGCATGGCGCAGCGCGTGCGCGAGCACCGGGTGTCTGCCGTGGTCAATCTGGAAGGCCTAGAGGTGGAGGGCCAGATGCGCGCCGCCGCCGCCTTCCTCGATGGCATGTTCGATGCCGACCGCGACCATTGGTATCCGGTGCTGGTCGTCATCGACGAGGCGCAGCTGTTTGCCCCGGTCACCGCAGGCGAGTTTTCCGATGATGCGCGCCGCGCGTCACTGGGCGCCATGACCAATCTGATGTGCCGTGGCCGCAAGCGCGGGCTGGCCGGTGTCATCGCCACGCAGCGCCTTGCCAAACTCGCCAAGAACGTGGCGGCTGAGGCCTCCAACTTCCTGATGGGCCGCACCTTCCTCGACATTGACATGGCACGCGCCGCCGATCTTCTGGGCATGGAGCGCAGGCAGGCCGAAATGTTCCGCGACCTGAAGCGCGGCCATTTCATTGCGCTGGGTCCTGCCTTGTCGCGCCGTCCGGTGCCCGTGGAGATCGGCGCGGTGGAAACCGAAGCCCGTTCCACCAGCCCCAAGCTGATGCCTCTGCCGCAAGCCTCCGAGGAAGCGCGAGACCTGATCCTGAAGCCGTCGCCCGAAGAAGCCGCCCGGCCGGTGCGCAAGCCTGCC
>JBGSQC010000348.1:0-8951 GCA_041738295.1 Zhengella sp. | reverse complement strand
GGCGACCGCATACCGCTCGAAACCGAGCGCGGCTACAACACCACGCTGCCCGCCGATGCCTTCCCGCTGAAGCGGCAGGTCTTCTTTGCCGATCACGGTTTTGTCGCCACCCCCATGGTGACCGGCCTGCGCATCGGCGGCGCGGTGGAACTGGGCGGGCTTGATCTTCCCCCCAACCATGCACGCTCCAAGGCCATGCTCGCCAAGGCGGCGAAATTCCTGACCGGCCTCAAGACCGACGGCGGGCGCGAATGGATGGGTTACCGCCCGTCGCTGCCGGATTCGCTTCCCGCCATCGGGCGCTCCTCGTCCAGCCCGCGCGTCATCCACGCCTTCGGCCACGGCCATCTCGGCCTGACGCAGGCCGCCGCCACCGGCCGTCTTGTTGCCGAGCTTGTCAACGGCACCCCGCCCTCCATCGATCTTGCCCCCTTCAGCCCGCAGAGGTTCTGATCCCAATGTCGCGCCATTCCTTCTTCTGCATTGACGGCCACACCTGCGGCAATCCGGTACGTCTGGTGGCAGGCGGCGGACCCTTGCTTGAAGGCTCCACCATGATGGAGCGGCGCGCCGATTTTCTCGCCCATCACGACTGGATCCGCACCGGCCTGATGTTTGAGCCGCGCGGCCACGACATGATGTCGGGCTCCATCCTCTATCCCCCGACGCGGCCCGACTGCGACATCGCCGTGCTTTACATCGAGACCTCCGGCTGCCTGCCCATGTGCGGCCACGGCACCATCGGCACGGTGACCTTTGCCATCGAGCACGGGCTGATCCGCCCGCGCACGCCCGGAACGCTAATGCTGGACACTCCGGCCGGGCCGGTGCGCGCCGACTACCGGCTGGAAAACGGCTTTGTCGAGGAAGTGCGTCTCACCAATGTCGCCTCCTATCTTCATGCCGAAGGCTGGGAGGTGGAGTGCCCGGACCTCGGGTTGCTCAAGGTGGATGTCGCCTATGGCGGAAATTTCTACGCTATCGTCGAGCCGCAGGACAATTACCGCGACATGGCCGACCATACCGCCGCCGACCTGATCGCCTGGAGCCCGGTGATCCGAAAGCGCCTGAACGAGGCCTATACGCTGGCCCATCCGGAAAAGCCGGAGATCAACCGTGTTTCCCACGTGTTGTGGACCGGCAAGCCGACCGTGGAGGGCGCGCATGCCCGCAACGCCGTGTTCTACGGCGACAAGGCGATTGACCGCTCGCCTTGCGGCACCGGCACCTCGGCGCGCATGGCGCAACTTGCCGCCAAGGGAAAGCTGAAGCCCGGCGATGATTTCGTCCATGAATCCATCATCGGTTCGCTGTTCAAGGGCCGCGTCGAGGCTGCCACCACGCTTGGGCCGCGCGATGCGATCATTCCCTCCATTGCCGGCTGGGCGCGCATGACCGGCCTCAACACCATCTTCATCGACGACCGTGACCCGTTTGCCCGCGGCTTTTCGGTGGTTTGAGCCGGAGGAAAGCAGGCACAAGAAGCGCAGACCGATCAAGCCCTTTTTGCAATTTTATCGTTCTTTTCGATTTGAATGCGCAAGAAGACCCCTTAGAGGCGCACAAATTCCCGGCATCTTGCAAGGACTTTGCGCAAACAAGCTGCTAGAGATTTTGCAGCCTTGATGGGGAACCCTCCGGACTGCCGCAGACATGGGCTTTGCCGACCGATTGTGCAAAGCCTGTTGTAATGGCCAATGGAGTGGCTAAAGTCGGGCTGCAAAACAACCGCGCAAAAATGCGCATGCCGGGGTCCGTCCATGGGGCTCACAGGCACAGGGGAATGGCATGGAATATTTTGTCCAGCAGCTCATAAACGGGCTGACGCTCGGCTCCATCTATGGGCTGATCGCAATCGGCTACACGATGGTCTACGGCATCATCGGCATGATCAACTTCGCCCATGGCGACGTCTTCATGGTGGGATCGTTCATCGCGCTCTCGCTGATCATCGCCATCGGCCTCACGGCGGCGAGCTCCATCGGCTTCATCATCTTTGCCCTGATCGTGGTGCTGATCATCTCGATGATCTTCACCGCAGCCTGGGGCTGGACGATCGAGCGGCTGGCCTACCGGCCCTTGCGCGGCTCCTTCCGCCTTGCGCCGTTGATCACCGCCATCGGCATGTCGATCGTGCTGCAGAACTTCGTGCAGGTGAGCCAGGGTTCGCGCGTCAAGCCGCTGCAGCCCATCATCTCCGGCGGGGTCACCATCATGGAAGGCGTCACCGCAAACGGTCCGATTTCCGTCCAGCTCTCCTATATGCAGATGCTCATCATCCTGCTGACCACGGCGCTGATGATCGGCTTCACCTTCCTCATCACCAAGACGCCGCTTGGCCGCTCGCAGCGCGCCTGCGAACAGGACCAGAAGATGGCCGCCCTGCTCGGCGTCAATGTTGACCGCACCATCTCGCTGACCTTCGTGATGGGTGCCGCACTGGCCTCTGTCGCCGGCCTGATGTTCCTGCTGCTCTATGGTGTCATCGACTTCTACATCGGCTTCCTGGCAGGCGTGAAAGCCTTCACCGCAGCCGTTCTCGGCGGCATCGGCTCCCTGCCCGGCGCCATGCTTGGCGGCTTGCTGATCGGCCTGATCGAGGTCTTCTGGTCCGGCTACTTTACCGTTGAGTACAAGGATGTCGCCGCCTTCTCGATCCTCGCCATCGTGCTGATCTTCCTGCCGTCCGGCCTGCTCGGCAAACCCGAAGTGGAGAAGGTCTGATGTCCGGCGCACCTGTGACCAATCCGCAAAACTCCATGGCCGCTTCGCTGAAGGATGCCTTCCTTGCAGCGCTTCTGACCGGCGTGCTGGGCTTCTTCTTCCTCGGCCTGAAAACCGACATCGCGCCCGGCGGTCTGGTGCTGAACACCCGCTGGGGCCTGTTCATCACCGCCATCGCCATCGTCTTCTTCGGTCGGTTGGCGCTGAACGTCTTTGTCTTCCGAACCGACAAACCGGTGACCTCCGGCATGTCAGGAGCGATCTTCTCGCCGTCGACTGCCGAGACTGTTGCCTGGTGGCTGAAGCGCGGGCTGTTTGCCTTCGCCGTCATCCTGCCCTTCTTCTTCTATTTCCTGTTTCCCGGCCGTGACCGCCAGTTCATCGACCTTGCCATCCTGATCATGACCTACATCATGCTCGGCTGGGGCCTGAACATCGTCGTCGGCCTCGCCGGCCTGCTGGATCTGGGCTACGTCGCCTTCTATGCGGTGGGTGCCTATTCCTTCGCGCTGCTGTCACAGCATTTCGGCATCGGTTTCTGGATGGCGCTGCCGCTCGCGGGCATCCTCGCTGCCTTCTGGGGCATCGTGCTGGGCTTCCCGGTGCTGCGCCTGCGCGGCGACTATCTGGCCATCGTGACGCTCGCCTTCGGCGAGATCATCCGCGTTGTCCTGCTCAACTGGTATGATTTCACCGGCGGTCCGAACGGCCTGAACAACCTGCCCAAGCCCTCGTTCTTCGGCCTGGAATTCAAGCGCGGCGAAGGCGGCTTTGCCGATTTCTTCGGCCTTGAGTTCTCCTCGATCCACCGCTTCATCTATCTCTACTACATCATCTTCTTCCTGGCGCTTCTTACCAATTTCGTAACCATGCGCATGCGCCGCATGCCGATCGGCCGCGCCTGGGAAGCCCTGCGCGAAGATGAGATCGCCTGCCGCTCGCTCGGTATCAACACCACGAATACCAAGCTGACCGCCTTCTCGCTGGGCGCGATGTTTGCAGGCTTTGCCGGGTCGTTCTTCGCAACCCGCCAGGGCTTCATCTCTCCTGAAAGCTTCACCTTCCTGGAGTCGGCCATCATCCTCGCCATCGTCGTGCTTGGCGGTCTCGGCTCGCAGATCGGCGTCGTCATCGCCTCCATCGTGATGATCGGCGGTATCGAATTGCTGCGCAACATCGGCTTCCTGCAGGCGATCTTTGGGGCGGGCTTTGATCCCACCCAGTACCGCATGCTGATCTTCGGCCTTGCCATGGTCGGCATCATGGTCTGGAAGCCGCGCGGCCTGGTCTCCACCCGTGAGCCTTCCGCTGTGCTGAAGGAAAAGAAGCGCATCGGCGCCGACATGGTTGCACAGGGCGAGGGGCATTGATCATGGCAAACGAGACCAGCACCATGACGGCAGCCGTCGCCAACTGGGACAATGATCCCGTGCTCACCGTTGAGCACCTGACCATGCGCTTTGGCGGCCTTGTGGCCATCAACGACCTGTCTTTCAATGTCGGGCGCGGCGACATCACCGCGCTGATCGGCCCCAACGGCGCCGGCAAGACGACCGTCTTCAACTGCGTCACCGGCTTCTACAAGCCGACCGAGGGCCGCATTGTCATGCGCCATGGCGCAGGCCAGCAATCGGCAGAGGTAGAAGCCCTGACCGATTCCGGCCTGCAATGGCGGAAAACCGGTCCGGGCGCAGTGTTCCTTCTGGAGCGCATGGCCGATTTCGAGATTTCGGCCCGCGCCAAGGTGGCCCGCACCTTCCAGAACATCCGTCTCTTTGGCGGCATGACCGTGCTGGAAAATCTGCTGGTCGCCCAGCACAACCCGCTGATGAAGGCGTCCAACTTCACCATTGGCGGCCTGCTCGGCCTCGGCAGCTACCGCAAGGCGGAAAAGGCCTCGGTGGAAAAGGCGGTCTACTGGCTGGAGCAGGTGAACCTGATCGACCGTGCTGATGATCCGGCGGGCGACCTGCCCTATGGTGCGCAGCGCCGCCTGGAAATTGCCCGCGCCATGTGTTCCGGCCCGCATCTTCTGTGCCTTGACGAACCGGCGGCAGGCCTCAACCCGCGCGAATCCGCGGAACTGAATGATCTGCTGAAATTTATCCGCCGCGAGCACAAGACCTCGATCCTGCTGATCGAACACGACATGGGCGTGGTGATGGAAATCTCCGATCACGTCGTCGTTCTCGATTATGGCCAGAAGATTGCCGACGGCAGCGCGTCGGTCGTGCGCAATGATCCCAAGGTCATCGCCGCCTATCTGGGCGTGGATGACGAAGCGGAAATCGACGATCCGCTGATCAAGGCCGACCTCGAAAAGGCCGCGGCTGCCAAGGAGGAAGCCAAGGCGGGCACAAAGGCGGCCAAGGCAGAGAAGACGGCAGCAGCAAAGTCTGCCGCCGCAGATTCTGCAACAGCTGCCAAGCCTGCGAAGGCCCCTGCCTCGACCGCGATGCCGCTGGCATCCATCCCGCCAGCAGAGGTACCCAAGGCACCTGCCTCGGCCAAAGCGGCAAAACCCGCAGCAAAGCCGGTGAAGGCCGCAGCGAAGCCTGAAAAGGCAGCTGCCAAGCCGGCCTCGAAGAAAACCGAAACAGCATTAGCGCCTGCGAAAGCATCTCCGGCCAAGGCATCGCCTGCCAAGGCAGCGCCGGCAAAACCTGCCGCTGACAAGCCGGCAAAGGCTGCAAAACCGGCAGCCGCAACCGCACCTGCAGCATCTGCCAAGCCGTTGAAGGCCGCTTCCGCCAAGGCAGAACCTGTCAAGGCACCAGCCAAGGCTGCACCTGCGAAAGCATCTCCGGCCAAGGCTGTTGCAAAGGCACCCGCCGCCAAGGCCCCAGCCGCCGCTTCCACCGGCAAGCCGCCAGCCCTGGCAAAGCCCGAAGGCACCGCTAACAACCTGACCCGCATTCGCGGCATCGGTGCGGTCAACGAGAAAAAACTGAACGAGCTTGGCATTTTCCATTTCCACCAGATCGCCGCGTGGAAAAAGAAGGAAGCCGAATGGGTGGGTGATTTCCTTGCCTTCCCCGGACGCATCGAGCGGGAAGACTGGACCGGGCAGGCCAAGCTGCTTGCCAAGGGCAAGGCCACGGAATTCTCCAAACGGGTTGACGCCGGTGAGGTCGAGACCAGCCGTCCGTCCCGTGCCCGCAAGGGAGACAAGGCATGAGCGCGATGAATGACACCCTTCTGTCGGTGCGCGGCGTCGAGACCTATTATGGCAAGATCATCGCGCTGAAGGGCGTGGACGTGGACGTCCATCGCGGCGAGATCGTCACGATGATCGGGGCCAATGGTGCCGGCAAGTCCACCCTGATGATGACCATTTGCGGCAAGCCGCAGGCGCGCGCCGGCCAGATCATCTATGACGGCATCGACATCACCACCATGCCGACCCACGAGATCATGCGCCGTGGCATTGCCCAGTCGCCGGAAGGCCGCCGCATCTTCCCGCGCATGACGGTCATGGAAAACCTGCAGATGGGCGCAAGCCTGGTCGATCCGAAACATTTCGACGACGATCTGAAGAAGATGTTCGACCTGTTCCCGCGCCTGAAGGAACGCATCACCCAGCGCGGCGGAACGCTGTCGGGTGGCGAACAGCAGATGCTGGCCATTGCGCGTGCGCTGATGAGCCGGCCGAAGCTGCTGCTGCTTGACGAGCCGTCGCTCGGCCTTGCGCCCCTGATCGTCAAGCAGATCTTCGATGCCATCCGAGACCTGAACCGCAATGAAGGCCTCACCGTCTTCCTGGTGGAACAGAACGCCTTCCACGCCTTGAAATTGGCGCATCGCGGCTATGTCATGGTCAACGGCGTCATCACCATGACGGGTGAGGGCCGCGAACTGCTCAAGCGCGAGGAAGTGCGCGCTGCCTATCTGGAAGGGGGGCATCACTGATGGCCGACGCCCGTTCCGATACTCGCAAGGGAACCCGCTGAAATGGAACACAACCCGACGCTTTTCTGGGAAATCGGCTTTGGCGAGTTTCTTTTCGTCACCTGCATTCTTGGCGGCGGCGCTGCCTGGATGACCGGACGCGCCGTGGCGCAAACCTGGAAGCCGGTCTCCAGCCTCGTCATCTACATGCTGCTGCTGGCGGCTGCCGTGCGCTTCATTCACTTCTCGCTGTTCCAGGGAACGCTGATCGCGCCCTGGTACTATCTGGTGGATCTGGTGGTTCTCGCAGCGATTGCGACAGCCGGATTGCGCTACACCCGGGCAGGCCAGATGCGCACCCAATACCGCTTTGCTTTCGATGCGGCAGGTGCATTCGGATGGAAGCGCCGTTGATGCTTTTTGCCAACCGGTCAGCTCTCGCGTTAAGCTTGATCAAAGGGCGGCAAAAAGGTTTTGTTTGAACGCTTTATTTCCGGCCCGATTTGGGCTTTGATGGTTCTCAAGCGGGTCCGGGACCCGCAAAGTCGGCAACAGGAAACTCACCCACCGTGCCGGCAGGGGAATGCAACGGGTGCAACATGGGAGTTATCATGAAGAAGGCACTTTTGGCGGGCGTAGCACTGAGCTTCGCCCTTTCCGCTCCGGCTTTTGCCGACATCCTCATCGCAACGGCAGGTCCGATGACCGGCCAGTACGCCTCGTTCGGCGCACAGATGAAGGCTGGTGCAGAGCAGGCCGTGGAAGACATCAATGCCGCCGGTGGCGTCAATGGTGAAATGCTCAAGCTGGAAATCGGCGACGACGCTTGCGATCCGAAGCAGGCCGTGGCTGTTGCCAACCAGATGGCTTCTGCCGGCATCAAGCTGATGGCTGGCCATTTCTGCTCGGGCTCGTCGATCCCCGCTTCGGCCATCTATGCCGAAGAAGGCATCGTCCAGATCTCGCCCGCTTCCACCAACCCGAAGTACACCGATGAGCGTCCGGGCAAGGGCACCATGCGCGTCTGCGGCCGTGACGACCAGCAGGGCGATGTGGCCGGCAAGTTCCTCGCCGAGAAGTTCGCAGGCAAGAAGATCGCCTTCGTCCACGACAAGACCGCCTATGGCAAGGGCCTGGCCGATGCCACGCTCGCTGTCTATCAGGCGACCGGTGCCAAGGAAGTCATGTACGAAGCCTACACCGCCGGTGAAAAGGACTACACCGCTGTCGTTTCCAAGCTGAAGGAAGCCGGCGTCGAAGTTCTCTATGTCGGCGGCTATCACACCGAAGCCGGCCTGATGGCCCGCCAGATGAAAGAGCAGGGCATGTCCACCGTGCTCGTCTCCGGCGACGCTCTCGTGACCGACGAATACTGGGCCATCACCGGCGATGCCGGCGAAGGCACGCTGATGACCTTCTCGCCCGATCCGCGCAAGAACCCCGACGTTGCTCCGCTCGTCGAGAAGTTCCGCGCCAAGGGCGTGGAACCGGAAGGCTACGTGCTCTACACCTACGCCGCCATCCAGGCTTGGGCGCAGGCTGCCACCACTGCCAAGTCGGCTGATTTCGAGCCGGTCGTGGCTGCTCTGGGCACCGGCAAGTTCGCCACCGTTCTGGGCGAGCTTTCCTTCAACGACAAGGGCGACGTGACCCTGCCGGGCTACGTCTTCTACGAGTGGAAGGCCGGCAAGTACGATTACCTCAAGTAATCGTACCCGTCAGACATCAAGGGAAAGGCCCGGTGCTTGCACCGGGCCTTTTTCATTGCTTGTCCGGCTCATTTTTCCGCTGGAAAGGCCCCCGCCAGATTGGTAAAGAATGTTTACCAGATGATGCTCTTCGCAAGTGCAAAATAATCTGCTAGCATTTTGCTTAAACCGATTTAAACCCCGGAGTTCTGCAGTGGCCATTCGCAAGATTCTCGTCGCCAATCGCTCGGAAATTGCCATTCGCGTGTTTCGCGCGGCCAATGAGCTGGGGTTAAAAACGGTCGCCATCTGGGCAGAGGAGGACAAATACTCCCTCCACCGGTTCAAGGCCGACGAGAGCTACCAGATCGGCCGCGGCCCGCATCTGGCCAAGGATCTGGGACCCATCGAGGCCTATCTCTCGATTGAAGAAGTGATCAGGGTGGCCAGGCTCTCCGGCGCGGACGCCATCCATCCAGGCTACGGCCTGCTGTCGGAAAGCCCTGAATTTGCTGATGCCTGCGCCGAGGCCGGCATCACCTTTATCGGCCCGAAGCCAGACACCATGCGCCGGCTCGGCAACAAAGTGGCAGCCCGCAACCTTGCCGTCGAGGTGGGCGTGCCGGTGATCCCGGCAACCGATCCCCTGCC
>JBGSQC010000339.1:0-10852 GCA_041738295.1 Zhengella sp. | reverse complement strand
GGCTGGCCTCCACCCTGTTCTGGCCCGGACTGGCGCTTGCTGCGCTCGCTTTCACGCTGATCGGCATCGGCGTTGGCGCAGCGGGAACATCGCTGCTCGTCCTGCTGGCCGAAACCGTCGACACCTATCGCCGCCCGGCCGCCGCCACCATTGTGTGGACCATGATGATCGTCGGCTTCATCATCACCACCGTGGCAGTCGGGAAATTCCTTGATCCGTTCAGCCTTGAACGGTTGGTCGCCATGGCCGTGATCGTCTGCGGCATCGCCTTTGCGCTGAGCACTCTCGCCGTCACCGGGATCGAGAAGCGGCATGCAAAGCCGACAGCAGCAAAGGGTGACGGTGTCCCCTTCATGGAAGCCCTCAAGGGCACCTGGGCCGATGCCGACGCCCGCCGCTTTGCCATCTTCATCTTCATGTCCATGCTCGGCTACAGCGCGCAGGACCTGATCCTCGAACCTTTCGCCGGGCTGGTGTTCAGCTACACGCCGGGCCAATCCACCTCGCTTTCCGGCCTCCAGAATGGCGGCGTTCTTTCGGGCATGCTGCTGGTGGGCGCTGCGGCCACCTGGTTTGGCAAGACGCGCGGCGTGGCGCTGCGCAACTGGACGGTTGCCGGCTGCCTCGGATCGGCGCTGGCCCTGACCGGTCTTGTTGCCGCGGCGCGCTTCGGCCCCGAATGGCCGCTGAAGCCGACGGTCTTCGCGCTCGGCTTTTTCAACGGCATGTTTGCTGTGGCAGCCATCGGTTCCATGTTCACCGCCGCAATGGGCGACAAGGCGCGCGAAGGCGTGCGCATGGGCTTGTTTGGTGCGTCTCAGGCCATCGCTTTCGGCGCAGGCGGTTTTCTTGGAACAGTCGTGGCTGATGTCTTGAGGACCTTCACCCAATCGAACGCCATTGCGTATGGCAGCGTGTTTGGCGTGGAAGCCGCCCTTTTCATCATTTCCGCCTTCCTTGCGATGAAGATTGGCGAAACGCGCACGACCTCCAATCCGCTGGTCCTTTCCGCGCAACATGATCTGGGCAGCTGAGATGGAAGACACTTACGACATTGTTGTCCTGGGCGGCGGTCCTTCGGGATCAACGGCAGCGCAAAAGGCAGCCGAAGCCGGAGCCAAGGTTCTGCTTCTCGACAAGGGCGGCCGCATCAAGCCCTGTGGCGGCGCTGTTCCGCCGCGACTGATCCGCGACTATGCCATTCCGGCCAATCTTATCGTGGCGCGCATCGAGGCCGCACGCATTGTCTCACCGACAGGACGGCTGGCGCATATGCCGGTTGAAGGCAGCTATGTCGGTATGGTTGATCGCGAGCAGTTCGACGAATTCCTGCGAACGCGTGCCGAGGACCATGGCGCTGAACGGGCAACCGGAACCTACACGCACTCCACGCGCGACGACGACGGCGCATTGCGGGTTCACTACGAGACCAAGGACGGCCATACCCTTTCCTGCCGGACCCGGCTTGCCATCGGCGCGGACGGCGCGCGGTCCAAGGTGGGGCTTGAGCATGTGGCCGGAGCTGACAAGACCAAGCTGGTCTTTGCCTATCACGAGATTGTCGAACGGCCTGCGGATGCTGACACCTATGCGCCCGAACGCTGCGACGTCTATTACAACAGCCGCTATTCGCCTGATTTTTACGCCTGGGTGTTTCCGCACGGGAAAACCGCCAGCATCGGCACCGGCAGCGCGCGCAAGGGCTTTGCACTGCGAGAGGCGGTGGCCAGACTTCGCAGCGATGCCGGGCTTGGCGATGTTCGCACCCTGCGCAAGGAAGGCGCGCCCATCCCCCTGAAGCCGCTAAAAAAATGGGACAATGGCAGGGATGTGCTGCTGGCCGGTGACGCCGCCGGAGTTGTGGCGCCTGCCTCCGGCGAAGGCATTTACTACGCCATGCTGTGTGGGGAACTGGCTGCGCAAACCGGCCTCGCCTTCCTGCGCACCGGCGATGCGCGGGTGCTGGGCGATGCCCGCAAGACCTTCATGCAGGCGCACTGCATGATCTTCCGCATTCTCGGCATCATGCAGCACTTCTGGTACAGCAGTGACCGCCGCCGCGAGCGCTTCGTGACAATGTGCCGTGACAGGGATGTGCAGCGGCTGACCTGGGCTTCCTACACGGAGAAGAAGCTCGTCAAGACCAACCCGATGGCCCATGCGCGGATCTTCTTCAAGGATCTGGCGCATATGCTGGGCCTGGTGGCGCCGTGATCCCCAAGACTCCCTTTTACCAGGCGCTGGCTGCCGGTGCTGCCTTCACCATCGTGCTCGCCATAGCCGGCGGCCTGCTGACCCGGCTGACGCCATGGTACCACGCCCTTCGCAAGCCCGGCTGGAAGCCGCCGGACTGGGCCTTCAGGCCGATCTGGACCACCGTCTTTGCTGCGCTGACCCTTTCCATCGCCTATGCGTGGGATGCCGGCAATGAAGGGCAGCGGCAGGTCATGCTGGTCGCCATTGCCATTAACGGTGTGCTCAATATCGCCTGGAGCGCCATCTTCTTTGTCATGCAAAACCCGGCGATGGCCTTCGCCGAGCTGGTGGTGTTCTGGATCAGCATCGCGGCGCTCATTCTTGTCATGGGTTCAATCACGCCGGTTTCCGGCCTGCTGCTTCTGCCCTACATCATGTGGGTGAGTGCTGCCGGTGTGCTGAACTACCAGATTGTCCGGCTGAACCGGGGGCGATGATGCAAGCGCTGTTTCAATCCGGCAATATCGCGTTTCTCGTACTGACGGTCATGCTGGTCGAGCTTCTGGTCCTGCGCCGCCACCTGCGCGGCATTCCGGCCATTGCCTTTGGCATGGGAGCCGGAGCGTGTCTCGTGCTTGCGCTGCGGTCTGCCCTCATCGGCCAGGAATGGTTCTTCACGGCTGCGTGGCTCGCAGCCAGTCTCGTCTTTCACCTCATGGAAGTCCGGTCATGTCTGCGTCTCGCAAAACGCCTCCTGCAATAAAGATCGTTGCCTCCCCTGCACACCTTGCGCCCTTGCCGACCCAGGGCGGGGCGGCCCATGACATCGAGCAGCGCAAGAAGGATCATCTGGACATTATCCTGTCGGGCAAGGCGCAGGCCGGCATTCCAGCCGGTTTCGACGATTACCGGTTCGAGCATTGCGCCTTGCCGGAAATCGACCTTGATGCCATCGACCTTTCGGTGGATTTCCTCGGCAAGCGGCTTTCCGTGCCCTACCTCGCCTCCTCCATGACCGGCGGGCCGAAAAAGAGCGCGAGCATCAACCTGGCGATCGCCGAAGCCGCACAGGAGCTCGGCTTTGCCATGGGCGTCGGGTCGCAGCGCATTGCGCTTGGCGGCGGCGTCAACCATGGCCTCGACAAGTCGATCCGCCGCGTGGCACCCGACATTGCGCTTTATGCAAACCTGGGCGCTGTCCAGTTCACCCATGGCATGACCCCCGATGACGCGCGGCGCGCAGTTGATATCATCGAGGCGGATGCCCTCATCCTCCATCTCAACCCGTTGCAGGAAGGCCTGCAGCCGGGCGGTGACCGGAACTGGAAGGGTGTGGTGGCGGCCATCGAAACCGTGTGCAGGACGCTTGGCCGGCCGGTGATCGCCAAGGAAGTCGGTGCAGGCATCTCGTTGGCGGTTGCCCGGCGCCTGGTTGATTGCGGCATATCGGCCATTGATGTGGCCGGAACCGGCGGGTCCAGCTGGGCTGCTGTCGAAGGCGAGCGGACGGGAACCAGCGACGGCCTTCAGCTCGGCGAGATTTTCCGCGATTGGGGCATCCCGACCGTGCGGTCGCTGGTGTCAATTCATGCCGCCATGCCTCACCTGCCGCTGATCGCATCGGGTGGTGTACGCCACGGGCTGGATGGCGCCAAAGCCATCGCGCTGGGCGCAAGCCTTGCCGGCCAAGCCGCTGCATTGCTTCCGGCCGCCATGGAAGGGCCAGAGCAGGTTGCCCATCATGTCACGCAATGGGCAAGCGCGCTGCGTATCGCCTGCTTCGCCAGCGGTTGCCCGGATCTTTTGTCGCTTCGCACCGCACCGCTTTCCGGTCGACCGGATTAATCCTCGCTGAAAGCAACGGAGCGCGGAAACTTAAAGCCGAATAACCGGATTTGTGATCCGGCAAGACGTGAACCCCGTAATGGGATCCGGGGATGTTTACCCAAAGGAGGAATGGGACCATGAAATTCAGAACCATCATCGGAATCGCAATGCTGGTCGTGGCGTCACCTGCCATGGCGGAAGGCGACGCAGAGGCCGGCGCAAAAGTCTTCAACAAGTGCAAGACCTGCCACGAAGCAGAGAAGGGCGTGAACCGCGTCGGCGCTACGCTCAAGGGCGTGATCGGACGCAAGACGGCCTCGGTCGAAGGGTTCAAATACTCCGAAGCCATGGCCAAGAAGGGCGCTGAAGGCCAGATCTGGGACGATGCCACGCTGGCAGCCTACCTGAAGGATCCGAAAGGCTTCATCCCGGGCAACAAGATGTCCTTTCCCGGCCTGAAGACCGATGAGGAAATCGCCAATGTGATCGCCTTCCTGAAAACCAAGCCCTGATCGCCATCAGGTTTGGCGCATGAAAAAGCCCGGCTCGCGCCGGGCTTTTTTCGTTGTGGCCGGACAAGAAACCCTGCCGGATCCGGACCGGCCGATGCGGGAGGAACCTGGTAGGCTCCACCCGCAGCTGCCAATCAGGGAAAGCTGGACGGCACCGTCATGTCGAACGGATCACCCGTCGTCAGGCCGTGCTTGATGCCCCAATCGTACCAGTTGTCGACAGCCGTGCCGGTGAGCAGGATGCCGATGCCGCCGGCAATCGGGCAGAGGACGGCAAACCACCAGGCCCAGCGATGGATCGATTCCATGGTGGCATTGAAGCCCATGGTCCAGCGCCAGAACAAGGCGGCACGTTCGGAAGCCGTACCACGGTCGACGATCTGCTCGATTTCGCGTTCGCCACCGTAGCGGGAGACCGCAAGGATGGTCGCCGCATGCATGGCAAACAGCAGGGCCGAACCGTAAAGGAAGGCAATCGAGATCATGTGGAAAGGGTTGTAGAACAGGTTCCCGTAATTGACCGAGAAATTGTTGGTCCATTCCAGGTGCGAGAAGATGCCGAAGGGCACGGCCTCGCTGAAATCGCCCATGAACAACGGTCGGATGAAGCCAAGGACGAGGAAGAGCCAGATGGCGGCCGCAAAAGCATAGGACACATGGGTGCCCATGCCGAGCGAACGCGCACGCCGGTAGGTTCTTGCCCACCAGAGCAGGACCGAGGCTGTCAGGAAGAAGCCGGCCATCTGCCACCAGCCGCCTTCTTTCAGCGGGGCAAAGCCCAGCCCGTACTTGGCAGCCGGCGGATCAAGCGTCAGCCAGAAGAAGCGCTTCATGAACTCGATCGGGCTCCAGTTCACCGAAGCCAACATGTTCAGCCCGATGATCTCGATGGCCACGAAACCGCACATGATTGATGCGAGGCCGAGGAAGCCGAGGTAGATGGGACCGATCTGGGCGTCACCGATCTTGCCGAGCCAGTGGTTGAAGACGGGCTGGCCCTGACGGGTGAAGTTGGTGTGCCTCAGCGGCACGCCCATGTCGGCAGGTCCGTGAACCTGCACGCGTGTAAAGATGTTCTGGTATTCATACATGATGTTCTCCCATCAAGACCAGATCGGCAGTTCAAGCCACCAGTTCCACCAGTCCGGCCAGCTGCCGGCATAGACCGGACCGCTGATGACGATGCAGACGGCGCTCCAGAAGCCCGCGCTCAAGGCGAGGAACAGGCCCAGACGGTGGATGCCGAGAGTGCCGATCGAGTAGCCGATGATGTCACGGAAATAGGCGTTCTCATGCTCTGCGGTCTTCACCGGCTCACCCTTTTCCGGGTTGGTGGCCGAGAGGATCAACGATCCGTGAAGGGCCAGTGCCAGACAGGTGGTGAAGAAGAAGGCAATCGCCAGCATGTGAGCCGGATTGTAGTGGAAATTTGCATACTGGTAACCGGTATTGGACACCCATTCGAGATGGCTCATGAAGCCATAGGGAAATCCGTAGCCCCAGGCACCCATGAGAGCCGGGCGGATGACGACCAGCGTGACATAGGCGAAAATGGCGACCGAGAAGGCGATCGGAACATGATAGCCGATGCCGAGCTTGCGGGAGATTTCAACTTCGCGCAACGCCCAGGAGCTGAATGATCCGACGGCGCACATTGTGATGATTTGCCAGAAGCCGCCCTCGCGCAAGGGTGCCAGGCCCAGTCCGTACTTAATGTCCGGCGGGGCGATGTTGATCTGCCAGAAATTCCACGTCGGCCCTTGGGAGGCGGCGTAGACGAGGAGGGCAACACCGATCAGCGTGAAAAATGCTCCAAGCACGCCGAAAAAGCCGACGTAGAACGGTCCTACCCAAAAATCAAAAAGGTCTCCGCCTAGCAGTGTTCCGCCGCGGACGCGGTATTTTCGTTCAAAGCTGAGCATTGCCATGGCCAGTCTCCTCGAAAGACAGGGTTTGGTTCTGCGGACAGGGCACTTTCCTGTCCTGCCCGCAGAACGTGAGAGATGCCGATCAGGCGATCATCTCGGTGATCACGACATC
Source organism: Zhengella sp. (assembly GCA_041738295.1). Classification (GTDB taxonomy): domain Bacteria; phylum Pseudomonadota; class Alphaproteobacteria; order Rhizobiales; family Rhizobiaceae; genus Zhengella. The sequence goes on along the minus strand of JBGSQC010000339.1, from coordinate 4,277 downwards.
GCTTGCCATTGCCGCTTTCTGCGGGCCTTCCAGCCAGTTGAAACGGCTGGTCGACAACAGGATGAAGTGAATGACGATCGCGAGCACGAACAGGAAGGTGAACAGAGCCACCAGTGTCCGGCGCGGATCGAACAGAAGCCACATGCGCCACATGTTCTATCCTCCTCAGCCGATTGCCGTCGGCTTCACAGCCGCGGGCAGGATGTTGTGAATGTACGAAGTTTCATACCCGTTCGGGCCTGGCAGCCAAGGACGCCACTGCCAAACGAGGATGTGCGCGACGACCGCGACAGCCACGAAGCCAATGAAGCTCTTGACGAAAATGCCATGGAATTCCTGGGCTTCCGCTTCAGAGAGACCTGACAAACTGCCAGGACGGTTGATATCAGCCATTTGTATATCTCCGGCTGTGACCCTTGCGGGTCAGTTTACCCCGGCATTCCCCGGGGCGGGGATTCCATCCGGTTGCCCGAATGAAACAGTGACCGTTGGTCCTCACATGAAGACGAACGGAATGGTGCTGTAGGCGGCCGCGCGCGTCGCCGCGAAGAGCGACCGCTTGTCGTGACCCCAGTTCCAGGGGAGGACGCGGTTGACGAAAACCGCGATGAAGAACAACGGCATTGTCGCGACCACGAGGCGCTTGTACTGCCGCTCTTCTGCTCTGCGTCTTTGCAAGGTTGTCATCTGCATGTCCTCCGTTGAAACTAGTGAGCGCCGGCCAGGGTGCGGCTGGCGTCCAGTACGTTTTGGTTTTCCACGCGTCCGGCAGCGCTGTTGCGCGCCAGGCGTTCGGCATTGTCCCTGAGATTTTTGGCGGCCGAGATGCGCACCAGGATCGGCTGCTTGGCGACGATCTCGTCCAGCAGTTCCTTTGCGGCGTCGCTCCATTCCAGCATGCGGTGGCTGGTGGCCGGTGTTGCGTCCACCTTGTCCATCTCGGTGGCGAGCGGGAGGATGTGGAACAGCATGTCGAAGAGGGCGTTGCAGACCTCCTGGACAAGGTAGGTTGCGCCCGCATAGCCCATGAAGGGCGTGCCGGTGTGGCGGCGGATGATGGCGCCGGGAAACGATGCCGGGATGTAGGCGCAGCGTGCGCCAGCTTCGGCGGCATACATGCGCTCGTTGAACGAACCGAACAGCACCAGCGGCGGCTTTTCCTTCACCAGGCGGCGCACTTCGGCATTGTCAGTCTTGGCGCCGGCAATGCGCGAAACGGCGAAATTGCAGGGAAGGCCCATCTCGTCTTCGAGGAAATGACGGATGCCGCGGGCATAGGTGTCGTTGGCGACAATGCCGAAGCTTGCCGTGCCGAAGAAATCCTGCGTCACCGATCGCCATAGATCCCACAGCGGCTTGATGGTGGTGTGCTTCTCACGCTCGATGAAGGGTTCGGGATCAAGGCCGAGCAGTTCGCCCAGCGTGCGCAGGAACTTGGTGGTCGAGTGCAGGCCGATCGGGGCTTGCAGATAGGGCCGGTCCAGCGCCTCGCAGAGCTTGCGGCCGAACTCGCGGTAGAGGCAGATGTTGACATCGGCATTGGCGAGATGCGGCACGTCGGCCAGATGGCTGCCGAGTGGAAAGGCAAGGTTGATCTCTGCACCGATGCCTTCGACGAGGCGGCTGATCTCGGCGAGATCGGATGCCGTGTTGAAGGTGCCGTAGATTGCACCAATGATGTTGACGTGCGGCTTCTCGCCCTCGGCACGCGGCTTGCGGGCCTTGGCCGTCTTCTTCTTGGCGCCGAATTCGGTCCACAGCCACATCAGCGCGCGGTCGGCACTCTGCCATTGGTCTTCGTCGATAGTCCTCGGAAGGAAGCGCTGGATGCCGGTACCCTGAGGGGTAACGCCGCCGCCGATCATCTCCGCAATCGAACCGGTCACAACAACGCTCGGCAAGGCCGGATCCAGCGTCTTGTGGGCTCGGCGCATGGCAGCTTCGGTGCCGTGCTGGCCAAGTTCCTCTTCACCAAGACCTGTAACGACAATCGGCAGCTCATGCGGCGGAAGGGCATCGGTGTAATGCAGGACGGAGGTGACCGGCAGGTTTTCGCAGCCCACGGGGCCATCGATGATCACCTGCAATCCCTTGATCGCAGAGAACACGTAGACCGAGCCCCAATAGCCGCCTGCCCTGTCGTGATCGAGAACCAGCATGGTCAGGTCCCCACCGCTTCTTCGGCCTTGGCGCGTGCCGCCAGCATGCCTGCGTACCGCTTGCGGAACTCGGCATGTTCGACCGGCACTTCGCGCCAGATACCGGCTGCATGGCCGGTGCCGACACCTTCGAAAAATTCGCTCATCGCCTCGAAGCGATGCCTGTTGCCGATGGCGCCATTCACCACTTCGGCCAGCGAGCCTGCGCCTGCCGGGCCCATCAGCGGACGGGCCGAGATCAGGTTGGTGAAGTAGAGACCCGGGATCGACAAGGCCTTGGCTTTTTGCACCACCGGCGTGGTGCCGATGGCAAGGTCGGGCCTATGCTCGTGCATGGCGGCAATGTCGTTTTCCAGCGAGGCGCGGAACTGCACATGAACGCCGCGCTCTTCCAGCCAGATGCGGTCGGGATCGGACCAGGGCGTCGCCGGGCAGGCGGTGCCGACATAGGAAACTTCGGCGCCGCTTTCGATCAGCAGGCGCGCCACCAGCAGCTCCGACCCCTCGTAGCCCGACAGCGTGATGCGGCCCTTGATCGGCTTGGCCGCAAGCGCGCCCTTGATTGCCGGAAGGATCGCATTCTGGGCGGCAGCGCGTGCTTCGGCAGAGATGCCGCAGGCCTTGCCAATGGCTTCCAGCCAGTCGGCGGTGCCGTCATAGCCAACGGGGGCTGACCCGACGACACTGCGGCCGGCCGACTGGAACTCGCGAATGCTGGACGTATAAAAGGGATGGATGGCCGCAACGGCCGCGCAATCAAAGGCGGCAAACAGTTCGCGCCATTCGCGCGTCGGCACGACCGGACCGGCGGCAAGACCCATCGGTGCCAGCATGCGTCCGATCATCACCGGATCGACCGGGAACATTTCACCCAGCAGCGTGACGGCAGGCAGGTCGGCCTTGGTCTTCGGGCGCGCCACAGGGCCACTGCGGATTTCCTCTGCCGCATAGCGCAGCATGGCGCCAGCCAGCACATCCTTGGCTTCTGCATGGGTCGGCACGCCAAAGCCTGGCACATCGATGCCGATGATGCGCACGCCGTTGATTTCCTTGGGCAGCAACTGCAGCGGCACGCCGGAGGCGGTCGGTACGCAAAGATTGATGATGACGACCGCGTCGTAATCTTCCGGGCGGGCGGTGGCGAAGACAGCCTCGCGGATGTCCTCGAACAGCTTGCCGGTGACCAGGGTTTCGGAATCAAAGGGCACGTAGCCGACAGACCGCTTGGCGCCGTAGAAATGCGAGGTGAAGGTCAGGCCATAAACGCAGCAGGCAGATCCCGAGAGAATGGTCGCGGTACGCCGCATGCGCAGGCCCACCCGCAGCGAACCGAAGGCCGGGCACATGCTTTGCGGCTGGTCGTGCGGACCAGCGGGATAGTCGCGGCTGTATTGGTCGAGCGTTTCGGATTTTCCGGCCTTGGCGGCCGCATCGCGCAGTTCATCCCGGTTCGAACAGGCCCCCTCGACGGGCGGCACCATGGCAGCATCGGCTTGCGTGGCCGGGGTGCCCATGTTTGGTGTTTCGGGGTGAAGCGCGCCGGTCACTGGATCATACCTCGTCGTAGACAACTTCGAGGGACGGCCGGACGGTGATGGTCCCGCCGCACATGTCTTCCGGCGTTGCGGGGTCGAGAACCACGCCGCGACCGACTGCATCGCCAGAGAACAGGCCGAGAAGGCCATCCTGGGTAAGCGGCGTCGGGCGTTGCGGCAGTGCATCGGCCACATTGGCGGCCAGTTCTGCAAACATCGCACCCCATTCGCTCTCGGGGCGTCCGATGATTTCGTAATTGGCGCTCTTGCGGCGGATGTCCTCATTGGCGGGAATGGCTGCCAGCACCGGAATACCGGCCGCCTCGGCGAAGGCCTGGGCCTCGCCGGTGCCGTCATCCTTGTTGATGACGATGCCCGCCACCCCGACATTGCCGCCAAGCTTGCGGAAATATTCCACCGCCGAGCAGACATTGTTGGCGACGTAGAGCGACTGCAGGTCGTTGGAGCCGACAATGATGACCTTCTGGCACATGTCGCGGGCAATCGGCAGGCCGAAGCCGCCGCAGACCACGTCGCCCAGGAAATCGAGCAGGACGTAGTCAAAGCCCCATTCGTGGAAGCC
>JBGSQC010000335.1:0-7860 GCA_041738295.1 Zhengella sp. | reverse complement strand
CCGCCGCCATCGAGGAAGCGCGTGATCCGGGCGCTCCGGTGGAAGCCAATCCCGGCCGCGCCATTGACGTGCTGGTCGGCCGCCTGCGCACCAAACTGGAGGGTGAGCCGGGCAGTCCTCAGATCATCCAGACCGTGCGCGGTGCCGGCTACATGCTGGCCGTCGAGGTGGAAAGCAGCGATGCCGGCTGACCTCCGCCTGCCCCTGCGCATCCGCCTGGCTCTTGCGCTGGTTCTGGTCTTTGCCGCCGGCTTGGCATCGGCTGGCATCTGGGCGCACTGGTCATCCAGCTGGAAGGAATGGCAGGCGTCGGCGCTGGAGGCCGGCATCGCGCTGCACGCTCACCTGACCGACCCCAAGTCAAACGGCCCTGCCCCCTTCACCATCACGCCCTTGCAAGGCCCCTTTGAAACCGCCGACACCGCACCGGCTGACAGCGCGCCGCTGGCACCCGCCGGCTGGTTCGAAACTGCCTTTTCCTTCCTTCCCGGTTCGGTCCTTAGTAGCGGGCCGGAAAGCAGCGGGCGCATTGCCTTCCGCATCTATTCGCCGAAACTGCATTATCCGCTGAGCGCCGTGGAAGGCACGGCAGGCGGCACTGATGCTTTGCGCTTTGCCCGGATCGTGCGGGTGCTGGCGACTTACTGTGGCAATCCTCAGGTCTATGCCCATACCCAGCAGACCGGATGGCTGAGGATTGCGGGACAACCGGTCTGGGGATGCGAGGCCGCGCCCGCCGACTACCGCCTGCCGGTGCTGCTGCTTTGCGCGCTCATCATGGCCGCTTCATTGGGCTGGGCAGGGTCGGTCTCCGGCCGCCTGACAAGGCTGGCCCACGACATTGACGGACTGGCGCGCCATGGCCAGACCGGGCTTATCGACACATCAGGGCCGGAGGAGATCGCCGCCATTGCCGATGCCGCCAATGACATGCTTCATGCCGAACGCGAGCGCATCGCGCGCCGCGCTGCCATCCTGTCGGGCATATCGCATGATCTCGGCACGCCGGCCGCACGCCTTCGCCTGCGCGCGGCGCTGATTGGCGATCCGGAACTTCGCCGCAAGTTCGAGGCAGACATCGACCGCATGAGCGAGATGACAGATAGCGTGCTGTCCTTTGCCCGAAACGAGATGGAGGCCGAGCCGCTGCGCGAAGTTTCCATTGCCGCCCTGCTGACCGCCATCGCCGACGACTATGCCGATGCCGGCGAACCGGTAACGCTGGATGAACCGGGCGACATGGTGATGGAAGCTCCGCGCTCGATCTTCCAGTCCGCCGCGCGCCAGCAGCCGGTCCCGGTGCATGACCGCCGCCGGGTGCTGGTGTCCTGCCGCCCGCAAGCGCTGCGCCGAGCGATCACCAATCTCGTCGACAATGCGCTGAAATACGGCACTTCCGCCCATCTGAGCCTGAGCAGCCTGCCCGGCGCCATAGCCATCCAGGTTGATGACAAAGGCAGCCATGTGCCGCCCGAAGAGCTGGAGCGCCTCGTCGAGCCGTTTAGGCGCGGCGATAATGCGCGCGCCCGCAATGGTGTCGGCCTTGGCTTGACGATTGTCGATTCGGTGGCCCGGCTGCACGGCGGCACCCTCTTTTTCACCGCCCTGCCCGAAGGCACGCGCGCGACGCTGACGATCCGACAGACCGCAGAGTAAGCGGCCCCTTCATTCCGGCGGGCTTGATGGTGTAAGCCTGTCCTGTGCCGGATGCGGCACGGGAGGGCGACATGATCGACAAACTGGAAATGCTGATTGCTCTTGCGCGTGAACGCCATTTCGGCCGCGCGGCGGAAGCCTGTCATGTCACCCAGCCCACCCTTTCCAGCAACATCAAGGCGCTGGAGGAGCAGCTCGGCGTACAATTGGTCAATCGTGGCTCCCGCTTCATTGGCCTGACGCCGGAAGGCGAGCGCGTGTTGGCGCGCGCCCATGTCATCGTCGCCGAGGCACGCGCGCTGAAATCAGATGTGGCATCTCCATCCCGGGCACTTTCCGGCGTCCTTCGCCTCGGTGTCATCCCGACAGCTTTGGTCGAGGCGCGCAGCTACACTGCACCGTTTTTGGCTGGGCATCCCGGTGTCTCGCTCAAGATCAGCTCCATGACAAGCAAGCAGATCGTCACCGGATTGGCTGAATTCTCGATTGATGCGGGCATCAGCTATGCAGAGACTGATCTCCTGCGCGATCCGCTGGCAGGCATCGAGGCCATGCCGCTCTATGAGGAGCGTTACGCCCTGCTTTGCCCGGACCGGGTCGGCCTGCCGGAAACCATGGACTGGAAGGAACTGGCCGGCCAGCACCTCGGACTGCTGACCCCGGACATGCAGAACCGGCGCATCATCAATTCGGCCATGGCTGCTGCCGGGGTGGCGGCCACGCCTCGGGTGGAATCCAATTCAATCCTCGCACTTGTTTCCATGGTTTCAGAGGCCGGGCTGTCCACCATCCTTCCCGAGCGCATAGCCCGCTATTTCGCAGGCCTTCCCGGCCTGGCCTGTGTGCCGCTCATGCATGCCGGATCCGGTGGCTTTTCATCCTCCGTGGCGCTCATTGTTCCGCCGCAGGGACGGCGTTCTGCGCTGCTTGACGCGTTCATTCGCCAGTCTGTCGTTGATAGGCAAGCCAAATGACCAAACGGGAATGCCAATTTGAAAAGGCTCAAGGCATGATCTAAGCACGTTGAAAAAGGGAGGCCGGATTGAAGCAAGAAGACCAACTGGGAGAAGACACCCGGGCCATCCTTCACGACGTTCTCACGGCCCACCAAGGAATGGAAGGGCCACTTCTGCCTATCCTTCATGCCGTGCAAGCGGCCCTTGGCCACGTGCCGGAGGCTGCCCTTCCGGTGATCGCCGGCGCGCTCAAAATCAGCCGCGCCGAAGTCCATGGCGTCATGTCCTTTTACCACGATTTCCGCGATCACGGGACCGGGCGCAAAGTCGTCAAGCTATGCCGGGCCGAAGCCTGCCAGGCCATGGGCGCCAATGCGCTGGCCAACCAGGCCCGCGAGAAGCTCAACATTGACTGGCACGAGACCACGCCGGACGGCGCTGTGACGCTGGAACCTGTCTTCTGCCTCGGCCTGTGCGCGTGTGGCCCGGCTGCCATGGTCGATGGCAAGCTGATTGGCCGCCTTGACGCGGCAAAGCTCGATGCCCTTCTGGGAGACCGCCGCTGATGCGCATATTCGTTCCCTTGGATGCCGCTGCAAAGGCATTGGGCGCCGATGACGTGGCCGAGGCCATTGCCCGTGAGGCCACTGCACGCGGCATCGACATCACGATTGTCCGCAACGGATCGCGCGGCATGGTCTGGCTGGAGCCGCTGGTCGAGGTGGAAACCGCGCACGGCCGCGTCGCCTATGGCCCGGTCTCAGCTGCTGACGCCGCCTCCCTGTTCGATGCCGGGTTCCACACCGGCGGCAGCCATGCACTGGGCCATGGCCTGACCGGGGAGATCCCCTTCTTCAAGGCGCAGACGCGCCTCACCTTTGCCCGCTGCGGCCTGATCGATCCACTGTCGCTGGCCGAATACGAGGCCCATGACGGCCTGAAGGGCCTGCGCAATGCGCTGAACAAAGTCCCCGCCGACGTGGTGGCAGAGGTCACCGCCTCCGGCCTGCGCGGGCGCGGCGGCGCAGGCTTCCCGACGGGCATCAAGTGGAAGACCGTCCACGACGCGCGCGCTGACCAGAAATACATCGTCTGCAATGCCGACGAAGGCGATAGCGCCACCTTCGCCGATCGCATGCTGATGGAGGGCGATCCCTTCTGCCTGATCGAAGGCATGGCGGTTGCCGGCATCGCGGTGGGTGCCACACGCGGCTACATCTACCTGCGGTCGGAATATCCCGATGCCATTTCCCAGATGAACAAGGCCATCACCATCGCCCGCAATGCCGGAATGATCGGCGCGTCGGTGCTGGGGTCGGCCCATGCCTTTGACCTGGAAGTGCGCGTCGGTGCCGGGGCCTATGTCTGCGGCGAGGAAACCTCGCTCTTGAATTCGCTCGAAGGCAAGCGCGGCGTCGTGCGCGCCAAGCCTCCTTTGCCTGCCCTGCAGGGCCTATTCGGCAAGCCGACCGTCGTCAACAATGTCATTTCGCTCGCTTCGGTCCCGGTCATCCTTGATCGTGGCGCTGACTTCTACAAGGGCTTTGGCCTTGGCCGCTCGCTCGGCACCATGGCGCTGCAGATTGCCGGCAACACCCGCTTTGGCGGCCTGTTTGAGGCGGCCTTCGGCCTGACGCTGGGCGAGATCGTCAATTCCATCGGCGGCGGTACCGCATCCGGCCGCCCGGTCAAGGCAGTTCAGGTCGGCGGACCGCTTGGCGCGTGGTTTCCACCGTCGCTGTTTGACACGCCATTCACCTATGAGGACTTCGCGGCCAGGGGCGGGCTGATCGGCCATGCCGGCCTGACTGTGGTGGACGACAGCACCGACATGCTGTCCATGGCCCGCTTCGCCATGGAGTTCTGCGCCATTGAAAGCTGCGGCAAGTGCACGCCCTGCCGCATCGGCGCGGTGCGCGGTGTCGAGACCATCGACCGCATCGCGCGCGGTGATGCTGCCGCGATTCCGCTTTTGACCGATCTTTGTGATACGATGAAAGCTGGCTCGCTCTGCGCGCTCGGCGGTTTCACGCCCTACCCTGTCATGAGCGCGCTCACCCATTTCCCGGACGACTTTGCGCCGGGCACCGTGAGAGAGGCTGCAGAATGACCGAGAAGGTGAAAGGCCCGGCATCCTATTTTCCGTCGATCGAAAAGACCTACGGGAAGCCGGTGGCCCATTGGCTCGATCTGGTTTCGCAGAAGACATCGATGAAACACATGGAAATTGTTGCCTGGTTGAAGGCCGAACACGGTCTTGGCCATGGACATGCCAACGCGCTTGTTGCTTACGCGCTGGCCAGCAGGGAGTGACCGGAATGGGCATGATGCACGAAACCGACTTCGGCACTCCGGCCTCCAAGGCCGAGAAGCTGGTGACACTCACCATTGACGGCTTTGAGGTGACGGTGCCCGAAGGCACGTCGCTCATGCGCGCCGCCGCCGTTGCGGGCATTGGCGTGCCGAAGCTCTGCGCCACCGACAGCATTGACGCCTTCGGCTCCTGCCGCCTTTGCCTCGTGGAAATCGATGGCCGTCCGGGCACGCCCTCTTCCTGCACCACGCCTGTCGCTCCCGGCCTCTCAGTTCACACCCAGACCGAGCGGCTGAAAAAGCTGCGCAAGGGCGTGATGGAGCTCTACATCTCCGACCATCCGCTCGATTGCCTGACCTGCGGCGCCAATGGCGATTGCGAATTGCAGGACATGGCGGGTGCCGTCGGCCTGCGCGATGTGCGCTACGAAGCAGGCGACAATCACTTCAACGCCCGCGACACGTCCGGCGCTGCCAATCCGCAATGGCTGGCCAAGGATGAGACCAATCCGTACTTCACCTACGAGCCGTCCAAGTGCATCGTGTGCTCCCGCTGCGTACGCGCCTGCGAGGAAGTGCAAGGCACCTTCGCACTGACCATCGAGGGCCGCGGCTTCAACAGCCGGGTCAAGGCCGGGGTGAAGGCCGACACCTTCCTGTCGTCCGATTGCGTCTCTTGCGGTGCCTGCGTGCAGGCCTGCCCGACCGGAACGCTGAACGAGAAGACCGTGATCGACATCGGCACGCCTGATCGCTCCGTGGTGACGACCTGCGCCTATTGCGGCGTCGGCTGCCAGTTCAAGGCCGAAATGCGCGGCGACGAACTGGTGCGCATGGTACCGTGGAAGGATGGAAAGGCCAATCGCGGCCATTCCTGCGTCAAGGGCCGCTTTGCGTGGGGCTATGCCACCCACAAGGACCGCATCCTCAACCCGATGATCCGCGAGACCATCGACCAGCCCTGGCGCGAAGTGACCTGGGACGAGGCGATGGGCTTTGCCGCATCGCGCATCCGGTCCATCCAGGAGAAGCATGGCCGCCAGTCCGTCGGCGTGATCACCTCGTCGCGCTGCACGAACGAAGAAGCCTATCTCGTCCAGAAGCTGGCTCGCGCTGTCTTCCTCAACAACAACACCGACACTTGCGCCCGCGTCTGCCATTCGCCGACCGGCTATGGTCTTGGCCAGACATTCGGCACCTCGGCCGGCACGCAGGATTTCGACAGTGTGGAAGAAGCCGACGTGATCATGGTGATCGGGGCAAACCCGCATGCCGGACACCCGGTCTTTGCCAGCCGCATGAAGAAGCGCCTGCGCAAGGGCGCCAAGCTGATCGTCATTGATCCGCGCCGCACCGAAACTGTCGAAGGCCCGCATTACAAGGCCGCCCATCATCTGGCGCTGCTGCCGGGCACCAATGTCGCCATTGTCTCGGCGCTCGCCCATGTCATCGTCACCGAGAAGCTGTACGACGAGGCCTTCATCCGCAGCCGTTGCGATTGGGACGAGTTCGAGGATTACGCCGATTTCATTTCCCGCCCGCATCACAGCCCGGAAGCTGTCCAGATGCTGACCGGCGTGCCAGCAGCCGAGGTGCGCGCCGCTGCCCGCCTTTATGCCACCGGCGGCAATGGCGCGATCTATTACGGTCTTGGCGTCACCGAGCACAGCCAGGGCTCAACGACGGTCATCGCCATTGCCAACCTTGCCATGCTGACCGGCAATATCGGCCGGGCAGGCGTCGGCGTGAATCCGCTGCGCGGCCAGAACAATGTGCAGGGCTCCTGCGACATGGGCTCCTTCCCGCATGAGCTGCCGGGATACCGCCATGTGAAGAACGCCGATGTGCGCGCCATCTATGAAAAGGCCTGGGGTGTCGAGATTGACCCGGAGCCGGGCCTGCGCATTCCCAACATGCTGGATGCCGCCGTGGAAGGAACCTTCAAGGGCATCTACATCCAGGGCGAGGACATACTGCAGTCCGATCCCGACACAAAACATGTGTCCGCCGGTCTTGCCGCCATGGAGTGCGTCATCGTCCATGACCTCTTCCTGAACGAGACGGCGCACTACGCCCATGTCTTCCTGCCGGGTTCCACCTTCCTGGAAAAGGACGGCACCTTCACCAATGCCGAGCGGCGCATCAACCGCGTGCGCAAGGTGATGGCACCGAAGAATGGCTATGCCGACTGGGAAGTGACGCAGCTGCTTGCCCGCGCGATGGGCGCCGACTGGAGCTACACGCATCCCGCACAGGTGATGCAGGAAATCGCCGACACCACGCCCTCCTTCGCCGGCGTGACCTATGCCCTGCTGGACGAGATGGGCTCGGTGCAGTGGCCCTGCAACGAGAAGGCGCCTGAAGGCACCCCGATGATGCACATTGCAGGCTTCGTGCGCGGCAAGGGCAAGTTCATCAACACCGAATATGTGGCGACCGATGAGCGCACCGGCCCGCGCTTCCCGCTGCTGCTGACCACCGGTCGCATTCTCAGCCAGTACAATGTCGGCGCTCAGACAAGGCGCACCGCCAATGTCGTCTGGCATCATGAGGATGTTCTGGAAATTCACCCCCATGATGCCGAAAACCGCGGCATCCGCGACGGAGATTTCGTGCGGCTGGCGTCGCGCTCCGGCGAAACGACGCTGCGCGCCGTGATCACCGACAAGGTCAGCCCCGGCGTGGTCTACACCACGTTCCACCATCCGGGCACGCAGGCCAATGTCATCACCACCGACTTCTCCGACTGGGCGACCAATTGCCCGGAATACAAGGTGACCGCCGTGCAGGTCTCGCCCTCCAACGGATTGTCGCCTTGGCAGGAGGAATATGAAGCCCTGAGCGAGCGCTCGCGCCGCATCCTTCCGGCTGCCGAATGAGGCAACCGGCCCGCCTCACGCCCCGCCTTGCCTTCGGCCCCGACGGGCCGGAACCG
>JBGSQC010000111.1:0-5816 GCA_041738295.1 Zhengella sp. | reverse complement strand
GGTCGCCAAGCGCCTCGGCGCGGGTGTTGCGTTCTCCGTTTTCTGCGGCGATCGGGGCGGCGCGCACGGTGCCGGTCAGGATGTCCTGGGGGTCGTTGGCTCGAGGCGCAGGGCGTGTCATCGCGTCCGTGCGTGCCTGTGCCGCTTCTTCCATCTCCTCGCCGCGTTCGCGGGCTCCAATGGGCAGGCGGGAGGTGCGCTCAAGCGCCTCGTCTGTGTCCTTTGCAGCATCATCATCCCCGGCGAGCAGGGCGTCGGAGTCCGGCAGATAAACCTTGCGGGCCTGTGCCTTTTCTTCTTCCACCTTGGCCTTGTCGGCACCTGACTGGGTCAGGCTGGTCGACTGTTCCTTCAAAGGCCGTCGCTGCATCAGCCCCGGCTCCTTGTCCTCGACATTGCCGCGCAGCGTCATCGTCTGGGCCATGGCCGGACCGGCTGCAACCATCAGGACAGCAAGACTCACGCCGGCCAGAAGCATGGCTGCCGTCCTTGCAAGATGCCTGTCTGGTGTCATGGGTGGATAGGGTCCCGGCCGGTTGGAGGAGAAAAGGCGCATTCGTTCACGAAACCTAAACCCCCATGATTAACGGAACCTTTCAGGCGGCAGCGTTGCGAAGCATTGGACAGGCAAGAATGAAAGCGCTAAAGCGCGAAGCCATGAACAGGCTGAATTTCACCGGCGGCATCGACCGCGACGAATGCGTGACTTCCGCGCTGAGGACGCTTGCAACAGAGCAGGCCGGCCTTTCTGCGCTCATCGAAGCCATCCATGGCAACCTTGGCCAGCCCTTCGGCGAAGCGGTGCAGCTGATTGCTGCGGCCAAGGGCAGGGTGATCGTCACAGGTGTTGGCAAGAGCGGCCATATCGGCTCGAAGATTGCGGCGACTTTTGCCTCTACCGGCACGCCTGCCTATTTCGTCCATCCGGCGGAAGCCAATCATGGCGATCTCGGCATGATTGCCGGGGGTGACGTGATCATTGCCATCTCCTGGTCGGGCGAGACGGCCGAACTCAAGGGTATCGTTGCCTATTCGCGCCGCTTCTCCATTCCGCTGATTGCGCTGACTTCAGGTGCGGATTCAGCACTCGGCCGGGCGGCGGATGTTGTGCTGGCGCTGCCAAAGGCGGACGAAGCCTGCCCGCACGGGCTGGCGCCCACCACCTCAACCTTGCTGCAGCTGGCGGCAGGCGATGCGCTGGCCATAGCGCTGCTTGAAGCGCGCGGTTTCACGCCGGACCATTTCCGCACTTTCCATCCGGGCGGGTCACTCGGTGCCAGCCTGACGCGGATATCCGACATCATGCACAAGGGCGAACGGCTGCCGCTTGTAGCGTCAGGAACCGGAATGCGCGACGCAATCCTGGTGATGACGCAAAAGGGCTTTGGTTGCGTGGGCATTGTTGCCGATGACGGTGCGCTGGCCGGGATCGTGACCGACGGCGACCTTCGCCGTCACATCAATTCCGACCTGCTATCGATGTCGGTGGACGACGTGATGACGCGAACGCCACGCACGATCCAACCCGATGTGCTGGCGGTCTCGGCGCTGTCGGTGATCAATTCCTCGTCAATCACCACGCTGATGGTGGTGGAAGAGGGCAGGCCGGTCGGCATCATTCATCTGCATGACCTGCTCAGGATCGGCGCGGCCTGAACCGCGCCGAAATCGGGTCTCACGCAGCCTCGATGGCCAGTTCGTTGCTTCCTGCGGCCACGACACGGACCTGCGTTCCCGCTACCATGTCCTGACCGGTCACACGCCACATCGTGTCGCCGATGCGGATGCGACCATGGCCGTTCACCACCGGCTCCTCCAGTGTCGCGGTGCGCCCGACAAGCTGGGCGGCGCGCTGGTTCAGCAGCGGTTCGTCGCTTTCTTCCTGATTCCTATCGACATAGCGCTTGCCGATCATGGCGCTTGCAAGCGCCAGGACCACGAAGAGAACGCTTTGCAATTGCCAACCCCAGATCGCCGTATCCCAGAGCATCAGCGAAAGCGTGCCGACAATGATCGCAGCAATGCCGATCCACAAAAGGAAGATGCCGGGAACCAGGATCTCTGCACCCAGCAGGATCAAGCCGAGCACCATCCAGTTCCATGGTCCGAGTTCCATCACGATGCGTTCGATCATGGTTGCTACTCCCGTGTGCGGGCCATTCAGGCCCCGGTGCGCGGCAGGCGGAAGCCCGGGCGCGGCTTGTTGGGATCAGAGGGTGCGCCGCTGTCATCAGTACCGAAGACTTCGCGCGCAATGGCGCCGATCCCAGCCAACGACCCGATCAGCGAGGAAGCCTCCATCGGCATCAGCACGATCTTGGAATTGTTGGCTGAACCGATGGCGGCCATGGCCTCGGTGTATTTCTGGGCGACGAAATAGTTGATCGCCTGCACATTTCCGGCGGCGATGGCCTGCGACACCATTTCGGTGGCCTTCTTTTCGGCTTCCGCCGAACGTTCGCGGGCTTCGGCATCACGGAAAGCAGCTTCCTTGCGGCCTTCGGCTTCCAGAACCTGGGCCTGCTTGCGGCCTTCTGCCTGCAGCACCTGCGCCTGCTTCAGGCCCTCTGCTTCCAGAACCTGGGCGCGCTTTTCGCGCTCGGCCTTCATCTGGCGGGCCATGGAATCAATCAGGTCCTGCGGCGGTGCAATGTCCTTGATCTCGATGCGGGTGATTTTGACGCCCCAGACACCGGCGGCCTCGTCAACAATGCGCAGCAGGCGGTCGTTGATGGTGTCGCGGTTGGACAGAAGCTCGTCGAGGTCCATCGCGCCCATGACGTTACGGATGTTGGTCATGGTGAGGTTGAGCAGCGCGTTCTCAAGGTTTGCCACCTGGTAGGCCGCCTGCGGGGCGCTGATCACCTGATAGAAGGCAACGCCGTCGACAGCGACCAGCGCATTGTCCTTGGTGATGACTTCCTGTGTCGGAATGTCGAGCACCTGTTCCATCATGTTCAACTTGGCGCCGACGCGGTCGAAGAACGGCACGATCATGTTGAAGCCCGGCATCAGGGTACGGGTATAACGGCCGAAACGCTCGACCGTGAAATTGTAGCCCTGCGGCACTGTCTTGATGGCAGTGAAAAGGATGATGATGGCAAGCGCCACCAATACGAGAATGGCAATATCGAGTCCTGCGAACATGTCTTTCTCCTTCAAGGCGTCTTTCCGGCCCCGGCCGGTCGCGCCGCTAATGATGTGCATATGGGAAGTGATTCGGTTCCGCCCAAGTGCCCTGCTCAAATAGCATTAATGCCTGATTGCTTTCGTGAAGACCATTGCCGGATTGCAGCTCAGACGCGGCGGCGAATTTCGTGGGGCGATTTGCGTGGCTCGCCGGGTAAAGGCGCCGGGCTTCTGCCGGCAAAGCGAATTCCCGAGCGCGATACCGGGGCGGCTGCCTGAGATGCGGCGGGAACTGGCCGTGAAGAAAATGGCGCGGCGGGCGCTGCCACTTCGCCGAGCGGCTCGGCCTTTTGGTGCACGGATGCATGCCGGGCGGGATGGGACGGCGACAGGCCACGCATGGCGGTGGCATAGGTGGTGATCAGGCTGTCGAGCTTCTTTGGGCTTTCGCCAATCAGGAACAGCGGCACATTCACGCGGTCACGCATGAAGAACCAAGTGCGCACCTTCGACAGGATCTGATAGTTGCCCTTGAGGGTAACCGTGCCGTCATAAAGCTCCCAGGGCAGGGTGCGATGGGCCATGCCGGTGCCATAGGCGGTGATGCCAGCAGGCGAAACGGTGAGGGCCGGCTTGCCCGACAGCCAGCGGCGCAGGAACATAAAGGCCGCCCAGGCGCAGAGAATTCCGGCCGCGGCGAACACATAGACCG
Organism: Zhengella sp.; assembly: GCA_041738295.1. Classification (GTDB taxonomy): domain Bacteria; phylum Pseudomonadota; class Alphaproteobacteria; order Rhizobiales; family Rhizobiaceae; genus Zhengella. The sequence goes on along the minus strand of JBGSQC010000111.1, from coordinate 1,975 downwards.
CCGACTGGCCGGGAAGGAAGGCTGCAACCGCATCAAACGGCGCATCCAGCGATGGCTGTCCTGTGGGAAGCCCGGTTCCGGGCTCGATGGTGTGCACCTTGCCGCCGGATTTCAGGCTGAAGGTCATGGATTCCAGCTGACGCGCCAGCGGATTGATGAAAGCCCGCTGTGCCGACCGGAAGAACCAGTAAGCCATGGCGGAAAACATCGCCACCATGGCAAGCGCACGCCAGGCAATCACCGGGAAATTCACCACCGGCAAGCCGTAGCTGGTCTGGTTCACATCGGCCATGGGTCATCCCTCGCGTGTCAGTGCGAAGAGGATGGCAGGACAATCCTGAAATTCAGTGAATCAGCACTGTGAAAACGTCCGGTTTTCCCGGTAGCGAGAGCCTTAGAGATCCACCCAGCCGCCGAGTTCGCGGCGCACCACCGCCTCGATCACGGCCATGCCTTCTTCGGAATCATTCAGGCAAGGGATGTGCGCGAAGTTGGTGCCGCCATGCTCGTGGAAAATCTCGCCAGCCTCGCCTGCGATTTCCTCCAGCGTTTCGAGACAATCCGACACGAAGCCCGGATTGAACACGGCAATGGATTTCACGCCGTCCTTGGCCAGTTGCTCCACGGTCTTGTCGGTGTAGGGCTGCAGCCACTCCTCGGGGCCGAAGCGCGACTGGAAGCAGGTCATCAGACGGCCCTTTTCCCAGCCGAGCCGCCTTTCAAGCAGCCGCGAGGTCTTCATGCAATGGCAATGATACGGATCGCCCTTTCTGAAGTAGCTCTGCGGAATGCCGTGATAGGAGGCGATGACGCGCTCCGGCACGAAATCAAGCGTCGCCAAATGCTTCTCGATGGAGCGGGCCAGCGCCTCGATATAGGCCGGCTCGTCATGCCAGGCCGGTGCGGTGCGGATGGCTGGCTGCCAGCGCAGGTTCTGCAGAACCTCAAAGAACTTGTCGTTGACGGTGGCCGTAGTGCTGGCGGCATATTGGGGATAGAGCGGCACCAGAAGGATGCGGTCGCAGCCCTTGGCGATCATGTCCTTGGTCACGGTTTCGATGGAGGGCTGGCCATAGCGCATGGCCCAGTCGACATGGATCACCGGATTGGCGGCAAAGATGGCGGCAAGCTTTTCGCCCTGCGCGCGGGTGAAGGTTCTAAGCGGGCTCTCATTGCGCTCATGGTTCCAGATTTCGGCATAGGCTGCGCCGGACTTTTTCGGGCGCGTGTTGAGCACAATGCCGTAGAGGATCGGATACCAGAGCGCGCGCGGCCATTCGATGACGCGCTTGTCGGAGAGGAATTCCTTGAGGTAACGCCGCATCGGCTTGTAATCGGTGCCGTCCGGCGTGCCGAGATTGACCAGCAACACGCCGACCTTGCCGATGGAAACCTTCGGGTGATCAGCGGGCAGTGGGCCGACAGGCTTGGCATCTTCCCGGCGAATGGGCGTCGAAAGCGTCATGTCTGGTCTCTCCTGGTATGCCGTGCGGCAGCCGCAAAGCCGTACTTGCCAAGCCTATATAGACGAAACCCGCCCTGAGACAGGGCGGGTCCGGTGTTTTTTGTCAGGCGGTGAAAGCGTCAGTTGGACGCAGGGATCGCGAGCTGCGTTCCGATCACCAGATTGCGCACCACCGTGCCGGGATTGGCATCAGCAATCATCTTCCACTTCTGGCCATCGCCATAATAGGACTTGGCAAGGTTCCAGAGATTGTCGCCAGCGACAATCAAGTGGGTCTTGGCAGCGCCGTCGGCCGGCTTCATTTCAGGCTTCACCTCTGCCTTCATCTCTACCTTTGCCATCGCGGGCGCGCCTTCCACCTTCGGGCCGGTGGTCGGCAGGGCCAATTCCATGCCGGTGCGCACCGGCACCTTCACTTCAGCCTGTGCTGCCGGAGCAGCAGGAGTGGCTGCCGGGGCTGCCGGTGTTGCCGGAGCAGCAGCGGGTGCCGCAGCAGCCGGCTCTGCAGGC
>JBGSQC010000291.1:0-2272 GCA_041738295.1 Zhengella sp. | reverse complement strand
GCGCGCGCCCTTGGCCAGCGCCAGATCATGCAGTGCGCCCGTGTGGCCGGGTGCTGACGGGCTGTTGGCTGCAGTGGGTGACGGCAGCATCTCGCCGCGCCGTTTTGGGTGACGCGCAAAGCCGCCTGATGCCAGGATGACGCCACCTTTCACGGTGACCTGCCGGGTGACGCCGTTCTGGCGGAGTGTCAGGCCGGTGACTTCGCCCTGCTGTCCGTCAAAGGAGAGCGTCTCGGTCTCGGTGACGATGGTGACGCCGAGATCGCGCGCGGATTTCAACAGGCGGCCGATCAGAGCATTGCCCATGACGAGGCGCGTGCCACGACCGTAGCGCAGCTTCTGCATATAATAGCTGGCTATCAGCTTGAACGAATGGATGAAAGATGGGAGCGATTTCGTCATCTTCAACAGATGCGGAATGTCGTCGCGGTCGATCATCAGCCCGTTGAGGATGGTAAATTCCGGGATCGGCGGGCGGATCAGCTTCAGGTCCGCGCCCAGCCCGCTGGCGTCAAAGGGGTGAGGCTCCAGCGCGCGGCCAAACGAGGTCGAGCCTTCCAGCTCGTAGAGGTAGTCCGGATGCAGCGGACGGCCGCGGAACTTGGCCTCGGTGCGGTCATCCAGCGTGTGGATGGCATCGGGACCATTGACGAGAAAGGCTTCGCGCATGGCGGCCGGCGAGCGGTTGCCAACGGCGCGGTCCAGATAGCCGCGCACTGTCTCCAGGCTGTCCTTGGCGCCAACCTCGGCTGAGTGGCGCGTATTCGGCACCCAGGTGGTGGCTGCCGACAGTGCCGAGGTGCCGCCCAGATATTCAGTGCGCTCGACCAGGATGACCTTTGCACCCTCCAGCGCCGCAAAGACCGCTGCGGCCATGCCGGCAGCACCGGCGCCGAGCACAGCCACGTCAAAGACGGCGTTGTCCGCCAGATCAGCCAATGCCTTTTCAGCCGTGCTCATCGCAAGGTATCCAAAGCCAGAGACCGGATCGTTTCAAAGTTCACGTCAACCTCCCACGACTGCGTTCAGGCGCAGCTCTCATGCTTGTCTGGTCGAGGGTCCTAATAGAAAATGGAATCTCTTTCAAGAATAAAAACTGTTTTCAATTTTCCAAAAGGGCTGGTATGCAGACCGGGAAACCGGCGGAAAGTCCGGCGCGTCCCATTGCGATACTTCGCCTGCGGACACTTCAATGATGGTCACCGGGAGGAATGATGGGCGACTTGCGCATGGCAGTGGTGGGAGCGGGTGTTATCGGGCGCACGCATCTTCAGGCGATCCGCGAGACGCCGGGCTGCCGCCTTTCCGGGCTGGTGGAGCCGGGTCCGGGCGCGCATGCCGCTGCTGCCGAATTCGAATGTCCGCTCCATGCCGATCTTGATGCGCTGATTGCCGACCACCCCGATGGCGTCATCATCGCCACGCCGAACGAAACCCATGCCCCGCTTGCCGTGCGCCTCATCGAGGCCGGCATTCCGGTGCTGGTGGAAAAGCCGCTGGCTGCCGACATGGAAAGCGCGCGCTCCATTCTGGAAGCCTCTGCCCGCCATGGCGTGCCGGTGCTGACGGCCCACCACCGCCGCTACAACCCGATCATCCTCGCCGCGCGCGAGCTTGTGAAGAGCGAACAGTTCGGCCGCTTCGTGCAGGGCTCGGTGCTCTGCTCGCTCAAGAAGCCCGACAGCTATTTCGATGTGGCCTGGCGCACGCTGCCCGGCTCCGGCGGGCCGATGCTGATCAACATGATCCACGAGATCGACCTGCTGCGCTTCCTGCTGGGCGAGGTCGAAAGCGTCACAGGCATTGCATCCAACAGCTTGCGAGGCCTGCCTGTGGAAGACACGGCCGGTGCCATCCTCACCTTCCGCGCGGGCGGCGTGGTGACGCTGTCGGTCTCGGATGCGGCAGCCGCACCCTTTGCCTGGGACATCAGCGCCAACGAGAACCCCGGCCGCTTCCCGGCGCATCCCATTTCTTCGCATTTCTTCTGCGGCACGGACGCCGCCTTCACCCTGCCGGACCTGACAGTGTGGACCCATCCCGGCGAAAAGAGCTGGACCAATGCCATGACCTCCGCCGTTCACCCGGTGGTGCCCGCCGACAGCTACACCGGCCAGATCGCGCATTTCGGTGCGGTGATCCGGGGTGAGGCCGAGCCGCGCTGCTCCGGCCTTGATGGCGCGCGCAACCTCGCCGTTATCGACGCCTTGCGGCGGTCTTCGGCCAACGGATGCCGCATGATGCTTGACCCGGACGGGCTTGGCGCGAACCC
>JBGSQC010000245.1:0-12430 GCA_041738295.1 Zhengella sp. | reverse complement strand
GGCGAGGGCAGCCATGTCGATCTAGGGCCGCGCACGGAGCGAGAATTTGCGCTCTGGCCGCATCTGGAGATGCGCGGCTGCCGGCTGGAAGTGGAAATGGCAGTCTCGGGACAAGGGCTTGAAAACCTTTATCGCGGGCTGAAGCGCCTCGATAGCCGCGCCGATCGCGACCAGCCGACAACAGCGGCAGACATCACCCGCATGGCAAAGGACGGAAGCGACAAGCTGGCAGCCGAAGCCGTTCAGCTTTTTACCACCTTCCTTGCGCGGTTTTGCGGGGATCTCGCGCTGCTGACACTGGCGCGCGGCGGGGTCTATCTGGCTGGCGGCATGACCAGCCATTTCGCCGGTGATATGGCCGGGCCGGTTTTCCGCGATGCCTTCGAGGACAAGCCGCCCTTCTCAGCGATCATGGCCGGCATTCCCGTCTATCTGATGTCTGATGGAATCCCGGCGCTTGACGGTATGGCGGCATACGCGAAAACGCCGCACCTTTTTGACATTTCCCATGCATTGCATGTGACAGGGAGCTAAGCTCCGGGCATCGCACGGCGATGGACCAATTGGAGAGACTGTCCACCATGACCGACAGAATGCTGTTTTCCATTCCGGCCCAGCCGTCTGTTCCGGTATCGGGAGAGACTTCCGCCTATCCGGTGCGGCGCATTTTCTGCGTCGGGCGCAACTATGCCGACCATGCCAAGGAAATGGGTGTCGAGGTCGACCGCGAGGCGCCGTTCTATTTCACCAAGGCGGCGACCCACATGGTTCTTTCCGGCTCCAAGGTGCCCTATCCGCCCGGCACCACCAATTATCACTACGAGATGGAACTCGTCGTGGCGCTGGGTGCGCCGGTGTTCAAAGCAAGCCTTGAAGAAGCTATAGGCGCGGTTTTCGGCTATGCCTGCGGCCTCGACATGACGCGGCGCGACCTGCAGATTGCCGAACGCCAGAAGCAGCGGCCCTGGGACCTCGGCAAGGATGTGGAAAATTCCGCTGTCGTTGCGCCGATCACCAAAACAGCTGATTTCGGCACAGTCGGCCCGCAGGGCATCCGGCTTGCCCTCGATGGCGTGACAAGGCAGGAGGCCAAGCTCTCCGACATGGTCTGGTCGGTGCCGGAGATCATCGCCCATCTGTCAGGCTTTTATCATCTTGCCCCCGGTGATCTCATTTTCACTGGTACGCCGGCAGGGGTCGGGCCGGTGGTGCCGGGTTCGCGCATCCATGGCGAGATCGACGGGCTGGAGCCGGTCGACCTGGAGATCGGCCTGGCAGATTGAAACCATGTCCTTGATGGCGACAACGGCACGTCTTCCTGTGCGTGTCCGAAAGTACAGATGACATTGCAGCCGGGGAATGGTTCACTTGGACCATGGCAAGATTCCTGATCATTGACGACCATCCGCTGTTCCGTGAAGCGCTTCACAGCGCCTTGAAGAGCGTTTTTCCCGATGCGGAAGCAACGGAGGCGCGCTCGATCGCCGAGGCCATGGAGATCCTTGCGGGCCCCCCGGCCTTTGACCTTGCGCTGCTCGACCTCAACATTCCCGGCGTTCAGGGGTTTGAAGGCCTGCTGCAGATCCGCACAACCCATCCGCGCCTGCCGGTGGTGGTCGTGTCGGGCCATGAGGACAACCGGATCATCCGTGAGGCGCTGTCTTATGGTGCTGCCGGGTTCATTCCCAAATCAGTGCGCAAGGCCGAACTTGCGGCAGCCATCGGCGAAGTGATGGAAGGGGCCGTCCATGTTCCGGCGAGCTATGAGGCGCAGCCCGCCAGTGAAGATGGCGCTGGCCGCGCTGCGCTGATCAAGCGGCTGGCCACTTTGACGCCCCAGCAATTGCGTGTGTTGCAGATGCTGCGCCAGGGGCTTTTGAACAAGCAGATTGCCTATGAGCTGCAGGTCGGCGAGACAACGGTGAAGGCCCATGTCTCGGAAATCCTGCGCAAGCTCTCGGTCTACAGCCGCACCCAGGCAGTGATCGAAGTGTCGCGCCTGGACGGGGCCGAGCTTTTCCGTGACAGTCAGGATTTCACTGTTTCGGGCGGCTGAGCTGCTCCTTCAGGGCCGCGCAATGGTCTGTGATGTCCGCCTTCGGCGTCAGCATGACGAAATCAAAGGGCGCATCCTTCAAATAGCTGGCGGCATCCTCTGATTCCCCCAGTTCGAGGAAGGCGATGGTCAGCACATCCTCGCCCCGCTTTATTGCCTTCAGCACGGCTGGTGCGGCACGGTCCTCGCGGACATGGCCGTTCCCGGCAATCAGGATGGCACCGGCATCACCGGTTTCAAGCATGGCAGCAGCCAAGGCCCCATCTCGGGCGCGCTGAACCGTGACCATGGCTGGCAGGGATTTTTCCGGCAGCATGCCGCAATGGCCGTCGCGCAGTTCCTGCATCAGTTCACCCTGCGCCTTGTCACCAAATGGCTGGTCCAGCCCGATCCGGCTGACAGCTGCGGGGTCCAGCGCCGCCGTGCCCTGCTTGCCGATGGCGCGGATCGTTTCGCGGTCCAGATCGCCAGCCTTCATCGCCAGCCCGTTGGCGAGCGCTTCCTCGGCAATGGGTCGGTAGGCCTGCCAGGAAGGCCAGCCGCGCTTTTCCCAGTCGAGCGCCTCGCCCAGTTTCTCCGCCCCTGTGTCAGCAGCCCTGTCGAGCACAGGCTGCAAGGAGTGCGGGACCATTTCCCATACCACAGCAGGCTTTGCACCACTGGCGGCCTTCATGCCGACGATCTTTGCCTGGAGCCGGTGATGGTCCGCATTGGTGTGGGTCTCGCCGACGGCGATGAAGCGGGCCGCCTTGACGGCCGCCTCCAGCGCTGCTGCGTCAGCCTTTCTCCCGTCGCCTGTCCACAAGGTTCCGGCCAGCGGATTGCCGGCGAAATGGACAGAAGTCCATGGGCCCGGATCAAGGGCAAGAACGGGCGTCGCGGTCGCGAGAAGGGTTGCGAGGAGGGCTGTGCGGATCATTGTCGGCCTTTCGGTCGGGCATGGATTGCCGGGATCATTGCATCCAGATGGGATCGCATGATCCACAATCAATAAGCACAATGATGTCAGGCATCAGCAACATTCATCGCCGCGACATGGAAGCGCATGCTAGAACGCCGGAAAAGACGGGAATTACATGATGGCTGAGCTTTCTTTGCGTATTGCAAACATCCTGACCGGCGGCAAGACCGGCTGGGAAATCCACTTTTCTGCACTCGCAAGGCGTCAGGCTGGCGAGGAGATCCTGATGGTGACGGCGGGCGACCATGATTTTCCTTCGCCGCAGGAAACCGTGGATGCCGGTGCAAGGGCTCTGGCGGAAGGGCATCACCACTACACCCAGCTTGAAGGTATCCCGGCCTTGCGCGCCGCCATGGCGCGGGTGACGGAACAGGCCACGGGCGTTGCCATGGGCCCGGCCAATATCCTGGCCACCGGCGGCGGGCAGGGCGCACTCTATGCAGCCGTGCAGGCGACGTGCGACCAGGGCGACCACGCGATTGTCGCCGCCCCTTACTATGCCACCTATCCCGGTACGTTCCGTGCGGCGGGCGCGCACTTCACCGTCGTGGATGCCATGCCGGAAGATGGGTTCCAGCCCCGTGCGCAAGCGCTAGAGGCTGCCGTGACGGCCCGCACAAAGGCGATCCTGATCAATTCGCCGAACAATCCGACCGGTGCCGTCTATTCGCGCGAGACGCTGGAAGCCATTGCGGATCTCTGCCGCAGGCGGGATCTCTGGCTGATTTCCGACGAAGTCTACTGGACCCATACCGGCGGCAAGGCGCATGTCTCGCCGCAATCCCTGCCCGGCATGGCGGATCGCACGCTGGTGGTGCAATCTCTGTCCAAGAGCCATGGCATGACTGGTTGGCGGGTCGGCTGGCTGGCTGGTCCGGAGCGGATCATCACGCCGCTGATCGGACTCAATCTCGTATCCACTTATGGCCTCAATGATTTCGTCAGCCGCGCGGCGGTCGAGGCGCTCGAAAACGGCTACGGCGTGGCCGAAATCACCGAACTTTACGCAGCGCGGCGTGCCTCCTTTGCCAAGGCGGTTGCAGGCATTGACGGCGTGGAACTACGGGGATCGGAAGGCGGCATCTATGCCATGCTGGATGTGCGCGCCATCAGTGCCAGCGGCGAGGCTTTCGCCTCGAGCCTGCTGGACGCCGAAAGGCTGGCCGTGATGCCGGGCGAGAGCTTTGGCACGGCAACCGCTGGCCATGTGCGCATCTCGCTCTGCCAGCCGGAAGCAGTGCTGGCCGAAGCTGCACGGCGAATCCGCGTGCATGTCGCGCGGCTAGCCATGGCCTGAACCGTTCACGCCGTGAGGAAATGGTTCTCGATGGACGCAGCAGCCTTGCGCAGATGCGGCAGGACCTGAGCCCGCAATTCAGTTGGCGTGAAGCGGGCGGACGGCGCGGATATGTTGATGCCGGCGACGGCCCGGCCTGAGCGGTTCTTCACCGGAACTGCGATGGAGCGCAGCCCCAGTTCAAGCTCTTCGTCGATGATGGCAAAGCCCTCCGCCCGGGCGGCCAGGATGGTCCTGCGTAAATCCGCTTTGGTGGTCATGGTCTTCGGCGTGCGGGCGACCGGGCTGAACTTAGCAAGGTAAGCGTCCAACTCCGTATCGGGCATGTCGGCCAGCAGGACCCGGCCCATGGACGTGCACCAGGCCGGCAGGCGCGACCCGACATCGAGTGACACGGTCATGATGGCGCGGCTGGCAACGCGGGCAACATAGACGATATCGGGCCCGGCCAGCACGGCTGCCGAGCAGCTTTCGCCAAGCGCCATTGAGGCTTCCCGCATGAAGGGTTCCGCAAAGGTCCAGAGCGGCGTGCCGGAAATCCAGGTGCGCGCGGTGGTGAGCAGTTTGGGTGACAGCCGCCACAGCCGGTCACCCAGCGTCGCATAGCCCTCGGCCTCCAGTGTGATCAGCAGGCGGCGCGCGCCGGCCCGGTCCATCCCGGCACGGGCAGCGACATCGGTCAGTGTCTGGCCCTGCGGGTGGGCGGCAAGGATTTCAAGCACGGCCAGTCCCTTGGCCAGCGAACCGACATGGTCACGCGGCAAGGCAGCCGTTTTTTCAGTCTCCAGGATCGGTTCGGGCATTGACAGGAAATCCGTTTCGCGACTAGAAGTTTTGCATAGAAAACATATGTTCGCAATACGAACTTTTCAAAACCTGAGCGCTGAGCAGGTGAAGGTTCTTTGCGGATGCGTTCACAGGGAGATCATCATGGCCGAGGCTTTCATCTGCGATTACATCCGCACCCCGATCGGACGCTTTGGCGGATCGCTGTCTTCGGTGCGCGCCGATGATCTGGCCGCCGTGCCGCTGAAGGCCCTGATGGCGCGCAATGGTTCGGTCGACTGGGCCGAGATCGACGATGTCTATTATGGTTGCGCCAACCAGGCCGGCGAGGACAATCGCAATGTCGCGCGCATGGCCGCGCTACTGGCTGGCCTGCCGGTGGAGGTGCCGGGCACGACGATGAACCGGCTCTGTGGTTCCGGCATGGATGCGGTGATTGCCGCCGCCCGCGCCATAAAGGCAGGCGAGGGCGAAATATTCATCGCAGGCGGCGTGGAAAGCATGAGCCGCGCGCCCTTCGTCATGCCCAAGGCCGACAGCGCGTTTTCGCGCAATGCCGAGATCTATGACACGACCATCGGCTGGCGCTTCGTCAACAAGACCATGCACAAGCTCTATGGCACCGATTCCATGCCGGAGACGGCAGAGAATGTGGCTGAGCAGTTCGGCATATCCCGCGAGGACCAGGACGCCTTTGCACTTCGGTCGCAGGCCAAGGCTTCGTCTGCGCAGGAGAATGGGCGGCTGGCCAAGGAGATCACGCCGGTGACGATCCCGTCGCGCAAAGGCGATGCGGTGGTGGTCGACCGCGACGAACATCCACGTGCCACGACGATGGAAGCATTGGCCAAGCTCAAGGCGCCGTTCCGCGAAGGCGGATCGGTGACGGCGGGCAATGCGTCGGGCGTGAACGATGGTTCAGCGGCACTGATCATTGCCTCGGAGGCGGCTGCAAAGTGCCACGGCCTGACACCGATTGCCCGCATTCTGGGCGGTGCGACGGCGGGCCTTGCGCCACGCATCATGGGGTTCGGCCCGGCTCCGGCCTCAAAAAAGCTGATGGCGCGGCTCGGGATGGCGATCACTGATTTCGACGTGATCGAGCTGAACGAGGCCTTTGCATCCCAAGGCCTTGCGACGCTGCGTGATCTTGGCGTGGCCGATGATGCAGCGCATGTGAACCCGAATGGCGGCGCAATTGCACTCGGCCATCCGCTCGGCATGTCGGGTGCGCGCATCACAGGCACGGCGGCGCTGCAAATGCAGTTGAATGGAGGCAAGCGCTCGCTGTCGACCATGTGCATCGGCGTCGGCCAGGGCATAGCAGTGGCACTGGAGCGGGTGTGAGGCGGTCAGGCTGATTGAACTGTCCTGATTTCAGTGCTAAATACGGCACTGAAAAAGGAACCATTTCCAATGCCCCAGACAGTCCTTGCCGAAACGACGGCCAGCATTTCAGAATTGAAGCGCAATCCGATGGGCACTGTGCTCGCCGGTGACGGGTTTCCCGTGGCGATTCTCAATCACAATGAACCCGCTTTCTATTGCGTTCCTGCGAAGGCTTATGAAGCCCTGATGGAGCGGCTGGAGGATCTGGAACTCAACGCGATTGCCGACAGCCGGGCAAATGAGGAACGCGTGCGGGTGACGCTTGACGAGCTATGAGCTTGAGTTCCTGGCACCGGCCTTACGCGAGTGGAAGAAGCTTGACGCCAATACGCGCGACCAGTTCCGCAAGAAGCTGACGGAGCGGCTGTCCACTCCCCACGTTCCATCTGCCCGCCTTCATGGCTCCAGCAATCGCTACAAGATCAAGCTGAAGGCGGCTGGATACCGGCTCGTCTATGCGGTCGAGGATGAACGGCTGGTGGTTCTGGTGATCGCCGTCGGCCGTCGTGACCGCAATGCCGTCTACGAGGCGGCCGGCAAACGCTGAACATTCGTGAGCTGAAAGTCTTTCAAAGATATCTGCCCATAAGATATCCGGCGAAGACGGCAGTTGCGATTGCGAGCGAAATCAATGGTTTTGACAATCGCTGCTTTGGCTTTGTCGCTGCATGGGACACTTTCGAGAAGCGCAGTTTGAGCGAATCCGCACGCTTATTCGGTTCCTCAAGGGATCGAATTCTTCGCTGCGCATGAATCTCAGTCGGTCTCGTCATCAGCAGATGATAAAAGAAGGATGCTTAAATCTGGTTATCCCTGCTCCTACATTGCTGTTCAATTCAGCGGAATGTCGTTCTCGCCCTTGCTTTCCTGATAGATAGCCGACAATTCATCATAGCGCGCCTTGATGGCGGTGATGCGGGCGAGCAGGCGTGAGCGGTCCGGTTCGGGAAGCGAGGCTGCGGCCCTGGGGATCGAGAAGCTCTTCCAGAAGGCGTTCTCGGCGTTGTAGCCGCCGGGCTCCAGCGTGAAGACCTCTTTCAGGATTTTCAGGTCATGCGGGATGGCGAAGGCATCACGGCTGTCCTCATGGCTGAAGAGGTAGCAGAAATTGTCAAAGCCGGTCCAGGTGATGGCCGAGAGGCAGAGCGAGCATGGCTCATGGGTTGCGATGAACACGCAATCCTTTGTGTCGGGGCGCTTGTCCCTTGGCATTTCATAGAAGCGCTTCAGCGCGTGGATCTCGCCGTGCCAGAGCGGATTTTCCAGCTCGTTGTTGGTTTCGGCCAACACCAGCGACAGGTCAGATTTTCGCAGGATCGCTGCGCCGAAGAGCTTGTTGCCGATGCGCACGCCGGCATCGGTCATGGGGATGATGTCATGCTCGATGACGTCGAGGATGCGGGTGAGGAAGGCTGCGTTGGTCATGGGTCTGTTCCTTACGGGAGCCGGATTTCCCAGGGCTCGGCAAAGGTGAATTCTTCAAGGTTGGAGCCGTCGCCGCCGCGGTCGACCACCAGGAACTCCTGGTTCTCGCCAATCGGGGTCAGCACGGCGTGCCAGGTGTTGCGCGCATAGTTCACGCCTTGTCTCGGAGCGGTGATGAAGGCATGCGGCAAGCCCGGACCGTCCTCGGTGTCAGGGCAGACCACGACAAGGAAGGGGCGCGGCGACATCGGCATGAAGGCCTGGCTGCCGAAGGGATGGCGCTCGACCAGAGTCAATAGCAGCGGCATGGCATAGGGCGTGCCGCGAAAGATGCTGACCAGCACGCGGCCGTTCGGACCGAGCGCTTCCACCTTGGCGAGGTCATGGTAACGTTCGCATTTGCCGCCATTGATGGGGTAATGCTGCGCGCTGTCCGTCTCGATCACGTCACCGAAATCAGCGAAGGCCTCGCGAGTGAGCGGAACGGCTGTGACAACGCGGCTCATGGGTAGCGCGTCAGCGGCATGTGCCGGTTGACGTCCTTGTAGAGCAGATAGCGGAAGGGGCCGGGGCCGCCAGCATAGCAGGCCTGCGGGCAGAAGGCGCGCAGCCACATGAAGTCGCCAGCCTCCACCTCCACCCAATCCTTGTTGAGCTTGTAGACCGCCTTGCCCTCCAGCACGTAAAGCCCGTGCTCCATGACGTGCGTTTCCTCGAAGGGAATGACGCCGCCCGGCTTGAAGGTCACGATGGTGACATGCATGTCGTGGCGCAGGTCCTCAGGGTCGACAAAGCGCGTTGTCGCCCAGCGGCCTTCGGTGCCGGGCATCTCGTTGGGCTTGATCGCCTTTTCATCGAGCACCAGCACATCCGGGACAGCAAGGCCATCGACCTTCTGGTATGCCTTGCGCACCCAATGAAACCGCGCAATCTGACTGCCGGTCGCCTTCAGTGTCCAGCCGGAAGAGGGCGGAAGATAGGCGTAAAAACCGGGTCCCATGACGTGCACCTTCCCACCGACCGTGACCGTGATTTCGCCCTCGGTGACAAAGAGCACGGCTTGCGCGTTGGGGTCGGTCTCGGGCTTGGCGGAGCCGCCGCCCGGCTGCACTTCCATGATGTATTGCGAGAAGGTCTCGGCAAAGCCCGACAGCGGACGGGCGATCACCCAGAGCCGTGTCTTGTCCCAGCCGGGAAGGAAGCTGGTGACGATGTCGCGCATCACGCCCTTGGGGAGAAAGGCGTAGGCCTCGGTGAAGACGGCGCGTCCGGTCATCAACTGGTCCTGTCCGGGGTGTCCGCCATGGGGGGCGTAGTAGGTGCGGTCTGACATGAAGGTCACTCCGGAAGCATGTCTTTGAGGCGCAGCAGGGCGATGCGTTCCACCTGTGCGCAGGCGGTGGCAAATTCCTGCTCCCGTGTGTTGTCGATGCGGGTGCGGAAGGCGGCAAGAATGTCGGCCTTGGTCAGGCCCTTGACCGCGATGATGAAGGGAAAGCCGAACTTCTCCACATAGGCCGTGTTGAGCGTGGTGAAGGTGGCGCGCTCCTCATCGGTCAGCGCGTTCAGTCCGGCGCCTGCCTGCTCGGCGGTCGATTCCGCTGTCAGCCGCTTGGCCTCGGCCAGCTTGCCGGCCAGATCCGGGTGGGCGCAGAGCACACCGAGGCGCTCATTCTCCGAAGACGACCGGAAGACACGGGCGAGCGCATTGTGCAGGCCGCCGGCGCTGTCATGGGCAGGTCCGAGTTCGAGATCGAACGCGCGTTCGGCGATCCAGGGCGAATGCTCGAAGACCGAACCGAACTTTTCGACAAAGGCCGGGAGCGTCATGGCGGACGGTTTCAGGGCAGCGGGCACGAAGGGGTGCTCCTTCTTCCAGTGTTCGGCAATGTCGATACGGCGCGCCACCCAGACCTTGTCGTGGGACAGCACGTAATCGATGAAACGCTTCAGCGAGGCGGCGCGACCGGGCCTGCCGACAAGGCGGCAGTGAAGGCCGATGTTGAGCATTTTCGCGCTGCCGGCCTGACCTTCCGCATAAAGCACGTCGAAGGCGTCCTTCAGATAGGTGAAGAACTGGTCGCCGGAATTGAAACCCTGAATGGCGGCAAAGCGCATGTCGTTGGTGTCTAGCGTGTAGGGGATGACAAGCTGCGCCTTGCCATCAATCTCGATCCAGTGCGGCAGGTCGTCATCATAGGCGTCCGAAATGTAATCAAAGCCGCCGTCGCTGGCCGACAGCGGCACGGTGTTCATCGAGGCGCGGCCGAGATAGAAACCGCGCGGGCGCTCACCGGTCACTTCTGCATGGAGGCGGATTGCCTCCAGCATGTGGGCGCGCTCATCTTCCAGCGAAAAGTCCTTGTATTCGATCCACTTCAGGCCGTGGCTGGCGATTTCCCAGCCGGCCGATTTCATCGCCGCAACCTGATCGGGCGAGCGGGCGAGCGCGGTGGCGACGCCATAGACCGTGGCGGGAATTCCGGCCTCGGTGAACATGCGGTGGAGACGCCAGAAGCCGGCGCGTGCGCCATATTCGTAGATGGATTCCATGTTCCAGTGGCGCTTGCCCGGCCAGTTGGCCGCGCCCGTGATCTCCGACAGGAAGGCTTCCGACTGGCCGTCGCCGTGCAGCAGGCAGTTCTCGCCGCCTTCCTCGTAATTGATGACGAACTGGACGGCGATGGCGGCGCCCCCCGGCCAACGGGCATCGGGCGGCGTTGCGCCAAAGCCCCGCATGTCCCTCTCATAGCGCTTCATAACAGCCCCTGTTCCGTGAAATATGGTTGCCGATGCAATCAGATCAGCAAAAGCCTAGCCGATGCAAAGGGGTGCCATTGCCCGAAAAAATTTGAAACAGTTTTTGTTCCGGTCGTGCCCGCCGAGGCTTATGCGCCCGCCTGTTTTCCGTCACTCTATCGACCACATGGTCAAAACCATGATTAGATCACGTTGGGTGGCTTCGGGCAGGAGAGTGAAAGCGATGACGGGCAAGGCAGAAGGCTATCTGACAACCCATGTTCTGGATACGGCGCGGGGGATGCCGGCCGAGGGCATCCGCATCGTGCTTTACCGGCTGGACGGCAGCAAGCGTGACATGATCGCCGAGACCGAGACCAATGATGACGGGCGCACCAACAGCCCGATCCTGCCCAAGGACAGGTTCCAGACCGGAACCTATGAGCTGGTGTTCTTTGCCGGCGACTACATCCGCAAGCACGAAATGGCGATGCCCAAGGATGGCGGGCCGCTTTTCCTTGATGAAATTCCGCTGCGCTTCGGCATGGATGATGCGGATGCGCATTACCATGTGCCGCTGCTGCTCTCACCCTTTGGCTATTCGACCTACCGGGGAAGCTGATGACCACACCTGCAATCCGCTCCAGCCTGCGCTTTCTTCTCAATGACGAGACGGTCGAGCTTGATACCGTCCGTCCCGGCGAAACGCTGCTCGATTTCCTGCGGCTTGACCGGGCGCTGAAGGGCACCAAGGAAGGCTGCGCGGAAGGCGATTGCGGTGCCTGCACAGTGCTGGTCGGGCGCATCGGGCCGGATGGCGCGCTTGCCTATGAAGGCGTCAATGCCTGTATCCGTTTCATGGGGTCGCTCCATGGCTGCCATGTGGTGACGGTGGAGCACCTGAAGGGGCGCGACGGCCATCTGCACCCGGTGCAGCAGGCGATGGTGGATCATCACGGCTCGCAATGCGGCTTCTGCACGCCGGGCTTCGTGATGAGCCTTTACGGCTTGTGGATGGCCGAGCCGGAGGCTGACGATGCGCGCATTGAAAAGGCGCTGCAGGGCAATCTGTGCCGCTGCACCGGCTATGAGGCTATCATCCGCGCGGCGCGCGCGATCGGAACCCATGGCAATCCGGCGCTTGATGCGCTGGCCATGGAACGCGCCACGGTGACGGGCAAATTGCGCGCCATGGCAGATGGCGCGCGCGTGGTGATTGACGGACCGGAAGGAAGCGTCATTGTTCCCGCGGATGTGGACGATCTGGCCCGTGTGCTGGAGGAGACGCCGCAGGCGACCATCGTTGCCGGTGCCACGGATGTCGGGCTCTGGGTCACCAAGCAGATGCGCACCATTGCGCCGGCGGTGTTCACCGGCCATCTCAACGATCTCAGGACCCTTTCGAAGAAGGGCAACAGCCTCGTCATCGGGGCCGGTGTCAGCTATTCGCAGGCCCATGGCGCGCTGGCGGAGTACTTGCCGCAAATGGTCGGCCTCATCGACCGCATTGGCGGCGAGCAGGTGCGCAACATGGGCACCATCGGCGGCAACATCGCCAATGGGTCGCCGATCGGTGACACGCCGCCGCCATTGATTGCGCTGGGCGCAACGCTGACGCTGCGCAAGGGCCACGGCCGGCGCACCATGCCACTGCAGGATTTCTTCATTGCCTATGGCAAGCAGGACCGCCAGCCCGGCGAATTCGTGGAAAGCGTTACCGTTCCACTGCCGGCTGCCGGCGACGAGTTTGCCACCTACAAGGTATCGAAGCGGCGCG
>JBGSQC010000230.1:0-6178 GCA_041738295.1 Zhengella sp. | reverse complement strand
GCCGACGCCTTTCCCGCGGTCCGGGCGGCTGTCGGCGGTCGGGCACAGGTTTTTCTGGACGGAGGTCTGCGGCGCGGGACCGATATTGTGAAGGCGCTGGCCCTTGGCGCTGATGCCGTTCTGGTCGGCCGGGCCACGCTGTTCGGGCTTGCTGCTGCCGGTCAGGCGGGCGCAGAACGGGCGCTGCAAATCCTGTCTGATGAACTCGCACGGACCATGCGCCTGTGCGGCTCGCCCCGGATCGCCGACATGTCCGCAGCACTCCTTGCCGCCCCGCCCGGTGCCGGGCTGTCACCGGAAGAACCACAATGAAGCTCTATATTTCCGTCAATTCGCCCTATGTCCGCCTCGTCCGCGTGCTCATTCGCGAGGCAGGCGCCGTGGACAACGTCACTGAAATCGCCGTGAACCCAAAGGATCAGTCGACAGGCTTCTGGTCGGTCAATCCGGTTGCACGGATTCCGGCGCTGGAGCTGGATGACGGCACGGTTCTGACCGAATCGCTGCTAATTTGCCAGCATCTCGACGCACGGTTCGCAGGCGGCCGGTTCACTGCCCCGTTAGAGACAGACACGGCCCGGCTTGCGGTCCTCGGGCTCGCCTATGGCGCTCTCGACCGGGGTGTCGCGGCCCGCACGGATCAGTTGCGCGCCGTCGCGCCCGACCATGCCGATTTTGTGCAGACCCAGTACGCCGCCGTCGCCCGCAGCAGTGATGCGCTCGACGCATTGGCACGCGATCCGGGAGCTGCCCCCGATCTTGCCGATTTTGCGGTGGCCTGCATGGCCGAATGGGTTGCATTTCGCCACCCCTCCGCCGGGATTTTGGGTGGCCGCCCGAACCTTTCGGCCTGGGTCAAGGCCATCGGCGCACGACCCGCAATGGTGCAAACCCGGCCGTTCAACAGCTGACTCCGCAGCCCTACCCGCCGCGCTTCCAATAGGGCGGTACAATGTGGCCGCGACGCACCGCGATCATGAGCATCGCCACACCGGCAACCGTGCAGATCAGTACCGAGACGATCGACGCTTCCAGCCCAAAATTGCCGCCTGTCAGAGTGACCGGCCCTTCGATTGTCGACTTGAGCAGCCCCGGTTGATTGAAAGCACCGGAGACTATCCCGGAAAACACGCCGGATTGGGCGAAATTCCATGCCAAGTGCAAGCCGATGCTGATCCACAATCGGCGCGTCACCATGTAGACGGCAGCCAGCAATAGACCCGCTTCTATGGTGATCGCCAGAGAGCCCCAAAGGGCATCCGGCTCATTGCCATAATGGCTGAGTCCGAAGACAAATGCAGAAACCGCCAGGGCAATCCAGCTGCCGAGTCATTCCTCGACGATACGGAACAGGCCGCCCCGCCACATCAATTCCTCCAGCACGCCGGAACTGATGGCCATGGCCAGCGCCGGTAGCATGACCTGCAAAGGGTTCACGCCGTCGATCCGGTAGACACCGATCAGAATCAGGATTGCGAAGCAGAGCACACAGAGGCCTGCGCCAATCAGCATGCCCAATCCAAGTTCACGGCCCATGCCAGGCAAGGACTGTTCCCGCACCGGTCGCTGTTCGACGAGCCGCACGAAGGTCCAGTAGACCACGAGCCCGAGCAGCGCCATGCCCACGGCAGCGCCGAGGGCATTCACAGGCGTTGCAGCGAACTGTTGCCTGAAACCGTTGCTGATGCCGATCAGCAGGAAAAAGGCAGGGCCGAGCAAGGCCAGCCGGACGAGCGGAAATTGCAGGATGCGAAGCCACAGAGGTTTTGCCGGAATGATGCGTTCCATCATCTTTTCCTCACAAACCGGTCAGGTCGGGTCGTGTCACCATTGCGGCGATGCCGTCTAGCGCTTTGCAGTCCAGGGCACGGGCACAAGGTGGCCTCGGCGCCTTGCCATGATCAGGAGGATGATGCCCGCGCCTGTGCACAGGATCAGCGCAAACACGGACTGTTCCATGCCGAAATTTCCGCCGGTGAGGAAGGTTGGCCCCTCGATCTTGTCACGAAACAGGCCGGGCTCCGCCACACCCCCTGAAACAATGCCGGAATAGACGGCTGACTGCACGTAGTTCCACATCATGTGAAAGCCGATGGCAATCCACAGCCGCCGCGTGACCAGATAGGCCGCAGCCAGCAAAAGGCCCGCCTCGATGGTGATATAGGCAGCGCCTGCAATCGTGGCATCCGGATTGATAAGGTGCAGGAATCCGAAGGCAAAGGACGAGACGATGATCCCGACCCAGGTGCCGGCCATCTCTTCAAAGGAACGGAACAGAACGCCGCGAAACACCAGTTCCTCGAAGATGCCCGATTTCACGGCCATCGAAGCGGCAGGGATCATGTAGGTCCAGGGGTTCAGCCCTTCGATGCGGTAAATGCCGAGCATCATCAGGATCAGTACGCAACAGGTGTAAAGCCCGGCGCCGATCAGCGCGCCGATCGCCCACTCGCGGCCCGCACCCGCCAGCGACAGTTCACTCACGTCGCGCCGTTCGATGAACTTTCCCCAGGCAAGGTAGATCGCCATCGCCACAAGGCCCAGGCCGAGCGCCACGGCGATCCCCATCCAGGCATTGTCTTTGACCGCAATGATCTGGCTTTCCGTCCAGGCCATCATGGAGAAGAGGCCACCGCCCAGAATGATCACGCGGATAAGCGGGAACCGCAGGATGCGAAGCAAGAGAGGAGTTTGCTGTGTCACCAATTCGGCCATTTCGTAATTCCCGCTTGGAGTGCAACACGACTTTATTCAACGACAGAACCGGTGTCGAGTAACCCGAAACCGGAATTCGCAGGGAATGACCGCACCCTCGCGTCGCAAACATCCGCGCTTTCGTTCCAACAAAATCAGGAACAGGCGGAACGGAATTTACCGAGCTTCGTTGTTTGGAAGCGATCGCATTGCGTGATCTGCCACCACCCAGCCAGAACAGAAGGGACAAGAAAATGGCCAAGGAAAAAACTCTCGAAGACCTGTTTCACGATACCCTCAAGGATATTTATTACGCCGAGCGGAAGATCCTGAAGGCTCTGCCGAAGATGAAGCGTGCCGCAGAATCTGACGAGCTCAAGGCTGCATTCGAGAAGCACCAGCAGGAGACCGAAGGTCAGATCGAACGTCTGCAGCAGGTGTTCGAGATCATCGGCAAGCGCGCCCAAAGCAAGACCTGCGACGCCATCGAAGGCATCCTCTCCGAAGGCGAGGAAATCATGGACGAGTACAAGGGCACCGTCGCCCTTGATGCCGGCCTCATCTCAGCCGCGCAGGCCGTCGAGCACTACGAGATCACGCGCTACGGAACGCTGAAGCGCTGGGCAGTCGAGCTCGGCATGGCAGATGCTGCCAAGCTGCTTGACGCCACTTTGGACGAGGAGAGCAAAACCGACAGCGACCTGACCAAGCTCGCCGTCGCCACGGCAAACGAACGGGCCAAGGCCCGCAAGGCAGCCTGACAACGGAACTGGCCCGGGAGAAATCCTCCCGGGCCGTTCCCGTTTGCTTTAGGTGAGCCGCACAGGCGAGGAATTGGTTATTCATGAATAAGCCGGCAGCCGCACGGACACGCCGCACCAAACCCGACAAGGCTCTGCGGGATTTTGGCAGGGCATTTGGTGGAGCTCTCATTTTCTCCCTGCCGATGCTGATGACCAGCGAATTCTGGCAACTGGGTTTCACCATTGATCCGTTGAAGCTGCTTGTCTTTGTTACACTCGCCTTTCCGGTGCTGACGCGGCTTTCCATTCTCATCGGATTTGAGGAAACACGCAGCTGGACGGAAGATGCCGTCGATGCGGCCTTTGCCCTGCTGGCCGGAGCCCTGGTCGCGCTCATTCTCCTTGCGTGTTTCGGTGCGCTGACTCCGGATATGTCCGCGCGCGAAATTTCCGGCAAGATCGCAATCCAGTCTGTGCCGGCTGCCATCGGCGCACTGCTTGCCCGTTCCCAACTCGGGTCAACGGATGACGACAGCATTGACGCAATTGACGACAAACAGGAAACCTATGGCGGCGAGATGTTCGTCATGGCGGTTGGCGCCTTGTTCCTCGGGCTGAATGTCGCGCCGACAGAGGAGGTGCTCCTGATCGCCTATCGGGTCTCGCCTTGGCACATTCTGGCCATTTCCGCGCTTTCCCTTGGCATCGTTCATGCGTTTGTCTTCGTTGTCGGCTTCAAGGGCGGCAGCAAGGTGGAGCCCGACCGCCCGTGGTGGAACGCGTTCCTGCGCTTCACGCTGCCCGGTTACATGTTGGCGCTAGCCGTCAGCTTTTACCTGCTCTGGACCTTCCATGATGCGGGCGAAGTGCCGATCCGGCTCATGGTGTTCTCCACAATCGTTCTCGGCCTGCCTGCGTCAGTCGGCGCTGCCGCTGCGCGACTGATCCTCTAGGAGCTGCCCATGGCGACCAGAAAAAAGACCAAGCCGGTCAACCGGGAACCGGACCTTCCAACAGGCGCGCAGCTGGGAGAGAAGATCGAATGGGTTGCAGCGGCGATCTCGGCGTTCCTCTATCTGGCTCTGGTAGTCTACCTCGTCGGCATCGGCCTGTTCTCGCCACCGGGAGCACCGCAGTTGTCTGTTGTCATCGGCGAACCCCGAAGACTTGGCGGTGCCGTGCTTGTTCCTTTTGATCTGACCAACTCCGGAACCGCAACGGCGGCAGATGTCGTGGTCAGTGCCAGTAATCAAACCAGCGGCGGCGGCGACGTGGTTTTTGCCTATGTCCCGGCTGGTTCGGTGCGCCGGGGCACAATGGTGTTCCGAGGCGACAAATCACATACCGATTTCCAGTTTTTTGTGACGTCCTTTCGCACACCTTGAAGGGGGCGGAAGAAATCATGGCTGCATCAGCCCAGGTCGGGAACAAGCGCCTTCGCCCCGCATTTTTTAAAAGACAGGACAGGCGGGGTGCAAGCGCCGGCCGTCAATCGTCAATCCGGAGGAAACACCATGCCTGCCAAGTCAAAATCCCAACAAAAGGCAGCCGGCGCAGCGCTGTCGGCAAAACGCGGCGAAACGAAGAAGGGCGACCTGAAAGGCGCGTCGAAGGAAATGGAAAAATCCATGACCAAGACGGAGCTGGAGGACATGACGTCGACCTCGCACAAGGGCAAGCCGGAGAAGGTCTCCAAAAAGAAGAAATGATGCCGCCAGGTTGAAGCTTGCTGCCGTCACCCCGTCAGCGCGGCGTAAAGCGCGGGCAACCTCTCCGGCAGGCGCTCAACCCGGTCAACCACCTGCACATTGCGTGCGCCGAAAATGCGCTGTGCATAGGTGTCGGCACCGGGGTCCAACGTCAGGCAGAAGGGCGTGATACCCATGCGCCGGGCTTCCTCAACCGCCCGCCGCGCATCGGCGCGAAGGTAATTGGGGTCGCGCACATCAATGTCAGCCGGGGCGCCATCTGTCAGCACCAGCATCAGTTTTCGTGCCGCCCGGCTTTGGCCGAGATGATGGGTCGCATGGCGGATCGCCGCCCCCATGCGGGTGGAAAGCTTTCCTTCCGCGCCCATCAGCCGTGCCTTGGCCATAGGGCCCCAAGGATCGTCGAAATCCTTGAAGCGCTGGTAGAAAACCTGCGCGCGTCCGTCCGAACAAAATCCATGCAGGGCAAAGCGGTCGCCGACACGCGTCATCGCTTCGGCCAGCAGGACCGTCGCCGATTGCGTCAGCGCCAGCACGCTCTGGCCGTCGGGAGCCGGATCATTGGTCGATTCCGACAGGTCGAGCAGCACCAGCACGGCGGTATCGCGCGTTTTCAGCACGCGCCGCATCATCACCCTCATGTCCGGCTGGCGGCGAAGCCGCGTGTCGATGGCAGCGGCAACGGCAGCATTGAGGTCCAGATCGTCACCATCTTCCAGCTTGCGGATGCGCTGCACGCCTTGCGGTCGCATGGCATCAAGGCGCTGGCGCAGCCGGTCCATCACCTGCCGGTTGGCATCGAGAATGCTGTCGGCGAGCGCCGGATCACCCAGCCGCGCGCGGCGCTCAAGCACCGTTGCCCAGGCCGGACGCATCAGCTGGATCGTGTGATCGAATTCGTCATAGAAGACCGGCGGCGCAACCGGTTCCTTGCCTTCGCGTTCGTTGAAGCTGGTGCCGTCATCGTCAAACAGCTCATTGGCCTGCACCCAGATTTCCTGCGCGTCAGCGCCTGCGGTCTCCACCTCCACC
>JBGSQC010000225.1:0-5836 GCA_041738295.1 Zhengella sp. | reverse complement strand
GGCATCGACATCGAGGCCCTGCCCTTTCCTGTTGAGACGGTAGAACCGCGCGATATTGACCGCATCACCGGATCGGAAGCCGTCCACCAGGGCGTGCTGCTGGAAGCCCGCGCGCTGGAGCCCAAGCCGCTGGAAGCACTCGGTGACACACGCCTCGTGCTTGTGCTGGACCAGGTGACCGATCCGCACAATGTCGGGGCCATCCTGCGATCTGCCGTTGCCTTCAATGCCGGCGCGCTGATCACCACGGCCCGCCACAGCCCGCAGGAATCAGGCGTTCTGGCCAAGGCGGCATCCGGCGCACTCGAACACATCGACCACATCACCGTGCGCAATCTGGCCGAGGCGCTCGAGACGCTGGCGGCTTCCGGCTTCCAGACCATCGGCCTTGATTCCGATGGTCCGGTGGAACTGGAAAAGTCCATGACCGGCGCGCGCATCGCGCTTGTTCTGGGTGCCGAAGGCAAGGGCCTTCGCCAGAAGACACGCGAAACAGTGGCGACACTTGCACGCCTCGACATGCCCGGCGCCATCCACTCACTCAACGTGTCGAATGCGGCCGCCATTTCACTTTACGCTGCCACCCGCCACCTCGCCGGCTGACCTGCCCCGGTCTTGGGCGCATGCCGCTTCAAAGCGGCATCATCTGCCTGTTTTTTAGGCAGAGGCTGACTTTCGCACCGCCAATCAAGCCTTGTTGCTGATTTGGCTTGTGTTTTGCTTTGTCATTCTCAAATCTGGACGAAAGGCAGGGGAGCAGGCATGGCAGCAGAGTTTTTCGACGAGATGCGCGCCGGCGAAATGATGCGCGATCCCTATTCGGGCTATGCCGACTGGTATGCACGGCAGGACCCGGCCGATCTCAACCGCAAGGGCGAGGATGCCGAGAAGCTGTTCCGGCGCACCGGAATCACCTTTAATGTCTATGGCGAGAGCGATGCTGCCGAGCGCCTGATCCCCTTCGACATCGTTCCCCGCATCGTTTCGGGTGCCGAATGGCGCCGCCTTGCCCAAGGCATCGAGCAGCGCGTTGTCGCTCTCAACGCCTTCCTGGATGACATCTACCACCGCCAGGAGATCGTCCGCGCCGGCCGCATCCCGGTTGAGCTGATTGCCAAGAACGTTGCCTTCCTGCCGCAGATGTTGGGCATGAAGCCGCCGGGCGGCGTCTACACCCACATTATCGGCGTCGACATTGTTCGCACCGGCGAAAACGACTTCTTCGTGCTGGAAGACAATGCCCGCACACCTTCCGGCGTGTCCTATATGCTGGAAAATCGCGAAACGATGATGCAGCTCTTCCCGGAGCTCTTCCGCGACATCCGCGTCAAGCCGGTCGAAAACTATCCGCAACTGCTGCGCCAGTCGCTCGCCGCCGTCGCCCCGCCTGCCGCCAAGGGCAAGCCGGTGGTCGCGGTGCTGACGCCCGGCATCTACAATTCGGCCTATTTCGAGCATTCCTTCCTCGCCGACCAGATGGGTTGCGAACTGGTGGAAGGCTCGGACCTGCGCATCGAGAACGGCCGCGTCGCCATGCGCACCACCGAGGGCTACAAGGCCATCGACGTGCTCTACCGCCGCGTTGACGATGATTTCCTTGATCCGCTGACGTTCAGGCCCGATTCGCAGCTCGGCATTCCCGGCATCATGGACATTTACCGCGCCGGCGGCATTACCATTGCCAATGCGCCGGGAACCGGCATCGCCGACGACAAGGCGATTTATTCCTACATGCCCGAGATCGTCGAATTCTACACCGGCCGCAAGGCGATCCTGCAGAACGTGCCGACCTGGCGGTGCTCGGAGGCCGACAGCCTGAAGTATGTGCTGGAGCATTTGCACGAGCTGGTGGTCAAGGAGGTCCATGGCTCCGGCGGCTACGGCATGCTGGTCGGCCCGGCTGCATCGAAAAAGGAACGCGAGACCTTTGCCGAAAAGCTGAAGGCGCGGCCCTCCAACTACATCGCCCAGCCGACGCTGGCGCTTTCCACCTGCCCCATCCTGACCGGGGCGGGCCTGTCGCCGCGCCATGTCGATCTGCGCCCCTTCGTTCTGGTGTCCGACCAGATCCGCATCGTGCCGGGCGGGCTGACGCGCGTGGCGCTGAAGGAAGGGTCGCTGGTGGTCAATTCCAGCCAGGGCGGCGGCACCAAGGACACATGGGTACTGGACGACTGACATGCTTTTGGGAAGAACCGCAAACGGCCTCTACTGGATGCACCGCTACATCGAGCGGGCGGAAAGCACTGCACGCCTGCTTGATGCCGGCCACCATGTGGCGCTGACCGGCGGCTCCGGCGTCCGCGACATCTGGGGTTCGGTGCTGCAAAGCTCCGGCGTGGCCGACGCCTTCTCGGCCAAATATGCCGAGAGCACCGAGGCCAGCGCCATTGATTTCATGTTGCGCGACCCGGACAACACCTCGTCGGTCCTGTCCGTCATCGACAATGCCCGCAACAATGGCCGCATGGTGCGCACCGCGCTCACCCGCGAAGTCTGGGAAAACCTCAACGAAGCCTGGATGAAGATGAAGGACGTCTTCTCTACGCCTGTCACGGAGAAGAACCTGCCGGAGGCGCTGTCGCTGATCAAGCGCGAGACGGCACTGATCCGCGGCGCCTTTGAAGGCACCATGCTGCGCGACGAGCGTTTCAATTTTGCCCGCATGGGCACCTATCTGGAGCGCGCCGACAACACCGCGCGCATCCTCGACGTGAAATATTATGTGCTGCTTCCGGCGGCCAATTGGGTCGGTTCCTCGTTTGACAATCTGCAATGGGAGACGATCCTGCGCTCGGTCTCGGCGCACCGCTCCTATCGCTGGGTCTACGAGGCGCAGGCCACCGCCGCCAACATCGCCGATTTCCTCATCCTCAACCGGCGCATGCCACGGTCGCTCGCCTATTGCATGGGCATGATCCTGTTGAACATGCGGGACCTGGAGCGCGACTACGGCACAAGCCATGTCTGCCATTCTACGGCTGAAGCGCTTGAGAAACAGTTTGGCGGTCTGACCGCCCAGGGCATATTCGACCGGGGACTGCATGAATTCCTCCAGGAATTCATGGCCGACTGCAACCGCCTGTCTTCCGAGATCACCGACTCCTACCGGTTTTATTGAGGCTGCCCATGCGCCTGACGATCAACCACCAGACCCGATACACCTACGACACGCCACTGCCTTATCTGCTGCAGCGGCTGCGCCTGCATCCGCGAACAGACTCGGTGCAGACCG
This sequence comes from Zhengella sp., assembly GCA_041738295.1. Lineage (GTDB taxonomy): Bacteria > Pseudomonadota > Alphaproteobacteria > Rhizobiales > Rhizobiaceae > Zhengella. Next base: position 2,601 of record JBGSQC010000225.1, on the reverse strand, counting down.
TGCGCGAATGGAGCCTCACCTTCGCCGGCTGCGTGAAGGAAGCGCAATACCGCGACGGCTTCGGGAATGACACCTTGCTGGTTTCTTCCAGAGGCAATGTCGAGCATGTCGAGATATCGGCGTCCGGCATCGTTGAAACCCGCGATACCGCCGGCGTGACCGGCCATGACCGCAATTCCGCGCCGCTTTGGATCTACCTGCAGGAAACTCCGCTCACCAGCGTCGGCCCCGGCATCAGGCAATTCTCAGCCGGAGTGAAGAAGGCCAAGCCGCTCGAAATGCTGCATGCGCTGATGCACTCGATTGCCGATACCGTCGCCTATGAGCCCGGCAAAACCCATTCCGCCACGCCCGCCGAAGACGCGCTGGCAGGCGGCCATGGCGTCTGCCAGGACCATGCCCACATTTTTTGCACCGCCGCGCGCGCTCTGCTGATCCCCACCCGTTATGTATCCGGCTATCTGATGATGGAAGGATCGGACGAGCAGGCCGCCTCTCACGCCTGGGCCGAAGCCCATGTGGAGGGGCTGGGATGGGTTGGCTTTGACTGCGCCAACCGGGTCTGTCCTGACGAGCGCTATGTGCGCCTTGCCCATGGCCGCGACTATGACGATGCCTCGCCGGTGGCGGGCCTGCGGTTCGGCCATGCGGAAGAAGTGCTTGCGGTCCGGGTGAACGTCGCGCAGTAATCGACCCCGAACGGCAACCGAATCGGACGACAGGACCACCATGACCTATTGCGTAGCCATGAAGATCGACAAGGGTCTGGTTTTCATGTCGGACACCCGCACCAATGCCGGTGTCGACAACATATCCGTCATGCGCAAGATGTTTTCGTGGTCGGTTCCAGGCGAACGCGCGCTGGTGCTCCTGAGTGCAGGAAACCTCGCCACCACGCAGGCCGTGGTCTCGCTTCTGGAAGAACGCTCCAAGGCCCCGAAGGACCGCGCACCGTCGATTCTCGGCACGCCGTCCATCTTCCAGACCGCCAAGCTGGTCGGCGATACGCTGAAGGAAGTGATCGCCTCGACCGCGCAGGCTGGCCAGCGCGCCGAAAGCACCTTCAACGCCACCTTCATCCTGGGCGGCCAGATTGCCGGCGGCGCGCCGCGTCTCTTCCTGATCTATCCGGAAGGCAACTTTATCGAGACCAGCGACGAAACGCCCTTTTTCCAGATCGGCGAGCACAAATATGGCCGGCCGATCATCGTGCGCGCCTATGACAAGGCAATGAGCTTTGCAGCTGCGTCAAAGCTGCTGATGGTGTCGTTTGATTCCACCCTGAAGGCGAACCTGTCTGTCGGCATGCCACTGGACCTGCAATTCTATGAGCGCGACAGCTTCGTCCTCGCCCCGCGCCGCCGATTCACCGCCGATGATGCCTGGTACCAGACGATCTCGACGGGCTGGTCGACGGCACTGCGCGATGCCTTCACCCACCTGCCCGACCTGCCATTGGAATAGGCCCGCGCCAACGCGAGCCGACCCTCCCGGCATGACGCAAGGTGCCTTTCGCGCACTGCCCGCTTTGGCACAATCGCACCCTGTTTTGACTTTACTGGAAACCAAATTGTGCTAGGCATGCGGCCCATGCCCTTGTAGCTCAGTTGGTAGAGCACCTGATTTGTAATCAGGGGGTCGGCGGTTCGAGTCCGTCCGGGGGCACCATTTTCAATGACTTAGCAGGATTTTTTGACCGCTGGTTTACACCCGGAGCGTTGGTTTACAGCTTCATGCCATTTTGTTCACCCTCCTTTGAGGTGTGAGACACTGCCAAAATGAATCAGTCAAACACCATCGACGAGCTGATAAAGCTCAATCTGAGCAGTTGGCTCCACTGCAATTCGTGCCGACGCCGCAAGAAAGCCGACCTCCCTGCCCTAGCTGCGCGGTTTGGCGGGGATGTGCGGCTCTCACGCATAGCCCTTCGGATGCGCTGCACTTCTTGCCAGGCGCGGGCTGTGTCGATCACAATTGTTTGGGATGGCGCCGACGGGGCGCTCGGCTATCGTCCAACATTGAGCGCTGCGACGGAAACACCATTCGAAAACTCACTTCCAAACCTTCCTTGAAAGCTGGATTAAGCGCAAAGGCACTTCTGCCTTTGCGCCTATATCTACACATCAAGCGGCAATGGTAACTTCACTCCACGGAAGCCGACTTGGATGAACATGCTGCAAAAACCGAACAATATCATGCCGGCCGAACAGCCTGTGGTCTCGTGCACCGATCAGAACGGTTGGCCGGTTCAATCGAACCGTCAAGCTAGCGATCAGGCTTTCAGCACTTGCCTTATTTTGAAGGACACTATCCTTCACACTGGCGACAGCGAATTCGATCCCCTGTTCGCGAACAAGGGCAATTTGCCATTTGGTCATTTCTTTCTCCACTTGGCTAATGTCGCAAAGTTTGCTCCTTCAAGAACTATCGATCTACGGAGCTCAATGCGACTTCGGTTCATGCGTATTCCGGACTATCCGGCCGGTCATTCCAGCGACATCCGGCCACCTAAACCGGGGTATCCGGCCACCCTTGTTTAGCGGCTGCGAGGCCTGAGGTTTGGTTATCAGGATTGGGTGCTTTCGTCACCTGTTCCGAGTT